>JADZAQ010000024.1 GCA_020852555.1 Burkholderiales bacterium
AACACCCTCCCAGCCAGGGCGTCCGCGCCAGTCATCAGTGCAAGTGCGCTTTAACTGAATCGCGCCATCAGGCGAAACTGGGCGCTCGACGGTCGCGAATCTGCACTTCCCATCAATGAGCGCCATGAATGAACGCCCAACAACTCGAAAACGAACTCTGGGAAGCCGCCGACCAGATGCGGGCGAACTCCAAGCTCACCGCCGCCGAGTACTCGATGCCGGTGCTGGGGCTCATCTTTCTGCGCCCCGACAACCGCTTCAAAACCTACTTGCCGGCGATCGAGGCCGACATCCCGCCACAGGTCCCCGCCGCACAGCGCGAGACGTTGATCAAACTCGGTTTCCAGGGCAAGGCGGCCATCTATCTGCCGGCGGAGGCGCGTTTTGATCGAGGAACTGCTACCGCATCAGTGGTCGCCGGCCTAGCCACTCCAGCCAAGTCGGGCAAGGTGACTTGCCCGGACGGTTACGAAGCGCGGCCGCAATGCGGCGCAGCTACCCGGATCGCCCCGTCGCCTTGCGCACGCGCGCTGTATGCGGGCGCCGGCCATGCCCGGATTGCAGCAGATCATCCGGCCCGGCACCTGCCCCCGCTCGTGGGCTCATCGCGGCCGGT
Source organism: Burkholderiales bacterium (assembly GCA_020852555.1). Classification (GTDB taxonomy): domain Bacteria; phylum Pseudomonadota; class Gammaproteobacteria; order Burkholderiales; family Casimicrobiaceae; genus VBCG01. Next base: position 617 of record JADZAQ010000024.1, read on the forward strand.
GCACTTGTCATCGCGTCGCCGCGCCTGAGGTCTGGCGCGCAACGGGAGGACGGTCAATGGAACCGGGCTCGAGATCTGCGCGGCGCGGCGCTCTAACCCTCGGCGGCGAGGTCGGCGGGCCGAGGCGATGCGTCGAGTCCTCGAGGTCCGCACCCGGATGTCGCCCCGCGCGCCGTGCTGTCCCGAAGGAAGGCGGCGGCGCGCAGCGCAGTCGCGCGAGCCTGCTCGATGCAGTTCGTCATCGAGGGCCCGCGGAAGTAGTTGCCGGTGATGAATACGCCGGGGTTGCGCGCGCCGGCTGCCTGCAGGATGGCGAGTTTCGATTCATGTCCGAGCCGGTATTGCGGCAGGGATCGAGCCCACTGCCGGATTTTGGCCACGACCGGGGCTCCTCTCGCGCCCAGCAGTTCGTGAAACTCCTCGCGCGCAAGCGCGATGAGATCGCGTTCCGGCAGCCGTGCCAATGATGGCGACCGTGCCCCGCCCAGATATGCCGTGAGCGCTATGCAACCGCTCGGCGCGCGGCCTGGAAACATCGTCGAATTGAACAGCGTTCCACTCACCGCCCGCCCTTCGCGTTCCGCCGTCAGGTAGCCAAGTCCGTCCAGCGGGTGTTCGACCTGGTGTCGCCGATACCCGAGAAAAACCACCGCCATTGGCGGCGCATCAATCGCCGCCGCCGCGTCGGCTGTATCCGTATCGATATCTTGGAGCAGCGTTGCGGCGACGTGGGGTTGAGTGGCGAGTATCACTGCGCGCGCCAGGATGGACGCGCCGCCCCCGGCGTCGATACTGTAACCGCGCCCCCGCGGCCGGATACGGCGCACCGCGACGCCGGTTCGAACCAGGCTGTCGAGGCTCGCGGCAAGCGCGCGCGGAAGGTTTGCTACGCCGTCCCGCCACGAGTAGAGCCGCCGGCCCGGCATGGTGCGGCCGGCGGCCCGATTCGCGTACAAGGCCCCAATCACCGACCCATGCTTGCGTTCCATGGCGGCCAAGGCGGGGAAACAGGCTGACATGGAGGTTTCTTCCGCACGCGCGGCCCGTAATCCGCCGAGCAGGGGATCGACCACTGCGGCAGCGAACTCCGCGCCAAAACGCCGCCGGCAGAAGTGCGCGACCGACTCGTCGGCTGTGTCGCTGCGCGCCGGCACCAGCCACTCGGCCGCTAGGCGCACCCTGGCCCGCCACGAAAGATAGTTCGAAAGCAGGAAAGCGAACGGCTGCGTGCGGATGCGGTGCAAATGATCACTGCGCGTCAGATATCGATAGCGAACATTCGCGCCCAGATCGCAGCGCTGGCCATCGATGCCGAGGACGCGCGTAAGCTCGGCCACCGCGCCATCGGCACCGCTCATGGAACTCGGCCCATGTTCCATCAAAAAGCCGTCGATGCGCTCGGAGATCGCGTTGCCGCCGGCTCGCTGCTGACGTTCCAGAACACAGACCTCGTAGCCCCAGCGCCTGAGTTCGTGAGCGGCCGCAAGCCCCGAAATGCCGCCGCCGATCACTGCCGCATCGATCACGGCGCCTCCTGCGGCGGCCTCGAGGCGAACGCCGGCCGCGTGTCGCCAAAGCGGCGCCGAGCCAGGGTCTCGAGGTGATCGACCGTCACCGCCGCGGCACCGCATTGCCGCGCATAGTCCTCCGCGCGCTGCCTGACGAACCCGCGTATGAACGGAGGGACGCGCGCGAGTCGGGTCTCGGCCTCCGGGCTCCATGCCGTCTCTGCGGCAGGCGCGCGATCGAAGCGGATCACTTCCCCGCCGCGGGGGAGGTACTCGCACAGAAAATCCTCGCCCATGAGATCGGCGTGCCGCGCCAGTGGACGAGCGCGGCAGCCGCCGCACAGCTCGCGGTACTCGCAGATCCCGCAGCGGCCACTCAGGGCCGGCGCACGCAAGCGGGCAAACAGTGCCGATCCCTGCCACAGTTCGCCGAAGCTGCGCTCGCGCAACGTGCCTGCCGCGATGTCCATGTAAGGACACGGTGTGAGCGTGCCCTCCGGTGTGATTCGGCAATAGCGCTTGCCTGCCAGACAGCCCACGGCCTCGCTCGGCGCCGAAGCGGCTGTCCCCGTCGCAGATCGGCGCTCGAGCGCGATGCGCTGGAAGTGCGGCGCGCAGCGCGCGCGGACCAGTATTGAAGCTTCCTCGGCGGCGGCTTCCGCCACACGCGCGAGCACGCCTTCGTACACGGCCGGCGACACGTTCGTAAAGGTTTCGCCGCGTCCCGTGCACACCAGAAAAAAGACGTTGAGCACGGCCGCTCCGGCCGTTGCGGCGAACGCGATCATCCGGTCCAATTCGCCGGCATTCTCGTCGGTGACGGAGAAATGGATCTGGAACATCATCCCCGCCCGCCGGCACACCTCGATGGCCATCATGGCCTTCTCCCACGCGCCAGACATGCCCCGGAACCGATCGTGATAGTCCGCGCTGAGTGAATCGAGACTGATCCCGAGCGCCCGGACGCCGGCAGCCTGTAGCACCTCCAGGCGCCGTGCGGTCAGCAGCGTGCCGTTGGTGCCGACCACGACCATCAGCCCCCGTTCCGCCGCGTGCCGCGCGAGCACCGGGAGATCCGGCCGCAGCAGCGGCTCGCCGCCCGTCAAGACGATGAATGCGCGCGTGGACAGTGTCGCTACCTGATCGATGAGGCGCGTGACTTCAGCGGTGTCGAGCTCCGCCGAATCACCGCTCGCACGGGTACCCGCGTCGAGATAGCAGTGAGCGCAGTTCAGATTGCAGCGTCGCGTCAGGTTGAACGCGACGAGATAGGGCGCCTCGACGCCGGCGTGCGGGCGAAGGGCGGGCTCGTTCATGGCCCTTATGCTATTCGCCGCGCGAGGGATCGGATGCGCCGACGGCCCAGGTCTCGGCCGCGGCCAGGAACGGCGCGACGTCGCGCGGGTTCACCTCCGCGGCGCCCGCACGCGCGGCGCGCTTCTCGGCGCGGTGTCGGGTCGCGCCGCGCACGGCGGGGTCGGAAATCTCCTGCAACAGCGCGGCGGCAGCTTCTGTCCACTTCGGTCCCGCGGGACTTACGGCCTGTGCATGCCGGTGCGGGCACATGGCCTGGGTCGCTGCGGCGACCAGCGCTGCCGTGACGAGCGTGTGCCCTTGCTGCTGGGCATAGTTCAATACGGCGATACGCGCCATCTGTCGCGCCATCTCCGGTACCCGCAACAGCGTCTGCTGCGCTTCATCCGTCCACGCTATCGTCTCGCGAGCGACGACTTCCAGGGGCGGCACGTATTCGGCGGTCCCGAGCCAGACGTGACACGGCGCGCTGCGCAAGAGGTTCTCGGCGTTGCCCCCGATGTCGAGCTCGCAATCGGCGTGCACACCGGTTCGGCCGAGCACGAGCAGGCTCGCGTGGGTGGCGCGCAGATAGTCGGCGATGGCGCGCCACGGCTTGCCTTCCAGCAACTCGCAGTGCAGCCCGGCTTGGGCCTCTTCGGCTATCGTCGCCGCCACCGCGAGGTGCGAGCGGTAGATCTTCGCCAACCCGTCGTCGATGATGTCCTCGTGGAGCTTCTCCTGCTCGCGAAACCGGAAGGTGCGGCTCGCGCTCTCGCTCAGCACGCCCGCGATGCGCTGGAACGCGACGTAGTGAAAGTACGGGTCATAGGCTGCGATGGCGTGGACCGGAGCGGCCAACGCGCGTCCCACGGCCAATGCGGTCCGCAGTGCACCGAATCCCCGCGCCGAGCCGTCGAGCGCGGCCACGATCGGGCCGTCGCCGAGGCGGCGTTCGGCGTCACGGATCACCAGGACGTCGATGGTGGCCCGTCGGGTCACGCGCTCGCACACCGAGCCGATCTGACTGCCCGGGACTGCACCGAGGCCGACGGCGCCTAGCGCGATCAGGTCGAAGTCGCCGCCGGCCGCGGCCCGTGCGAT
>JADZAQ010000025.1 GCA_020852555.1 Burkholderiales bacterium
ACCTGGAAGGGCATGCCGCAGGACATCCGCGCCTCGCCCGACGGCAAGACGTTCTACGTCGCGGACATGATGGCCGACGGCGTGCACGTGGTCGACCTCGCGACCTTCCGCCAGACCGGTTTCATCCCCACCGGCAAGGGCACGCACGGCCTGTATCCGAGCCGCGACGGGGCCCGGCTCTACGTCGCCAATCGCGGCTCCAACAAGGTCCACGGTGCGGCGAAGGGCAAGGGCGGCGTGTCGGTGATCGACTTCGCGACGCAGAAGGTGGTCGCCGACTGGCCGATCCCCGGCGGCGGCAGCCCCGACATGGGCAACGTCTCGGCGGACGGCAAGTGGCTGTGGCTATCCGGCCGCTACGACAACGTCGTCTACGTCTTCGACACCGCGAGCGGTGCGGTGAAGGTCATTCCGGTCGGCAAGGAGCCGCACGGCCTCACCGTGTGGCCGCAGCCGGGTCGCTACTCGCTGGGGCACACCGGGAACCTGCGATAGCGGCTTGGGGGACGGCGAGCGAAGCGAGCGTGGGGGTCGTCGACCTCAAGCGCCGCCGGGCCCCGCCGCCGGCAGACGGATGATGTGCGCCTGCCCGCCCAGGTACGGGCGCAGCGCGGGCGGCACGATGATCGAGCCGTCGCCCTGCTGGTAGTTCTCGAGCACGGCGACGAGCGTGCGCCCGACGGCGAGCCCGGAGCCGTTGAGCGTATGCACGAGCTCGGGCTTGCCCTGTGCGTTGCGAAAGCGCGCCTGCATGCGCCGCGCCTGGAACGCCTCGCAATTGCTGCACGAGCTGATCTCGCGGTACGCGCTTTGGCCGGGCAGCCACACTTCGAGGTCGTAGGTCTTGGCGGCGGCGAAGCCGATGTCGCCGCCGCACAGCGCCATCACGCGGTACGGCAGCCCCAGCCGCTGCAGGATCGCCTCGGCGTGGCCGGTGAGTTCCTCGAGCGCCGCGTACGAATGATCGGGATGCACCACGTGCACCAGCTCGACCTTGTCGAACTGGTGCTGGCGGATCATGCCGCGCGTGTCCTTGCCGTAGCTTCCCGCCTCGGAACGGAAGCACGGCGTGTGCGCGGTGAGCTTGATCGGCAGCGCGGACGCGTCGAGGATCGTCTCGCGCACGCTGTTGGTAAGCGTGATCTCGGCGGTCGAGATGAGGTATAGCCGCTCGCCGTCACCCTCGGCGCCGCCCTTCTGGACCGCGAACATGTCGGCCTCGAATTTCGGCAGCTGCGTCGTGCCCACCAGCGCCTCGGCGTTGACGATGTACGGCGTGTAGCACTCGGTGTAGCCGTGCTCGCGCGTGTGGGTGTCGAGCATGAACTGGGCGAGCGCACGGTGCAGCCGGGCCAGGTCGCCGCGCAGGAACGAGAAGCGCGCGCCGGAAAGCTTCGCGGCCGTGGCGAAGTCGAGCAGCCCCAGCCCCTCGCCCAGGTCGGTGTGATCCTTGGGGGTGAAGTGGAACTCGGGCGGCGTGCCCCAGCGGCGCACCTCGACGTTGTCGGCGGCCGACGTGCCCTCGGGCACGCTCGCGTGCGTGAGGTTGGGCAGCGTCAACAGGAAGTCGCGCAACCGCCCTTGCACGGCATCGAGTTCGGCTTCGAGACGCTTCACCTCCTCCCCCAATCCGGCGACCTGCGCGAGCACGGCGGAGGCGTCCTCACCCTTGGCCTTGCGCGCGCCGATCTCTTTCGACGCCGCGTTGCGCCTGGCTTGCAGCTCTTGCGTGCGAACCTGGATGTCCTTGCGCGCCGCTTCGAGCGCGGCAAAAAGCGCGGCATCGAACGTGATGCCGCGCCTGGCGAGGCCCGCCGTCACCGCGGACAGATCGTTACGAAGGAGATTGATGTCGAGCATGGCGTGGGGTCCGCGCACCCGTCGCGCGCCACCGCGTGAACAAACGAAAATTCTAGCAGACGGTCACGGCTCGTCCTCGCGCGCGGCGCGATCGCGCGCGCGCAAGTCGGCGAGCTTGTCGCGGATGCGTGCTTCGAGGCCGCGATCGGTAGGCACGTAGAACCGGCGCGGCGGCATGCTATCGGGCAGGTACGCCTCACCGGCGGCATATCCCCCCGCCTCGTCGTGCGCGTAGCGATAGCCGTCACCGTAACCCAGGTCCTTCATGAGCTTCGTCGGCGCGTTGCGCAGCCGCAGCGGCACCGGTCGCGAACCATCGCCGGCGATGAACGCGCGGGCTTCGTTGAAGGCCGTGTACGCGGCGTTCGACTTCGCGGCCACCGCGAGGTAGAGCACGCATTCGGCGAGCGCGAGCTCGCCTTCGGGGGAACCGAGGCGCTCGTAGGTCTCGGCGGCGTCGAGCGCGAGGCGCAGCGCACGCGGATCGGCGAGCCCGATATCCTCCACCGCCATGCGGATCATGCGCCGCGCCGCGTAGCGCGGATCGGCGCCACCGTCGAGCATGCGGCACAGCCAGTACAGCGCGGCGTCGGGATCCGACCCGCGCACCGACTTGTGCAGCGCCGAGATCTGGTCGTAGAAGGCTTCGCCACCCTTGTCGAAGCGGCGCAGGCTGCGCGCGATCGCCGTCTCGACGAACGGCACCTCGACCTGCGTGACCTGTGCCGCCGGCGCCGCCACCGCCAGTTGCTCGACGACGTTGACGAGACGGCGGCCGTCACCGTCGGCGTACGCGACGAGCGCATCGCGCGCCGCCGGCACGACGCCGAGGCCGGGTGCGGCGACGGCGAGCGCCCGGTCGAGCAGCGTGTGCAGATCGTCGGCGGACAAGGGCTCGAGCACGTACACCGCGGCGCGCGAGAGCAAGGCGCCGTTCACCTCGAACGACGGATTCTCGGTGGTCGCTCCGACGAAGGTCACGGTGCCGTTCTCGACGTACGGCAGGAAGGCATCCTGCTGCGCCTTGTTGAAGCGGTGCACCTCGTCGACGAAAAGGATCGTCGAGCGCCCCGACTGCGCGCGCACCGCCTGCGCCCGCGCGACGGCGTCGCGGATGTCCTTGACGCCGGAGAGCACCGCCGAGAGCGCGCTGAAATCGGCGTGGAACGCGTCGGCCATGAGCCGCGCGAGCGTGGTCTTGCCCACCCCCGGCGGCCCCCACAGGATCATCGAATGGAGCTTCCCCGACGCGAACGCCACGGCGAGCGGCTGGCCGGGCGCGAGGAGATGCCGCTGCCCGACGACCTCGGCGATCGAGCGCGGACGCAAGCGCTCGGCGAGCGGCGCATCGACGCGCCCTGCCGCGACGGCAGGAGGTGAAGGCGGATCCGCAGCGGCGAAGAGATCGGTCATGGCGAGGGGCGCGCGATCGCGGTCGGCAACGCCCGGCCGGGGCAAGCAGCGCGTTGCTGCGAGCCATTATGCAGGGTAGAGTCCCCGGCTTCGTGCCCGAACGACGATTGCCCGAACATGAGGACGAATCCGGTGAAGGAAAGCCTCGCCCGCGGCGAGAGCGCGTTCGGCGCGATGGTGTTCGAATTCTTTTCGCCCGGGATCGCGCAGATCAGCCGCAACGCCGGTGCCCAGTTCATCCTGTTCGACATGGAGCACACCGGCCTCGGCTTCGAGACGCTGAAGTTGCAGTTCGGGCTCGCCGCGGCGCAGGACCTCGTCGCGCTGGTGCGGGTGCCGCGCGGGGAGTACCACTTCATCGCCCGCGCCCTCGACCTCGGCGCGCTCGGCGTGATGGTGCCGATGGTCGACACCGCCGAGGAGGCGCGGCACCTCGTGTCGTGCACGCGGTATCCGCCGCAGGGCCGGCGGGGGGCGGCGTTCGGCTTCGCGCACGACGCTTATCGAGGCGGCGACGTGCGCGCCAAGATGGCGGCGATTCACGACCGGACGCTGGTGATCGCGCAGATCGAGACGGCGCAGGGGCTCGCCAACGTCGAAGCCATCGCCGCCGTCGACGGTGTCGATGCGCTGTGGCTCGGTCACTTCGACCTCACCAACTTCCTCGGCATCCCGGGCGAGTTCACGCACCCGGACTACCTCGCCGCCGTGCGCCGCATCGTCGCCGCGTGCGCGCGATACGGCAAGGCGCCGGCCTTCCTCGCGACCGACCAGCGCTCCGCGCGCGAATACCGCGCGCACGGCTTCCGCCTCATGGCCTACGGGATCGATCAGGCGCTGCTGCAGGACGCCCTCAGGCACGGACTCGACCTCCTGAAAGCTTCGCCATGACCGCTCGCTACCGCGTGGGCATCACCCGCGACATCCTCGACTCCCGCGGCGAGCCGGCGTTCGGTCCCCGGGCGCTGGCCGTGCTCGACGGTGCGCCCGACATCGAGTGGGAATACCTCCCCGAGGTCGTGCGCGAGCTTACCGCCGACCACGCGGCGCACTACGACGCGATCTACGTCAACATGGCGCGCACGCCAGCGGCGGTGGTCGCCCGTCCCGACTGCCGGCTGCGGGTGATCGCCCGCCACGGCGTGGGCTACGACTCGGTCGACGTCGCCGCCATGACCCGGGCCGGCGTCATCGTGACGCACACGCCGATGCCGATGCCGCGTCCGGTGGCGACGATCGCGCTCACCTTCATCCTGGCGCTCGCCGGGAAGCTCGTGCTGAAGGACCGCCTCACCCGCACCGGCCGCTGGGACGAGCGCATGGATCACATGGGCGTGGGGCTCACCGGGCGCACGCTCGGCGTGATCGGTGCCGGCCGCATCGGCAAGGAGCTCCTGCGCATGGCGCGAACCTTCGACCTCGAGCTCGTCGCCTGCGATCCGTACGTCAACGCCGTGGAGCTCGCCTACATCGGGGCCCGCAAGGTCGACCTGCCGACGCTGCTGCGTGAATCCGACTTCGTGGTCGCGATCCCGCTCCTCAACGACGAGACGCGCCACCTCGTCGGCGCCGCCGAATTCGCGCGGATGAAGCGCTCGGCGTACTTCGTCAACGTCTCGCGGGGCCCGGTGGTCGACGAGGCGGCGCTCATCAGTGCACTGCGCGAGGGACGCATCGCGGGCGCGGCGCTCGACGTCTTCGAGCAGGAACCGATCGACCCCGCCAATCCGCTGCTCGCCATGGACAACGTCATCGTCACGCCGCACGCGCTGTGCTGGACCGACGAGTGCTTCCACAACATGGCGATGACCGGCTTGCAGAGCATCGTCGACGCGCTGGCGGGGCGGGCGCCCGAGTTCGTCGTCGACCGGACGGTGCTCGACCACCCGCGCGTCCGCGCATGGCGCACGACGCCGGTGGCACCCGCCTGACGCGCGCCTACCTCTCGCCGATGACGTCCGCCCCCTTGGGCGGCGCAAAAGTGAACGATCCAGCGGGAAGCTTCGGGTTGCGCTCGAATGCCGTGAAGCGCACCAGGCTGCGCTGCCCGAAGGCGTCGACGAGCTCGAGTGCGGCAAGCCCCTGCGCAGCGAAGCCCAGGCGAATCTCCGCAAAGCCGCTCTGCGGGTCGAGGGGCGTCGCCGCGAGCCAGTCGAGACCGTCGGCAGACGGCAGGTCCTTCCAGGTGAAGGCACGCTCGACGTCCTGGTTGCCGGAGAGGAGCGCCGCCGGGGTCGCGCCGAGCGCATCGCCCAGGCGGCGCACGATGACCTGGTTCAGATCCTCGTCGTAGATCCACACGCGCTCGCCATCGCCGACGAGGAGTTGCTTGTAGGGCTTGGTCACTGTCCAGCGGAACTTGCCCGGGCGCTCGAGCAGGAATTCACCGGAAGCGGTGGCGCCCGGGCGTCCGTTGCGGTCGACGACCGTCTGCGTGAACTGCGTGCGCGCGGTCTGCGTGTCCTTGACGAAGGTGCGCAGGCGGTCCAGGGTCGCCGCCTCGGCGACACCCGACAACAAGCCGACGACGAGGCACAACGACATCAAGAACGCCTTTCTCGGTGTCCCTGTGCCTCTTTGTGAAGAGCCATTCATGCTAATTCAGCGCCCCGAACTCGGTGCCGGGGATGTGCGCGAGGCAGTTGCCCACGGCGTCGAGGATGAGATAGGTGTGGAGCAGCCCGCCCTTGTCGCGGCGACCGCCGGCGTCCTTGTACTGGTGCACGTAGACCCGCCACGAGTCGTATTCGTTCTCGACGTCGTAGGTGCAGCCGGAGACGAACACCGTCGGCCCGCAAAAATCCGCCGGCAGCATCGTCCGCGTGCGGGCGATCGCCTGCGCCTCGCTGATCCGCGGTGCGCTGGCGGCGATGCCCTGCGGGCAATACTTGGCACCCGTGAGGTAGAGGTCGACCGGCCCGGCCGCCGCCGGCAGCGCCAGGGCACCCGCCGCGGCCAGCACGCAGGCGCGCCACCGGGGCGGGCCCGCCCGTAGGCGGCGGGCGTGGCTCACGCTCCCGCCGATGACGCGTACGGGCGCGGCATCAGTCCTCGCCCTTCGCCGCCGGCACCAGGACGTCGCGATTGCCGTTGGTCTGCATCGGCGACACGAGACCCGCGCGCTCCATCTGCTCGATCAAGCGCGCCGCGCGGTTGTAGCCGATGCGCAGGTGGCGCTGCACGAGCGAGATCGACGGCCGCCGCGTCTTCAGCACCACCGCCACCGCCTGGTCGTACAGCGGATCGGACTCGGCGTCGCCGCCGTCGAGCGCGACCCCCTCCTCGCCGTCGCCGCCGGCGCCGCCTTCGAGGAGCCCCTCGACGTACTGCGGGGCACCTTGCGCCTTCAGGTACTCGACCACGTGGTGCACCTCGCTGTCGGAAACGAAGGCGCCGTGGACGCGCTGCGGATACCCGGTGCCCGGCGGCAGGAACAGCATGTCGCCCTGCCCCAGCAGCGCCTCGGCGCCCATCTGATCGAGGATGGTGCGCGAGTCGACCTTGCTCGCCACCTGGAAGGCGATCCGCGACGGGATGTTCGCCTTGATGAGCCCGGTGATGACGTCGACCGACGGCCGCTGCGTGGCGAGAATGAGGTGGATGCCGGCGGCGCGCGCCTTCTGCGCGATGCGCGCAATCAATTCCTCGATCTTCTTGCCGGTGACCATCATGAGGTCGGCGAGTTCGTCGACCACGACGACGATGAGCGGCAATTCCTCCAGCGGCTCCGGCGCGTCCGGGGTGAGGGTCAGCGGATTGGGCAGTGGCGCGCCCGCCTTCTTCGCGTCCGCGATCTTGGCATTGAACCCCGCGAGGTTACGTACCGCAAGCTGCGACATGAGCTTGTAGCGCCGCTCCATCTCGCCCACGCACCAGTTGAGCGCATTGGGCGCCTGCTTCATGTCGGTGACGACGGGAGCGAGGAGGTGCGGAATGCCCTCGTACATCGACAGCTCGAGCATCTTCGGGTCGATGAGGATGAGGCGCACCTGCCGCGGCTCGGCCTTGTAGAGGAGCGAGAGGATCATCGCGTTGACCGCGACCGACTTGCCCGAACCCGTGGTGCCGGCGACCAGCAGGTGCGGCATGCGCGCCAGGTCGGCGACCACCGGTTTGCCGGCGATGTCCTTGCCCAGCGCCAGCGTCAGCGCCCCAGCCGTGTCGTTGTACGTCGCCGACGACAGGATCTCGACGAGCTTCACCGTCTGTCGCCGCGTGTTGGGGAGTTCGAGCCCCATGCACGACTTGCCGGGAATCGTCTCCACCACGCGGATCGACACGACCGACAGCGCCCGGGCGAGGTCCTTGATCAGGTTGACGATCTGCGCGCCTTTCACGCCGACCGCCGGCTCGATCTCGTAGCGGGTGATCACCGGTCCCGGGTACGCCGCGAGCACCCGCGCCGAGACGCCGAAGTCGGCGAGCTTGCGCTCGATCAGGCGCGACGTGAATTCGAGCGTCTCGTGGCTCACCGCCTCCTGCGCCGCCGGCGCTTCCTCGAGCAAGGCGAGCGGCGGCAGCTTCGAATCGGGCATGTCGGCGAAGAGCGGGCGCTGCCGCTCCTTCGCCACCCGCTCGGACTTGGGCGGCGGCGGTGGCGCCGGCACGACGAGGACCGGCTCGCGCTCCTCCTCGTCGACGCGCTTGGTGAGCACGACGTGCTCGCGCTCGGCCGCGGCCTCCTCGCCGATGCGCCGATCGTGCGCTTCCTCGATGCGCTTGCGCACCCGCAGGACGAGCGCCTCCACCGCGCCACCGATGCGCTCCATCACGCGCAGCCACGAGATGCCGAAGAGGAGCGAGAACCCGATCGCGAGCGCGGCGAGCAGGAGCAGCGTACCGCCGTTGTAGCCAAAGTCGCGCGCCAGCAGGCGGCCGAGCGAGCCACCCAAGGCGCCTCCCGGGCCCAGCGGGAGCGCCCCCAGTTGCCACGCGCGCAGCGCCTCGAACGCCGCCGAGGCGGCGAGGACGACGGCAAAGCCCAGAATGCGCCAGCCGGCCGGATGCTCGCGCGCGCCTTCCGGATGCGCCGCCCGCCGCCAGCCCTGGATCACGAATACCGCACCGCCGATCGCCCACCACCAGGCCGAAGCGCCGAAGAGGTAGAACAGCAAGTCGGCAAGCCACGCGCCGACGGCGCCGCCGCCATTGCGCACCGGATCGCCGGTGCCCGAGAACGACCAGCCGGGGTCGGTGCGGCTATAGGTGGCGAGGATCAGCGTCAGAAACGCGACCCCCACCGCCGCCATGAGCCACGCCGACTCGCGCAGGATGCGCGCGAAATGCGGCGACGCAGTGCTCGGAGAGGCCGTGGGAAGCCGGCGATTGGCTGTCGCGTTGCCGTTAAAAAACATGTATTTGCCGCCTGAATCTCATCAATCGCATTATACGCGACGCGGCGGCGTTCAGCGAAGTAGCGCCACCCGCTCCTCGCTTTCGATCCGGGGGCATCGGACCCACATGGGCTACACTCGCCCCGACCTTCAACGAGACGAATCCCGATGTCGACGAAACACGCCCGCCTCATCATCCTGGGCTCCGGTCCCGCCGGCTACACCGCGGCAGTATACGCGGCGCGAGCCAACCTCGCGCCGCTGCTGATCACCGGCCTCGCCCAGGGCGGACAGCTCATGACCACCACCGAGGTCGACAACTGGCCGGCGGACGCCGACGGCGTGCAAGGCCCCGATCTCATGGCACGCTTCCAGAAGCACGCCGAGCGCTTCGCCACCGAGCTCGTCTTCGACCAGATCCATACGGCGCACCTGCGCGAACGCCCGATCCGGCTCATCGGCGACAGCGGCGAGTACACCTGCGACGCACTCATCATCGCCACCGGCGCCTCGGCACGCTACCTCGGTCTGCCGTCGGAGGAGCTCTACATGGGCCGGGGTGTGTCGGCCTGCGCGACCTGCGACGGCTTCTTCTACAAGGGGCAGCGCGTGGTGGTGATCGGCGGCGGCAATACGGCGGTGGAAGAGGCGCTCTACCTCGCCAACATCGCGAGTCACGTGACCATCGTCCATCGCCGCGATCGCTTCCGCGCGGAAGCGATCCTCGTCGACCGCCTGCTCGCGCGGACCAAGGACGGCGGCAACATGAGCGTGGTGTGGAATCACACGCTCGAGGAGGTGTTCGGCGACACCTCCGGGGTCACCGGGGTCAAGCTCAGATCGACGCAAAATCACGAGACCGTCGACTTGCCGGCGCACGGCGTCTTCATCGCCATCGGGCACTCGCCGAATACCGCGATCTTCGAGGGGCAGCTGGCGATGAACAACGGCTACCTGAAGGTCCGCAGCGGCACCGACGGCAATGCGACCGCCACCTCGATCCCCGGCGTCTTCGCGGCTGGCGACGTCGCCGATCACGTCTACCGGCAGGCGGTGACGTCGGCGGCAACCGGCTGCATGGCGGCACTCGACGCCGAGGCCTACCTCGACGGGCTGGAGTGAGCCGGGCGGTACCACACGCCCCTCCCGCGGCCGACACTCGCCGGAGTCTCTCCGCGCGTCGCCATCGATGGCCAAACTCGCCGACCTGAAGGACCTCGTCGCGCGGGCCCGCTCCACGGCGCCGGCACCCATGGTACCGGCCGCTTCGCCGCAGGGCGCAGCGCACGATGCGCGATCGGCGTCCGATCGGGTACCGCGCACGGCAGACGCCCCCCACAGGCCGCACCCGACGCCGGCCACGGTTCGGCGCGCGGTCGCCGCCAGCAAGCACGGCGCGGGCGACGTCGACCTCGCCGCGGCCTTCGCCGACGTCCATCCGCTCGCGCCGACCAATCGGGCGCGGATCGACCGCGAGCGCCCCGCGCCGGTGCCCAAGCACACGCTGGCCGACGAGCGCGACGTGCTCATCGCCTCCAAGTACGGCGACCACCCGGCGCCGCAGGCCTGGGACACCGGACAGGAGTTCGAGCACGAGCAGACCTTCGTGCGCACCGGCCTCGCCACCGACGTCGCGCGCGAGCTCCGCCGCGGACACTGGGCGGTGCAGGCCGAACTCGACCTGCACGGCATGATCGTCGACGAGGCGCACGACGCGCTGTCCGATTTCGTCGTCGCCGCCCGGCAGCGCCGCTACCGCTGTGTGCGCGTCATCCACGGCAAGGGCCTCACCTCGCCGGGCAAGGAGCCCGTGCTCAAGGGCAAGGTCCGGCGCTGGCTCGCGCACTGGGACGAGGTCCTCGCGTACACCGAGGCTCCGCAGGTTGCCGGTGGCGGCGGCGCGTTGCTCGTGCTCCTCAAGGGAAGCCCCTGACGATGCACGCGATGGTGCTGCGCGCGCTGCACGCGCCGCTCGCGTGGACGACGCTGCCGGACCCCGTGCCCGGGCCCGGCGAGGTGGCGGTGACGATTGCTGCCTGCGGTGTGTGCCGCACCGACCTGCATGTCGTCGACGGCGAACTGCCGTCGCCGCACCTGCCGATCATCCCCGGGCACGAGATCGTCGGCCGCATCGGCGCCCTCGGCCCGGGAGTGACCGATCGCACCGTCGGCCAGCGCGTCGGCGTGCCGTGGCTCGCCCACACCTGCGGCACCTGCCCGTATTGCCGCGCCGGCCGCGAGAACCTCTGCGACCACCCTCGATTCACCGGTTACACGCATGACGGCGGCTACGCCACGGCGTGCGTCGCCGATGCGCGCTTCGCACTGCCGCTGCCGGAAGGCGGCGACGACGCCGCCCTCGCCCCGCTGCTCTGTGCCGGTCTCATCGGCTGGCGCTCGCTGGTGATGGCGGG
>JADZAQ010000026.1 GCA_020852555.1 Burkholderiales bacterium
CGAAACGCGGTGCTCACGATGGCCTCCCCGGGGGAACGGCCTAGTTTAGGCGGCGCGACCTTCCTTGAATAATGAGTCTTTGTGCCGTGGACATAGCCAACGGTAATACCCGAGCCGGCTCGGGTCCGTTGCCGCGAACGCGCGGGCACCGCTCATCCGCACGCTCCCATGTGCCCGCACTGCGTGCAGAACTCGCAGCCGTCCTTCTTGATGAGCGCGCGGTTGCCGCACTCGGGACACTTCTTCCCGGGAAGGACGCGGTACTGCGTCACCGCGGCGCGCTCGTCGGCGGGCACGGTGAGGATCCCCGCGTGCGCGACCGGGTAGCCGTCCTCGGTGAGGATGCCGAGCATCGCGTAGCGGTGGATCATGAGCTGCGCGAGGTACGCGATCGTCGACGGATACGTCGCGCTCTTCAGCGAGCCCGGCGTGCGCGCCATGAACGCGCCGTTGCTCTCGCCGTAGTTCAGGAGCTTGCGCAGCTTCATCGCGATCCACGCCGGATCGGTCACCCGCATGTCGAGCGAGAGCGCCTTGCACAGTCCGTCGAAGGAGCGCGGGTACTCGCCGGAGAGCCACAGCGAATACGGCCGGCGCTGCCCGTCGGGCATCACGAGCTCCTTCAAGAACATGACGAAGTCGTCGCCGGTCGCGGGGTTGCTCACGTCCACGGTCCAGGAGAGTGTGCCGTCGGGGCCCGCCTTCGGCTCCTTCGTGGTCATCAACGCGTCCATCACCGGCGACGGCGCGTCGCGGTCGTCGAAGGCGCCCAACTCGTTGCAGCGGTAGCGCACCAGGGCGGCGAAGCCGGCGACGAGGCTCGGACAGCGCACCTTGCTGCCATCCGGGGGCATGACGAGATCGAAGCCGTCGTCGCCCGAGGTGCGGGCCAGCGCGGAGAGCTTCTTGTCGAGCCAGCGCCGATCCTCGGCGCGCATGTCCATCGACAGCGTCTTGGCGAGCGCGCCCAAGCCGCGCGGCTGCTCGGCGCCGTTCACCCAGACTTCGAACGGATGGCCGTGGCCGTTCTGGATGTGGCCGATGAACACCGCGAAATCGCCGTGCGGGTGGCGCACGACGTAGGTCCAGCACGGATTGCCGTTGACGAGCTCGGGGCGGCCCGGCCAGCGCAGGCTGGCGAGCGGCGGCTGCACGGTGGCGTCGAGGCGCACGCGCCGATCGGGGTCGGTCTGGTCGAGATCCTCACGACTGACCGCGGTGGTGGCCGGCGCCACCTCGAGCACCGCCCCCAGCACGTTGTTGGGCCGGTACGTGGTGATTCCCTTCAATCCGGCGCGCCACGCCTGCAGGTAGAGATCCTCGAAATCGGCGAACGGATAATCGGCCGGGACGTTGACCGTCTTGCTGATCGCGCTGTCGATGAACGGCTGCACCGCGGCGCTCATGCGCATGTGGTCGAGCGCGCTCATGTCGAGCGCGGTCACGAAGTGCGGCGGCAGCATCGCGTAGCGTTTGCCGTCGGCGTCGGTCCACACCCGGCCGGGAGCGAACGACGCCGCGCCGCCGCGCGCATCGTCCGCGAAGAGCGGCAGGCTGCCGGCCTTGGCGGCGTCGTACGGCAGCAGCGTGACCGCTTCGTCCAAGCCGTGCACGTGCTTGTAGAGGCGGTACGCGTGGTCCTCGACGCGATACTCGCGCATGCTGTCGTCGGGCATGCGCTTCTTGCGCGTGTACTGCCACGAGAACGGCGGCTCGATGCCGTTGCTCGCGTTGTCGGCGAAGGCGAGCGAGATCGTCCCGGTGGGCGCGATCGACAGGAGATGGCTGTTGCGGATCCCGTGCGCGCGGATCGCATCCCGGAGGTCCTGCGGCAACCGTGAGGCGAACCCCGGTGCGGCGAGATAGCGCTCGGCGTCGAAGCGCGGGAAGGCGCCCTTCTCCTTGGCGAGCCCGATCGACGCGCGATACGCCGCGAGGCAGGTCTCGCGTGCAAGCTCGCCGGCCTTGGCGCGCCCCTCGTCGCTGTCGTAGCGCAGGTTCAACTCGAGCAGTGCATCGCCCAGTCCGGTGAACCCGAGCCCGATGCGCCGCTTGGCCATCGCCTCGGCGTGCTGCTGCGGCAGCGGCCACACGGTCGCGTCGAGGACGTTGTCGAGCATGCGCACGGCGATGGTCACGACGCGGCGATAACCGTCGAGATCGAAGCGCGCGGCGGGCGTGAACGGATCACGCACGAACGCGGTCAGGTCGATGCTGCCCAGGTCGCAGCAACCGTACGGCGGAAGAGGCTGCTCGCCGCAGTTGTGCACATAGAAGCCATTGGCGTCGAAGGCATGGGCGTCGGCGACGTTGACGTCGTACACGTCCTCGGTGCCATCGTCGCTGATCGATGCCACGGTGGCGACGAAACGCTCGCGATTGGCGGCGCGCCGGTACGCGGCGATGACGTGGCGGAGGCGTGCCTGCTTCTGCCCATCCGCAAAGCCGACGATCTCGGCGTAGCGAACGAGATTGGCGCCGGCGATGACGAGCTCGTGCACCGGTTGCGTCGCATACGATTTGCGTCCGCCACGTCCATCCGGCATCAGCTTGATGCCGGCGGGCTTGCGATTCCGGTAAAGCGTGGCCACGATGCCGAGCCGCAACAGCATGCGCTGGACGGCCTCGAGGTCGGCAAGGTGACACTGCGTGAGGCGAATGCTCGCCCCGTGCGGCTGCGAGCCCTGCACCGAACCGTCGGCGTCGAAATACCCCTTAAGAAAGGCGATCACGAAATCGGACGAGCACGCCTCTATCTCGGGCGTGACGCGCTTGCGGTCGGCGGCGAGGCCGAGCGAGCGCGCGATCTCTCCCAATGCGCGCGACGCCTTGCGTATCTCGCCACGCGCGCCGATCGGCCGGCCGAACGTCGTGTATCCCGTGCGATGGTCGATGCGTGCAAAGGCGGACTCCGCGGCGCGGACCATGCCGGCCGCCGCCGGCGAGTACGCCGTGTCGCCGTTGGCGGCCAGCGCGATCCCCGGGTCCCAGATCGAAAGGACCGCGCCCTTGGTCGAATGCAGCGTGCCGTCGCCGACCAGCAACCCCATGAGGTAGCCCTCGGCGTCTCCGTAGCGGCCGGCCCAGCGCGCGGCGTCGCGGTGATCGTGGAGCACGACGCGATCACCGGGACGCAACTCGCTCGCGGCGATCCATTCGGTGTCGCGCCGATGCACCGTCATGTTGGCGACGCGACGGATCCGGTGCTCGGCGGTCAGCCGCAACGAATACCCTTCGACAGTGGCAAGCCGCAGGAGCGGCTTCGTCCCCGTCTTGAAGAAACCCTCCGGCCCGCTCGCGTACGGCTCGCCGTCGACCACCGCGAAGAACGGCTTCCCCACGAGTTCGGCCACCCGGCGCGGGCCTTCCGTGGTCTGTACCCAGGTGTCGGCGCTGACGCAGGGGTTGGTCGCCGCGATCGTCTCGCAGTAGGCGAGGTTGTTGTCGCGGTTGACGGTGTCGATGAAGATCACGCCGGGCTCCGCGTGGTCGTACGTCGACGCCATGATCTCGTTCCACAGGTCGCGCGCGCGCACCGTCCGGTAGGCCCAGGTGCCGTCGCCGCGCTGGTGCGCGCCGGCCGCGCGCATCGCCTCGCCCGCGGGCGCCGCGTGCACGAGATCCCACTCGCCGTCCGCCACCACCGCATCCATGAACGCGTCGGTGCAGGCGACCGAGAGATTGAAGTTGCGGAAGTCGCCGCGGTCCTTGGCGTGGATGAACGCCTCGATGTCCGGGTGGTCGCAGCGCAGCATGCCCATCTGCGCACCGCGGCGCGAGCCCGCCGACTCGACCGTCTTGCACGATTCGTCGAAGACGCGCATGTACGACAGCGGCCCCGACGCGTTGCTTTGCGTCCCGCGCACCCACGCCCCGGCCGGGCGAATCGGCGAGAAGTCGTAGCCCACGCCGCCGCCGCGGCGCATCGTCTCCGCCGCCTGCTGCAAGGCGTCGTAGATGCCGACCGGGGTCGTCGCGTCGGCCGAAATCGCGTCGCCGATCGGCTGCACGAAGCAGTTGATGAGCGTCGCTTTGAGATCGGTGCCGGCGGCCGACGAGATGCGCCCGCCGGGAATGAAACCTGCTTCCTGCGCCAATTCGAACGCCCGCTCCCACTGCTCGCGCCGGTCGGCCGGCTCGACCGCCGCGAGCGCGCGCGCGACCCGCCGCCGCACGTCACCGATCGTTCGCTCGTCGCCTTTCGCGTACTTCTCCAGCAGCACGTCTTCGGAGATGTCTTGCGCGGGCATCGCCGCGCGGCGATCGAGGACGAGGTCGTTGAGTTTCATGGGCGGGATCGGAGGGCGGCGGGGAAAGCTGTTATCGTACCTCTTGCTGCGACGCGGTGTGTCCTCTTCGCGGCAACCAATGCTTGATGCTTGTCATACGACCCATGCCGCAGCGAGCATCCGTCGTTCGCCTCCGCCTCAGTACGGGCTAAGTCACGACGACTAACTTCTCGACTGCGCCAATCGGTGCGCGTTGACAGGAGAAGCATCATGATCCGCAATACTGCACTTTCCGTTTTGGTTGCCGCCCTGGCGGCGACCGCGACCGTGGCTTACGCAGCGAAAGGCAACGGGGAGAACGACGCTCTCGCCGTCGCCCAAGCCAAGGTATCCATCGTTCAGGCGATTGCCGCCGCCGAGCAGCACGCCGGCGGCAAGGCGGCCAAGGTGGAATTCGAGCACGGCCGCAAGGGCGTGTACTACGAGGTCGAAGTGGTGAGCGGCGCCAAGGTGTTCGACGTCAAGGTCGACGCTGACAGCGGCGCGGTCATTTCGGCGACCGAGGACGAGAACGATTGAGTTACCGCTGCCTCATCCGCGGCAGACCGTATCGACCGAGTAACGGTCGTCCGCGGCAGGGTCTTCCACGGTGGAATATGCCCGACGCGTGATCCCGTGGAAGCCCTGAACGACTCCCTCTTCCTCGCGCTCAATGCGCCGGCACATCCCGGCGCGCTGGCGCTCGCCGCCGCTTTCTTCTTCGGCAAGTGGTTCGTGTGGGTGGCACCGTTGCTGCTTGCCGCGCAGTGGCTGCGCGGCGATGCGCCTGCCCGCAAGACGGTGCTCGTCGCGACCGTGGCCGTGGTGGCGAGTTCGCTCGTCAACCTCGGCATCGGCGCCGTCTGGCCGCACCCGCGGCCGTTCGCGATCGGGTTGGGCCACGCCTTCATCGCCCATGCCGCGAACGCATCGTTTCCGAGCAACCATCTGACGCTATGGTGGGCGATCGCATTCAGTCTGGCGGCGCAGCGCCGCTCGCGCCGCCTCGGAATCGCGCTGACGCTCCTCGGTCTGCCCATCGCCTGGGCGCGCATCTACCTCGGCATCCACTTTCCCTTCGACATGCTGGGCGCCGCTGCCGTCGCCGCGTTCGTCGTCGGGTTGGCGCTGCGCACCGCACGCTGGTACCTGGAGCCCGCCTACGCGCTCGCCATGCGCCTCCACCGCGCGGTGTTCGCCGCGCTGATCGCGCGGGGTTGGGTGCGCGAGTGATGGCCTATGCCTGCCCTAAGTCGGCAGGCGCACCTTGAGGGTCTGCCCCTTCACCCTCGAGGAGAACACGATGAACGACTTGCGCAGGGATGCTTCGGCCGACTGGCTCATCAAGGTCCCGCAGATCACGCTCGCCTTCTGGGTCGTCAAGATCCTGTGCACCACGGTCGGCGAGACCGCTGCCGATTACCTGACCATCGACGCGGGGCTGGGCCACGGGCTGACGCGCACGCTCATGGGGACATTGCTCGCCGCGGCGCTCATCGCGCAGCTGCGCACCTACCGCTACACGCCGTGGATCTACTGGCTCACCGTGGTACTGGTGAGCATCGTCGGCACGCAGATCACCGACCTCCTGACCGACGGCCTCGGCGTCCCGCTCACCATCAGCACCCCCATCTTCGCGGTCGTGCTCGCACTCATCTTCGCCGCGTGGTGGCACGTCGAGCGAACGCTGTCGATCCACGACATCAAGACGCCGCGGCGCGAGCTCTTCTACTGGGCGGCGATCCTGTGCACGTTCGCCATGGGCACCGCCGCCGGCGACCTCGCGACCGAGGCGCTGCACCTGGGCTTTGCGCGCGGCGCCGCCGCCTTCGGCACGCTGATCGCGCTCACCTGGCTCGCCTGGCGCTTGGGCGGCAATGCCGTGCTCACGTTCTGGATCGCCTACATCCTGACCCGTCCGTTCGGCGCCGCGTTGGGTGACCTCCTCACGCAGGCCAAGGCCGCCGGCGGGCTCGGCATGGGCGCCCTGTGGACCAGCACGCTCTTCCTCACCGTGATCGTGCTGCTGGTCGGCATCGAGCAGTACGGGGCCGGCGATCGTCGGATCACGCGTCTGATGAATTGAAGGAACACCCATGCACACTTCGACACCCTCTGCCACTCACGCTCTCGCCAAGGTCCCGGAAGTCACGCTCGGCTTCTGGATCATCAAGATCGCGGCAACCACGCTGGGTGAAACCGGCGGCGATTCGGTCTCGATGTCGATGAACCTCGGCTATCTCGAGGCCACGCTCATCTTTGCCGCCGTGTTCGTCATCTGCGTGACCGCCCAGATCCGGGCCGAGCGCTTCCGGCCGTTCCTGTACTGGGCCACGATCGTGGCGACCACCACGGTGGGCACGACGCTCGCCGATTTCGCCGATCGCTCGCTCGGCATCGGCTATGCCGGCGGCTCGACCCTGCTCCTCGCCTTGCTGCTCGGCACGCTCTGGCTGTGGCAGCGCACGCTGGGGTCGGTGTCGATCCGCACCGTCGACTCGCCTCGCGTCGAAGCCTTCTATTGGGCGACGATCCTCTTCTCGCAGACGCTCGGTACGGCGCTTGGCGACTGGACGGCCGCGTCGATGGGCTTGGGCTATGCCGGCGCAGCGCTGGTCTTCGCTTCGCTCCTGCTCGTCGTTGCCGCCGCGTACTATTGGACGGATGTCTCGCGGGTCTTCCTCTTCTGGGCCGCCTTCGTGCTTACCCGGCCGCTGGGCGCCACCGTAGGCGATTTCCTCGACAAACCGCACAGCTTGGGCGGTCTCGCGATGAGTCGCTACGCTGCGTCCGTGGTGCTCTTGCTCTTCATCCTCGTGTGCCTGCTGGTCATCCGCCAGCGGCCGGCGCGGCGCGTGCTTTGACGGCGGGAGAGATCCGATGCGCATCCTCCTCGTCGAAGACGACCCGATGATCGGCGCCGCCATCCACGGCGCGCTGAAGGACGAGGCTTACGCCGCCGACTGGGTGCGTAACGGACAGACGGCGCTCACCACGCTGGCCGCACAGCGCTACGACCTGGTGCTGCTCGATCTCGGTCTGCCCGGCAAGGACGGCCTGGAAGTCCTCGCCAGCCTCCGCGCGCGCAACGATCCCGTGCCGCTCGTCGTGATCACCGCCCGCGATGGCGTGGACG
>JADZAQ010000027.1 GCA_020852555.1 Burkholderiales bacterium
AAGGGACGCGTCGCGCCCGATGCGTTCACGCACGGCACCGCCGCGCAACGCACCCGCTGGTTCAAGCAGGGCATGAGCACTGGCGATCCGCGCTCCTGCAACACCTTCGCGACACGCGACGTCTAGCCTGTCCGGCCGGCGCGGACGCCGGCTGGCCGCCCACCAGCCGGAGCGCCGCCGCGGCGAACGGTAGAATGGCGCGCCCAACGTTGCATCCTCGGAGGATCGATCCCATGCCGTCCCCTCGCCTTGCCGCGGCGCTCGTCGGTGCCGCCCTTGCCGGCGCCGCCGTGGCCCAAACCCCGGCCCCTGCTGCGGCCCCGGCGCCTGCCGCCGCCCCCGCCTCCACCGCGCCCGCCGCCGCCGAGAAGGAGTGTGGCAAGCCCGACCCGCACCCCGGCCGCATCGCCTCGAACGAGAAGAAGCGTGGCTGGGAGAAGGAGGTCATCGCCTGGCAGGCCTGCATGAAGAAGATCATCGGTGAGCTCGAAGCGAAGGCGGATGCCGCCGTCAAGGTGGCGAATGGGGCGGTGGCCGACTCCAACGCGACCATCGCCGCGTACAACGGCATCGTCAAGGAATTGCAGGCACAGGCCGAAGCAGCGAAGTAGAACGTCAGCAGCGCCGGGTCGCCCCAAGCCGCTGACAGCGCCTCCTTTCGACGCAGCGCGCGTGGGGGTCGTTCACGTCACCGCACCAGCGTGCGCTCGACGTCCGCGACGCGGCCGTCGACGCAATTGAAGACGGTCCGCATCGCCGCGTCCCCCGGCGCCGGCTCGTAGGTGTAGCGCCGGCCCGCCGGCGCGGCCCCGGTGGCCGCGAGCGGTTCCTCGCGATCTGCCGTGCCGATCTCCGCGAATACGTGCTCGCAGTAGCGTCCGGCAATCACGAACCGCCGGTTCTGCGGACCACGCGTGGCACCGGCACCGGGAGGGGTCGCCGCCGGCACGAGCGGGGGGAGTACGGGAGCGCTCGCCGTCGGTCGACCGTCCTCGCGCACCCAGGCGACCTGTTCGCCCTGGAAGCCGACGAGCCCCGGCACCCCATCCGCGCCGGCATAACGCCACACCTCGCTGGCGGCTTCCCGCGGGCCACCGGCGCGGATCTCGGCAGGCGCGCCACGCGAGCGGAGCACCCAGCGCTTGGGCATGCCCGCCACCACCTTCCCTTCGTGCGCTGCCGCCTCCCACGCCGACGTGTCGTCACGGTTCTCGGCTTTGGGCATCTCGACCGGACGCGCCGCCTGACCCTTGTCGCAGGGCGCGTTCTGGTAGGTGACGTTGCCGGCGGCGTCGATGCACTTCAAGACGGGCTGCGCGGCGAGCGGAAACGCGACCAGCGCCGCGCCGGCGAGCACGAGCCGAGTCACCCCGGACAACTCCCAACGGAACGAGTACGCAAGCGGCACTCCGCTATCATGCCCTATCGCGACGAGCCTGTCGGATTTGCTTTCGGGTATGCGCGAGCAGGCCCGACCAGCCCCGCCGGCGCGCAGCCCCTTGACCCGGTACGCCACGACTCCGTCATTCGCCGCCGACCCCGCCGCGCCGACCACGCTCGACGCGGCGGCGCGGGCGATCGCGCTCGCGCTGCTTGAGGGCTTCGACCGTCACTACGCGCTGTTCCGCGAATGCGCGCGGGCGGCCAAGCGTCACTTCGAGGCGGGCGAGTGGCGCGCGATCCGGCACCTCGGCCACGACCGGATCGACTACTACGACCGCCGGGTGCGCGAAACCGTCGCGCGCATCGAGCACGAGTTCCGCGCGGTGGGTCTCGACGGCAGCGGCGCCGACGCACTGTGGGAACGCGTCAAGCTCCACTTCATCGGCCTGCTCATCGACCACAAGCAGCCGGAGTGCGCCGAGACCTTCTTCAATTCGGTGTCGTGCAAGATCCTGCAGCGAACGTATTTCCACAACCGCTTCATCTTCGTGCGGCCGGCGATCTCGACCGAGCACATCGACGCCGACCCGCCGACGTACCGCAGCTATTACCCACAGGAGGCGGAGCTGCGTCACGCGATCGTCGACATCGTGCTCGACATGGCGCTCGGCACCCGCTTCGCCGATTTTCGCCGCGACGTGCACAACATCGTGCATGCGCTCCGCGCGCGATTGCCGCACCCGTGGCGGGTCGAGGCCAACCACCAGATCCAGGTGCTCTCGTCGCTCTTCTACCGCGACGAGACCGCGTATGCGGTCGGTCGCATCGTCAACGGCACCCGTACCATCCCCTTCGCCGTCGCGATCAAGCACAACGCCGGCGGGCGCCTGTACGTCGACGCCCTGCTCACCGACCTGGGCGACCTCGCCCTCCTCTTCTCGGCCAATCGCTCGTATTTCCTGGTCGACATGGAGGTACCGTCGGCGTACGTCGGCTTCCTGCGCGCGATGCTGCCCGAGAAGACCGCCGCCGAGCTCTACACCATGGTGGGCCTCCAGAAAGGCGGCAAGAATTTCTTCTACCGCGACTTCCTGCACCACCTCGCGCATTCGCGCGACCGCTTCGTGGTGGCGCCCGGCATCCGCGGGCTCGTGATGTGCGTCTTCACGCTACCGTCGTATCCGTACGTCTTCAAGGTCATCAAGGACCGCATCGCGGTGACCAAGGAGACCGACGCCGTCCGGGTGCGGCAGAAGTACGCGCTCGTCAAGCACCACGACCGCGCCGGCCGCATGAGCGACATCCTCGAGTATTCGGACGTCGCGTTTCCCCGCGAGCGCTTCGCGCCGGAGCTCATCGCCGAATTGCAGGCGGTCGCGCCTTCGCAGATCGAGGAGGAAGGCAGCCGCATCATCGTGCGCCACCTCTACATCGAGCGGCGCATGCAGCCGCTCAACCTCTTCCTCGAACGCGCCACCACCGCGCAGCGGGAGCGCGCGATCCGCGATTACGGGGACGCACTGCGCGAGCTCGCCAGCGTGAACATCTTTGCGGGGGATCTCCTCTTCAAGAACTTCGGGATCACGCGCTACGGACGCGTCGTGTTCTATGACTACGACGAGATCGAGTATCTCGTCGACTGCCGCTTCCGCCGCATCCCCGAGCTGCCGCCCGGCTTCGACGAGACCTCCGCCGACGTGTGGTATCCGGTCGGGCCACACGACATCTTCCCCGAGGAGTTCGCCACCTTCGTATTCACCGACCCGGCGCTGCGCGAGGCGTTCCTGCGCCATCACGCCGACCTCATCGACGCTGCCTGGTGGCAGTCGCGGCAGGATGCGCTGCGCGCGAACGGGCTCGCGGAGGTCCTCTCCTACCCGCCGGCGCTGCGCTTCGGTCCGCCGTCGTGAGCGACGAGCGCAGCCGGCGTCCCCGCGCTGGTGCAGCGGCGGCGCCCGGGCCGCCCGGATGCTATCCTGCGCCGTCGTCGAATCGAAAGCGTTCCGGTATGCCGCATCTGCGCCCGTGCTCCCTCG
Source organism: Burkholderiales bacterium (assembly GCA_020852555.1). Taxonomy (GTDB): domain Bacteria; phylum Pseudomonadota; class Gammaproteobacteria; order Burkholderiales; family Casimicrobiaceae; genus VBCG01. Next base: position 3,420 of record JADZAQ010000027.1, read on the forward strand.
TCTGCGGTGTCGGCGTGGCGCTCGCCACGCTCGTGCTCGGGCTCGCCGGCTGCGACAGCCTCAATCCCCAGAAGAAGCGCGAGGAGGAACTTGCCAGGACCACGTTTGCCTGCGACCTGAACGGCGAGCGCTTCATCGTCCGCTTCACCGAAGGCGAAGCGCGCATCCTCCTGCCGGGCATGCAGCGCGTCACCCTCTACCAGATCCCGACGGGGGCGACGGGTTCGCTCGTTCGCTACAGCAACGGCAACCTCGAATTGCGCGGTCGTGGCTCCGATCTTGTCTTCTATGCGGACGGTGTGGCCGCGCCGTTGCGCGGTTGCGCACCGTACGCGGTATTGCCACCGATCGAGAAATGAACCCGAAAAGGCGTACGGCGTTTGCCGTACGCCACGAGGAGCGGCGGATGGAGATGCGACGAATGAGCGGCGGCAACCTGCGCGCCGCCGGATACGATGCGCGCGAGAAGCGCCTCGTCGTCGAACTGACGGCGGGGACCTTCGCCTACGGCGGGGTCAGTCCAGAGGTCTGGCGGCGCTTCTCGACCGCGTCGTCGCCATGGAGTTTCTTCCGCGACAACATCGATGAGGAATACGCGGCGACGCGCATTCGCTGACGCCGTTCACCAGCCCGTCGCCCGGCGGCCTCGTCGCCGCGCCGCCGGTCGCGCCGGTCGCCCGCGCGACGGGCCATCCGGCGCGCCGTGCCCCACCGTCGGGTGGCACCCCCGGCTTACTTGATCGCGAGCTTGCGGCCGACGACGGCCGGACGCTTCGGCAGCGTGAGTTCGAGCACGCCGCCCTCGTACTTGGCCTGGCTCGTCTCCTGGTCGATCTCGACCGGCAGCACGAAGCTGCGATAAACCGAGCCGAAATAGCGCTCGCTGCGCAAGATCCGCTCGCCTTCCTTCTGCTCCGATTCGCGCTTGACCTCCGCGGCAATGGTCACCTGGTTGCCGTCGATGGTGACGTGGATGTCCTCCTTGTTCACGCCCGGCACCTCGGCGCGCACGACGAAGGCGTCGTTCTTCTCGACGACGTCGAGCTTGATGGGCGCTGCCGCCTCGCCGCGCGGTTCGCGCAGCGGGCGCAGGAAATTGCGAACCATGTCATCGAAGCCGGCGTCGGCAAACGGGCCGTAGACTTGCAGTGAACTCATGATGTCCTCACTCGGGATCGAACGTTGTAAAACAGGCCAAGTCACCGATGCGCGACCTTGCCTGTCGCTGTGCCAAATCTGCGGTCGACCATGTGGGTTTCAAGGCCCGCCCCTTGCGTGAGGTCAAGTGCCGGCACGGCGCTTCGCGCGCGGCCGGCGGCAAATGCGAGAATGACGGGGAGGGCGCTGGCAGTGCGAGAATCGAGGTGACGGCGCCGCCCAGGCTGCGGACCGATCGGCGGCGGCGCTCTTGCCGACGCCGCCACCATCGAGGAGACACCATGACGGCACCATTGACCGACGCCGAGCGCCGTGAACTCACCGCCGCGCTGCGCGCGCGGCGCAAGACGCTGCGCGCGGAGATCGCGGCCAAGCTCGAAGTCCAGGACAACCCCGCGCTCATGGGTTTGCGCAACCGCATGGAGGAAACCGACGACTGGGCGGTCGCGGACCTGGAGACCGCGCTCGACATCGCCGAGATCTCGCGCGACGCCGGCGAATTGCGTGACGTCGATGCCGCGCTCGCCCGGCTCACCGGCGACGGATACGGCGAATGCACCGAATGCGGCGGCCCGATCCCCTATGCCCGGCTGGTGGCGAATCCGTCCGCGGCCCGCTGCATCGCCTGCCAGGAGCGCGCCGAGGCCGCCCAGCGCCGCGGCCCGCCGGCGACCCTGTAGGGAGAGCCCGCATGCTCTATCGTCGTCTCGGCCATTCCGGACTGAAGGTCAGCGCCCTGTCGTTCGGCTCCTGGGTCACCTACGGCAACCAGATCGGCGTCGACAGCGCGCTCGAATGCATGCAGGTGGCGTACGACGCCGGCGTCAACTTCTTCGACAACGCCGAGGTCTACGCCAAGGGCGAGTCGGAGCGGATCATGGGCGAGGTGTTGCGCCGCACCGGCTGGCGGCGCGGTTCGTACCTCGTCTCGACCAAGCTCTACTGGGGCCTGCACGACGGGCCGAACGAGAAAAACACGCTGAACCGCAAGTACCTGCGCGCCGCGATCGACGGCTCGCTCGCCCGTTTCGGCCTCGACTACGTCGACCTCGTCTTCTGCCACCGCGGCGACCCCGAGACGCCGCTCGAGGAGACGGTGTACGCGATGTCGGAGATGGTGTCGTCGGGAAAGGCGCTGTACTGGGGAACGTCGGAATGGCCCGCGGCGGACATTGCCGCCGCCTGGCACATCGCCGATCGCCACCACCTGCACAAGCCGGTGATGGAGCAGCCGCAGTACAACCTGCTGCACCGGGAGCGCGTCGAAAAGGAATACGCACGGCTGTACGCCGACCTCGGACTCGGCACGACCATTTGGAGTCCGCTCGCGTCGGGCTTGCTCACCGGCAAGTACAACGACGGCGTGCCGCCCGACTCGCGCGCGACCCTCAAGGGCTACGAGTGGATCGGCGAGCGGGTTCGCGATGCGGCGAAGATCGCCAAGGTGCGCAAGCTCGCGCCGATCGCCGACGACCTGGGCTGCACGCTCGCCCAACTCGCGCTTGCCTGGTGCCTCGTCAATCCGCGGGTCTCGACGGTGATCACCGGTGCGAGCCGGCCAACGCAGGTGCGCGAGAACATGGCGGCGCTCGACGTCCTCGGCAAACTCGATGCGGCGGTGCTCGCCCGGATCGACGACGCCGTCGCCTGACGCACCGCGAGCGTGTGCCGGGCCGGCGGCAACGGTGGCATGATGCGAGTTCGATGAGCGCCCTCGCGAATCACGCCGAACAGCAACGCGCCGCGTATCTGTACGCCGCGTGCGCACGCGCCGAAGCCGGCACGATACGCGCCGAGTTGTTCGCGCGCCTCGCCGGCGAAGCGCAGGCACAGGCGGCGATCTGGCGAGCCCGCATCACCTCGCGCGGGTTGCCGGCACCGCCGCCGTTCGCGCCCGATTTGCGGACGCGGCTCGTCGCCCGCCTGGTGGCGACCCTGGGCCCGCGCCGGCTGCGGACCGTGCTGGCGGCGATGAAGGTACGCGGCATGGCGGTCTATGGCGCGCCGGTCGGCGTGCGACTTCCTCCCGGGCCTGCGGCGGATCCGGAGGCCAATCGGCCCCCTGAGAAGATCCCGGCGAGCGCCGGCGGGTTGCGGGCCGTCGTGCTCGGCGTCAACGATGGCCTCGTCTCCAACGCGAGCCTCATCCTCGGCGTCGCGGGGGCCGGCAGCGACGCCAAGCTGGTGCTCGTTTCGGGCATCGCCGGCCTCGCGGCAGGCGCCTTCGCGGTGGCCGCCGGGGAGTACGTCGCGGTGCGCATGCAGCACGAGCTCTTCGATCATCAGGTCGGCCACGAGCGGACGGTACTGGCGCAATCGCCCGAGTCCGAGGTGCAGGAACTCGCTCTCATCTACGCGGCCAAGGGCCTTCCGCAGCGCGAGGCGGCACGGCTCGCCAAGCGCATCGTCGCCGACCCCGACCACGCACTGGATGCCTTTGCGCGCGACGAACTGGGGCTCGATCCTGACGAACTGGGCTCACCGGCGGCCAGTGCCGCGACGTCGCTCGCGGCCTTCGCGGGCGGCGCGGCGCTACCCCTGGTGGCGTTCGCGGCAGCGCCCGCCGCGTCGGCGTTGCCGCTCGCCGTCGGCGTGGCCGCGCTCGCGCTCGTCGCGCTCGGTGCGTCGTTGTCGCTGTTCACCGGCCGCAGTGCGTGGCGATCCGCTGCGCGGGTGCTCGCCATCGGCGCGACAGCGGGACTGGCGGCATTCGGGCTCGGTCAGCTCGTCGCGGCGGTGCTCGGCTGATTCGCTTCGCTCGCCGCCGCATAAAAAGCAAGGCCGCGAAGAGGCGACCCTCTGGCGACCTTGTGAGCCTCGGCCGGGCGGACAGGAGATCGTCCGGCCGTGTTTGAAATCGTTAGCCGATCAGCCTGCCTTCATGCATTCGCTCTGCGCCTTCTTGCGCTCCTCGCCCTTCAACCCCGCAGTCTTCTTGTTGCAGATGCTGATCTTGCTCTCCGCCTTGGCTTCGGTTGCCGGCTTGTTCGACAGGCAGGACTTCATGAACGCCTTGCGCTCGTCACCCTTCTTGTCACCCGCCTTGGCATTGCAGTCGGCCATCTTCTGATTCTGCGGATTCGCGGCCTTGGTGTCGGCGGCAAAGGCCGGTGCGGCACAGGCGAACGCGAACGCAGCGGCAACCACGATCAGCTTGTTCATTGGATCCCCCCGGAGCGAGTCATGTAGCGGTACGGCGTGTGAGTCGTCGGTCTTTCGACGGCGCGTGCGCTGGGCAGTCTACGGTAAGCCAGACGCGCGAAGCAACGATTTCGCCGAGGAACGCCGGCCAAGTGTTGCGCGAAGGTCATGCGGCAACGCACAATGTCGGTTTCGGCGCCCGCAACAGCGCCGGCATGTTCAGGCAACCAATTGATTCGTTGCGCATTTACTCCCCAAGGAGCGATGTCGTGAGCACTTCCGTAGCCTCCCGCCTCGAAACCGCGCGCAGCGCCAGCGTGGACGCCCCGCCGCGGATCGACGATACCCGCATCAGCGAGATCACCGAGCTCGCGCCACCGGCGCACCTCCTGCGCGAGTTCCCATCGACCGCGCGCCCGGCGGCCACCACCTACGAGGCGCGCCACGCCATCCACCGCGTCCTGCACGGCGCCGACGACCGGCTGGTCGTCGTCGTCGGTCCCTGCTCGATCCACGATTACGACGCTGCCATCGACTACGCGACGCACCTCGCCGCGGTCAAGCGCGAGCTCGCCGACCGCCTGCTCGTCGTGATGCGCGTGTACTTCGAGAAGCCGCGCACCACGGTCGGCTGGAAGGGCCTCATCAACGATCCGCGCCTGGACGACAGCTTCCGCATCAACGAGGGGTTGCGTCTGGCGCGACGCATCCTGCTCGAGGTGAACGAACTCGAGCTGCCGGCCGGCACCGAGTACCTCGACATGATCACGCCGCAGTACATCGCGGATCTCATCGCCTGGGGCGCCATCGGCGCGCGCACCACCGAGAGCCAGGTGCACCGGCAGTTGGCCTCCGGGCTGTCGTGCCCGGTGGGCTTCAAGAACGGCACCAACGGTGACGTGCGCATCGCGGTCGATGCCGTCAAGGCAGCGTCGGCACCCCACCACTTCCTGTCGGTGACGAAGGGCGGACACTCGGCGATCGTCCACACGGCGGGCAACGAAGACTGTCACGTCATCCTGCGCGGTGGCAAGGCTCCGAACTACGATGCGACGAGCGTCGACGCGGCAAGCAAGGAACTGGCGAGCAACGGGCTGGCCGCGCGCGTCATGGTCGATTGCTCGCACGCCAACAGCAGCAAGCAGCACGAGCGGCAGGTGGTCGTCGCCCGCGACGTCGCCGCGCAGGTCGCGGCCGGCGACGCGCGCATCTGCGGCGTCATGATCGAGAGCCATCTCAACGCCGGGCGGCAGGATCTCGTCGCCGGACAGCCGCTGCAGTATGGCGTATCGATCACCGATGCCTGCATCGGCTGGGATGCGACGGTGGACGTCCTGCGCGAACTGGCCGATGCGGTCGGCCAGCGGCGCGTCAAGCTCGCCGAGGAAGCGTAGGCGACGCGCCCGGCGATCGCCACCGGCACGCGCACGAGGCAGCGTGGCGATCGAAACCGAACTCAAGCTGCGCCTCGCGCCGGAGGCGGTCCGCGCGCTGTCGCGCCATCCGGCGCTGCGGCCGCTGCAGCGGGCCCGGGCGCGGACGACGCACCTGCTCAGCACCTACTTCGACACGGCCGACGATGCGCTCGCCAGCGCCGGCATCGCGCTGCGCCTGCGCCGCCACGGCCGCCACTGGCTGCAGACGGTGAAGGGCGAAGCGTCGGCACCGGCCGGCAGCTTGAGCGCGCGACCCGAGTTCGAGTGGCCGGTCGCCGGTCCCCAGCTCGATCCGCAGCGCTTCGCGGCGACCCCGTTCCGGCGCGCGCTCGCCAAAGCCGAGCGCGCCGGGCTCGCGCCGCGCTTCACCACCGACATCGTCCGCAGGACGATTCCGCTCGCCTTCGCCGACGGTACCAACGCGCGGCTTTGCATCGACGTGGGCGAGATCCGCAGTGCGGACGGCGCCGCGCCGCGCCGCACCGCCGTCCACGAGATCGAGCTCGAGCTCGAGACCGGCGATACCCGAAGGCTATTCGAGCTCGCCGCGACGCTGGCGGGCGACGTGCCGCTCGCCGTCGAACCGGCGAGCAAGGCCGCCCGCGGCTATGCGCTCGGCCGCGCGCAGGTCGAGGTTCCACTGCATGCCGAGGACGCCGTGCTGGCGCACCGGGCCAGGGCGAGCACCGTACTCGCGGCGATCCTGCGCTCCTGCCTCGCGCAGGTCGAAGGGAATGCGCGCGGCCTCGTGGACGGCGACGACCCCGAGTGGATCCATCAGATGCGCATCGGCGTGCGGCGCTTGCGGGCCTGCCTGTCGCTCGCCCGCCGTGGCGTCGGCGCGGCACGCATCGAGCCGCTGCGCGTCGAATGGCGATGGCTCGCGCAGGCGCTGGGGCCGGCTCGTGATCTCGACGTCTTCGTCCTCGACACCTTGCCGGCATTCCACACGGCGGCGACGCGCAGCAGCCACGCGCCGATCCTGGCGCCGGCGCTCGCCGTGCTCGCCGCGCGGGCCGCCGATCACCGGCGAGACGCGCGTGCCGCGGCCAAGGCTGCCGTCGGGTCGGCGCGCTTCCTGCGCGCGGTGCTCGCCACCGGCGCGCTGGCCGCCGCCCTCGACCGCGGTGGCGACCATGACGACGACCGCCCGCGACTCGCCCGCGGCGCTCGTGATTTCGCCCGACCCCTGCTGCGCGGGCGCCACGGCGCCCTGCTCGCGCTCGGCGCCCACCTGACGCACGCCGCACCCCAGGAGCGGCACGCGACCCGGCTGGCCGCCAAGAAACTGCGCTATGCGACCGAGTTCTTCGCGCCGCTGTACCGCGCGAAGCGGGCGCGACGCTACCGCCAGGCACTGGCCGCGGTGCAGGACGAACTCGGCGCCTGGAACGACGTTTCCGTCGCGAGCCACCTCGCGGCGACGCTCGCCGGGACCGAATCGGCGGCGACCGCGGCGCTGGCCGGCTGGGCCGCCGCGCAAGAGGCCGCGCGCGGCGAAGCACTGGCGCGCACCTGGTCCGACTTTGCCGGCACGCGTCCGTTCTGGACGCATCGACGGTGAAGGGCCGGCCCCGCGACGTCTCGTCCCCGCGCGTACCGGCGCCCGACTATCGCGGTCCACGCTGGCTCCCCGGCGGGCATGCGCAAACGATCTACCCGTACCTGGGGGTGCGCGCGCCCGTCGCCTACCGCTACGAGCGCGTGACGACCGACGACGACGATTTCTGGGACTTCGCCTGGCTCGATGCCCCGGCGGCGGCCGATGCGCCGGTGGTCGTCCTCTTTCACGGCCTCGAGGGTGGCGCCACGTCGCACTATGCGCGGGCGCTCATGCGCACGCTCGCTGCCTGCGGGTGGCGCGGCGTCGTGGCCCACTTTCGCGGCTGTGGCGGAACGCTCAACCGCCGGCCGCGTGCGTACCACTCCGGTGACTACGCGGAGATCGACGCCATGCTGCGCGCGGTGCGCGCGCGGGTGGGTCACGCCACCGCGGTCTACGCGGTCGGCGTGTCGGTGGGTGGCAGCGCGCTCATCCACTGGCTCGGTCGCATCGGCGCTGCCGGCACGGCGACAGTGCGCGCCGCGGTTGCGGTCTCGGTGCCGCTCGATCTCACTGCCGCGGGCGTCGCCATCGGACAGGGCTTCAATCGTATCTACACCGCGCACTTCCTGTCGACGTTGAAGCCCAAGGCGCTGGCGATGAGCGCGCGCTTCCCCGGCCGCCTCGATCCCGCGCGCATCCGCGCCGTGCGCACGATGTGGCAATTCGACGAGGCAGTCACCGCGCCGCTGCACGGCTTCCACGGCGCCGACGACTACTGGGCGCGCGCATCGGCCAAGCCGTGGCTCGTTCACATCCGGGTGCCGACGCTGGTACTCAATGCGCGCAACGACCCCTTCGTTCCGGCGGCGACGCTCCCTGCCCCGCACGAGGTGTCATCGAGCGTGCGACTCGAGCAACCGGATACCGGCGGGCATGCCGGCTTCGTGACCGGGCCGGTGCCGGGTCACGCCGACTGGCTGCCGCGGCGCATCGTCGCCTTCCTCGACGAAGCAGTGGCGCGCGGTCGCCCGGCCGCGGCGGCACCGGCGCAATCGTGAGAAACTACCTGACCCCGTTTAGGACGCCGCGCATGCCTGCCCTTCCCCGCGAGATCTTCAAGGCCTACGACATCCGTGGTGTCGTCGGCAAGACCTTGACCCCCGAGATCGTGCGCAGCATTGGTCAGGCCCTCGGCACGCTGGCGCTCGAGGCCGGCCGCACCCGTGTTGCCATCGGACGAGACGGGCGCCTGTCGGGTCCATCGCTCGCCGCGGCGCTCGCCGACGGCTTGCGCGCCGCCGGTGCCGACGTGACCGATCTCGGCATGGTCGTGACCCCGATGGCGTACTTCGCCGCCCAGCATCTCGACACCGGGTGCTGCGTGATGGTGACCGGCAGCCACAACCCGCCCGACTACAACGGCCTCAAGATGGTGATCGACGGGGCAACGCTCTCGGGCGACGACATCCAGGCGCTGCGCACGCGCATCGAGGAAGGGCGCGTGGTCACCGGCAGCGGCGACTATGTGCAGCACGACATCGCGCCGGCGTACCTCGACCGGATCACGAGCGACGTCAAGCTCACACGGACGATGCGCATCGCGGTCGACTGCGGTAACGGCGTTGCGGGCGCGTTCGCGCCGACGCTCTTCCGCAAGATGGGCTGCAGCGTCGTCGAGCTCTTCTGCGAGGTCGATGGCTCGTTTCCCAATCATCACCCCGATCCGTCGCAGCCGAAGAATCTCGTCGACCTCGTCAACCGGCTGCAGCGCGGCGACTGCGAACTCGGACTCGCCTTCGACGGCGACGGCGACCGGCTCGGCGTCGTCACCCGCACGGGGCACGTGATCTATCCCGACCGGCAACTGATGCTCTTTGCCGCCGACGTGCTGCGCCGGGTCCCCGGCGCCACCGTCATCTACGACGTGAAATCGACGCGCAACCTGAAGCCGTGGATCACGCGCCACGGCGGCGTGCCGCTGCTGTGGAAGACGGGGCACTCGCTCATCAAGGCGAAGATGAAAGAGGTGGGGGCCGCGCTCGCCGGCGAGATGAGCGGACACACGTTCTTCGGCGAGCGCTGGTACGGCTTCGACGACGGCTTGTACGCCGGCGCGCGGCTGCTCGAGATCGTCTCCCGCGAGAAGGACCCGTCGGCGCTGCTCGAAGCGCTGCCCGACGCCGTGTCGACGCCCGAGCTCAACATCGCCTGCGCCGAAGGCGAGCCGCACGCGCTGGTGCAGAAGATCGGCGAGACCGCGACCTTCCCCGGCGCGACCGAGATCATCCGCATCGACGGCCTGCGCGTCGAGTACCCCGACGGCTTCGGCCTCGCACGCGCGTCGAACACCACGCCGGTCGTGGTCCTGCGCTTCGAGGCGAACGACGCGGCGGCGCTGGCCCGGATCCAGGGCGAGTTCCGCAAGGTCCTCGCCCGCGCCAAGCCCGGCGTGCTGCTTCCGTTCTGACGCCGCGTACAGCGGCATTCGCCTCCCGATGCTGACCCTCGCCGACATCGTCGCCGCGCGCGCGCGCATCGCCGGCGGCATCTACGTTTCGCCGTGCGTCGAGTCGATTCCGCTGTCGCAGCTCACCGGTGCGCAGGTCTACTGCAAGCTCGATTACCTGCAGCGCACCGGCAGCTTCAAGGAGCGCGGCGCCCGCAACGCGCTGCTCAAGCTGACGCCGGAGGAGCGTCGGCGCGGCGTGATCGCCGCGTCGGCCGGCAACCACGCGCAAGGCGTTGCCTATCACGGCAACCTCCTCGGCATTCCGGTCACGGTGGTGATGCCGCAGTTCGCCGCCCTCATCAAGGTCACGAACTGCCGGCAATTCGGCGCCGAGGTCGTGCTGCACGGCGCCGATCTCACCGCGGCGCGCGCGCACGCCGAGATGCTCGCGGCACGCGACGGGCTCACCTTCATCCATCCCTACGACAACCTCGACGTGATGGCGGGCCAGGGCACGATGGGCCTCGAGATCGTCGAGCAGATCCCCGACCTCGACGCCGTCGTGGTGCCGGTCGGCGGCGGCGGATTGCTTGCCGGGGTGGGCACCGTCATCAAGGCGATGAAGCCCGCGGTCCGCGTCGTCGGCGTCGAGCCCGAGCACGCCGCGTGCCTCACCGCCGCGCTGGCCGCCGGCGCACCGGTCACCGTGCCGCTCGCACCGACGCTCGCCGACGGGCTCGCGGTCGCGCTCCTCGGCACGCAGCCCTACGCGAGCCTGCGCGGGGTCGTCGACGAGGTGGTGACGGTCGACGAGGCGACGATCGCGCTCGCCATCCTGCGTCTGATCGAACTCGAGAAGAGCGTGGTCGAAGGCGCCGGGGCCGCGCCGCTCGCCGCGTTCCTCGGCGGCAAGCTCGCATCGTTGCGCGGCAAGAAGGTGGTGCTCGCGCTGTGCGGCGGCAACATCGACCTCACCATGCTCGACCGGGTCATCGAGGTGGGCCTCGTCGCCGACGGGCGGCTCGCCCGCTTCGCCGTATCGATCGTCGATCGGCCGGGCGGGCTCGCGCGCCTGGCGCAGGTGATCGCGGCCGCCGGTGCCTCGGTGAAGGAGATCGTGCACGATCGCGCCTTCGCCGGACCCGACCTCTCCGCGGTGCGGGTGGTGTGCGTGGTCGAGACCACGGGGCACGAGCACGTGCGCGCGCTGCACGCCGAACTCGACAAGGCAGGGATCGGCGTCGTCGGTTGACGCCGCGGTCCCCGCGTACGGCTCACTTCGGCATCGGGTACGTCCTCGCCAGCTCCTCGATCAGCGTCCGGCGTACGTCGCGCAGTTCGACCACGTCGCGCACCTGCGGATTCGCGCGCGTCAGGAAGCCCAGGTTGGTCTCGTTGCCGGTGAGCAGGAAATCGTTCAGCGCCACGGCATAGCGGCGAGTCGGGTCGATCGCCTTGCCCTGCACGAGCCAGGTCGTGCCTTCCCGCTGCACACCCCACGCCTGCAGGAAGCCGCCGTTGCCCTCGTTGCCGAGCCCGGTGTCGAGCACGCGCGCAAGCAGTGCGCCGTCGAGACTTGCGCGCACGACCTTGCCGCCGAAGGGCAGGATACGGATGACGTCGTACTCGGTGATCGGTCCCGGCGGCAGCACGTCGTCGATGCGTATCGACCCGCCGTTGAAGATCGCCGCGTCGACCTTCCCCGCTTCGTGCGCCATCGACGCCGCGATGAGGTCGGTGAGCCGCCCTGAGCGGTTGCGCACGGTGGACTCGCGACCGTCGAGGGGCTCGGTGCTGAGCGCCACCGTGACATCGGGCAGGAAGCCGTCGCGGCGGAAGCCGGCGAAGGCCTGGTCGACCCAGCCTTGCACGATGGCTTCGACCGGCGGATCGCTCGCGATCGACGCCTCGATCGGCAGGAGCCGCACCGCGATCTCGGGACGCGCGCCGGAAGCGCCGAAGGTGAGCGCGACGATGGCGAGCGAGCGCACGTTGGCGTCGGCCTTGACGATTGGGACGAAGCGGGGTCCGCGGTAGACGAGCCAGTTCTCGTGCTCGTGCCCGCCCAGCACGAGATCGATGCCGGGCACCGCCGCGACGAATTCGGCGTCCTGCTCGAGCGGCAGGTGGGTGAGCGCGACGATCGCATCGACCGCGCCGCGCAATTTCTCGACTTCCGCCTTCGCCGCGACGATGCCGTCGCGCACCTGGGCCCAGGGCTTGCGGTTGGCATCGATCGTGATCCCGATGAGGCCCAGCTTCACCGTCCGCCCGTCGACGGTCAGCGGCACGATCGCGGAGGTCGCCACCCCCGGGAACGGCTGTCCGTCGGCGGCGCGGACGTTGGTCGAGACGAGACCGAACTTCGCCTGCTCGAGGTGCGCGCGGAACGCCGCTTCGGGGACGTCGAATTCGTGGTTGCCGAAGGTCGCCCAGTCCACGCCGACGGCGTTCAGCACGTCGACCATCTGCCGCCCGGCGAGCGGCCGGCCGTCCACCTTCGCGGTGCCAAGCGCGGAAGGCGACAGGTAGTCACCGCCGAGCGTGGTCACGACCGGGCCCTGCCTTGCCCGCAAGTCGCGCAGCACGGTGGCGACGCGCGCGAGCCCGCCCGCCTTGCCGCCCTCGACCGGCACGATCTCGTAGACGTCGTTCAGGTGCACGATGGTCACCGTGACCGGCTTGGCATCACCGTCCGCCGCCACGGCGATTCGCACCGTCACCACGCCGAGCGCCATCAGCACCGACAACAGAACCCGACCGGCGATCCGCCCTCTCATCATCCAATCTCCCGTACCATCGTTGGGCCGTCTCGCAATGTGCCTTGCTCGACGGCGGGCGGCAAGGCATGGGGTCGCCGCACGTACCGCCGCATTGACGAATCGGCCGTGCTCGCCTATGGTCGCTGCTCTCCCCGAGGGTAGTGCCCCGTTCGCGGCGGACGCCGCTGGCGGGTACCCCCGTACCGCGCCGCTCACCCAACCGCGAAAGGCCGCGACCATGCCCCCGATCGATCGCCGCAACTTCCTCAACCTCGTCGGCGGCGCCGGCCTCGCGGCGGCCCTGCCGCCGGCCTTTGCTGCCGAGGGGGGTGACCTCGCCAAGGCCAAGGCCGAGGGGCGCGCGGTCTTCTACGCCAACATCACCTCGGTCGACCCGATCATGGCGGCCTTTGCCACCGAGACCGGCGTGAAGGGCGAATACACGCGCATCTCGAGTTCGAAATTCGTCTCCACCGTGACCACCGAGGCGCAGGCCGGCAAGTTGCTGGCCGACGTCGTGCAGGCGCCGCTGCCCGTCCTCGAACTGCTGAGCGAAAAGGGGATCCTCGCGCCGTACCGCTCGCCGGCCGCGGCAGGCTTTCCGGACTGGTCGCGACCGAACGACAGCATCCAGATGTTCGGCATCGAATACGTGTCCTACCTGTACAACAAGACGCAGGTCAAGGACGCCGACGCACCCAGGCGCTACGAGGATCTCGCCGATCCCAAGTGGAAGAACCGCATCGTGATGGCCGATCCCGCGAGCCATTCGTCGACGATCTCGTGGCTGGTGGGCCTGAAGGAGAAGGTCTTCGCCGCCGAGAACGACTGGATGACCTTCGTCAAGGGATTGGCCGCCAACCGCCCGATGTTCGTCGCCTCGTTCGGACCGACTCCCGCGCCGATCGAGAGCGGCGAGAAGGCGATCGGCATCTCGATGCCCAAGTACATCGTGACCAAGGCGCCGGCGCCGCTCGCCTGGGGCCCGCGCGGCGGCCAGCCGCTCCTCGGCACGCCGCGCGCGATGGCGATCACCGCCAAGGCGCCGCACCCCGCCGCCGCGCGCGTATTCATGGATTTCTGGCTCTCCCCGAAGGCCGCCGGCATGCTCGCCAAGGACGTCGGCGAGTACGTGCTGACGCCGGGCGTGTTCCCGCCGATCGAGGGCATCAATGCCGTGAAGGTGCTGCCGATCCGCGACCTCGACGACGCCGAGATCCAGAAGTGGGGCGCGCAGTTCAAGCAGATCTTCAAGGGTTGAGCGGCCGATGGAGATCCGCGTCGAGGGTCTCACCAAGCACTACGTCGCGGAGGGCCGCACGGTCAAGGCGCTCGATCGCGTCGACCTGACGATCCCGGCCAACCGCATCTTCACCTTGCTGGGCCCCAGCGGCTGCGGCAAGACCACGCTCCTGCGCTGTATCGTCGGGCTGGAGACGCCCGACGACGGCGAGATCCGCATCGGCGACGAGGTCGTGTGGTCGCGCGCACGGGGCATCGCCGTGCCCACCGAGAAGCGCGGTCTGGGCATGGTGTTCCAGACCTACGCGATCTGGCCGCACATGAGCGTCTTCGACAACGTGGCGTATCCGCTGCAGGTGCGCGGCGTCGAGCGCGCCACGATCGGGAAGAAGGTGGCGGCAGCGCTGCACTTCGTGCAACTCGATGGTCTCGATCGACGCTCGGCGACGCGCCTGTCCGGAGGGCAACAACAGCGCGTGGCCCTCGCCCGCGCGCTCGTTGCCGAACCGAAGGTCATCCTCTTCGACGAGCCGCTGTCGAACCTCGATGCGAAGCTCCGCGAGGAGACGCGCAAGGAGTTGAAGCGCTTCCTGGGCGAGCTCGACATCACCGCCGTGTACGTCACCCACGATCGCGTCGAGGCGCTGGCGCTGTCCGACTCGATCGCGGTGATGCGGGCAGGGAGCATCGTCGAGATCGGCTCGCCGCAGAAGATCTACTTCCACGCCGATCACCGCTTCGTCGCCGACTTCATCGGCCGCGCCAACCTGATCCCGGTGACGGTGCGCGGGTCGAGCGGCGAATTCACGGTGGTCGACAGCGCGCTCGGCCGCTTCGCCTGCGCGCCGCGTGACCTCGCGCCGGGGAGCGCGGCGACGCTGTGCCTGCGCCCCGAGTTCTTGCACCTGCACGAGGGTGCGGCGATCCCCGACCACAACGGGGTGACCGGACGCATCGAATCGCTCGCCTTCGTCGGCGAGGTCTACGAGGCGGAGATCCGCGTCGCCGACCTCCTGCTCCTCGCGCGGACCGGGCCCGATACGCAGTTGCGCGAAGGCGACACGGTGAGCTTCACCGTAACCCCCGAGCACTGCCTGCTGGTGTCGGCGTAAGGTGGCCAGCGTTCACCTGCGACGTCGCCGCCACGCGCCGGGCGCGGTATCGCGCTCCGACCCGCGTTGCGTACGCCGAGGCGCGCGGTGAAGGATCGCTCGGCACGGCTGACCTACGTCCTCATCGCCATCGTCGGTGCGCTCACCGTCGCGCCGGTCGCCATGCTCGCCTTCGGCAGCTTCACCGCGGGCCTCGACGCCTTCGGCCAGTTCACGCTCGCCAAGTACGTCGCCGCGTACACCGATCCGGCGCTCCTCAAGGTCCTCGGCAATACCGTCGTCTTCGTCGTCGGCTCGACGGTGCTCGCGACGGTGCTGGCGCTCGTTCTCGCCTACCTCGACACGCGCACCGACATTCCCGGCAAGTTCCTCTTCGGCGTGCTCGCCATCGTGCCGATGATGATCCCGCACGTGCTCTTCTCGGTCGCCTGGGCGCTCCTCGCCAATCCGTCGAACGGCCTCATCAACCGGGCGCTGATGGATGCCTTCGGCCTCGACAGCGCGCCGTTCGACATCTATTCTCTGCCGGGCATGATCCTGGTCGAGGGGCTGCTCAACATGCCCATCGCCTACCTCATCATCGCCCCGGCGATGGCCTCGTTCGACGTGGCGCTCGAGGAGTCCTCGCGCGTGTTCGGCGCCGGCACCTGGCGCACGCTGCTGCGCATCACGCTGCCGGTGCTGCGTCCCGCGATCCTCGCCGCCTTCGTGCTGGGCATCGTGCGCAGCCTCGCTTCCTACGCAGTCCCGCGCGTGCTCGGCATGCCGGGACGCGTCGAGGTGCTCGCCACCTACCTCTTCGAGATGATCTCGGTCGGCTTCTCGCCGGATTACGGCAAGGCGGCGGCACTCGGCATGAGCGCACTCGCCACGTCGATCGTGCTCATCTGGGTGTACCGCACGCTGACCAGCGAGGGCAGCCGCTTCGTCACCATCTCGAGCCGCGGCTGGCGGCCGACCGTGGTGCCGCTGGGGCGCATGCGGATGCCGCTCTTCGTGCTGGTGGCGTTGCTGAGCGTCATCGTGATCGTGCTGCCGGTCGCCGTGCTCGCCTACACCTCGTTCGTGCCGTACTCGATGGTGCCGAGCGCGCAAGCCTTCGCGCAGATGAGCTGGCGCCACTGGACCGAGGTGTTCGCCGATGCCGCGTCGCTCCTCGCGCTGCGCAACAGCCTCTTCCTCGCGGTGGTCGGGGCGACGCTCGGCGTCGCGCTGTCGCTGTTCGTCGCCTACGTCATCGTCAAGCTGCGCACCCGCAGCGCGGCGCTGCTGGAATCACTCACCTACCTCTCGTTCTCCTTCCCGGGCATCGTCATCGGGGTAGGCTTCATGTGGTTCTTCGTGCACACCCCGCTGTACGCGACGCTCACCGCGCTGCTGATCGGCTACATCGCCACCTACCTGCCGTACGGCGTGCGCCCGCTGGCGAGCGCCTTCGTCCAGGTTCACGCGCACCTCGAGGAGTCGTCGCTCGTCTGCGGTGCGAGCCGGTTGACCACGATGCGGCGGATCATCGTTCCGCTGCTCATCCCCGGCATCGTCTCGGCGTGGATCCTGATGGCGACGATGTTCCTGCGCGAGCTCACGCTGTCGGTCGTGCTCTCGCGTCCGGGGAGCGAAGTCCTCGCCGTGCAGATCCTGGGCTTCGCCGACGACGGCCTGTGGGGCAAGCTCTCGGCGCTCGGCATCGTGATGATCGCCATCTCGACCGCGCTGGTGCTGCTCGCGGGCCTCGTCGGCAAGTGGTTCGCGACGGGCGCGAAAACCGGGTGCGAGGCAAACGCCTGACGGCGTGCGCGTGGCCGGCTGGCTTGCGATCGCGCGCCGGACGGCAGATCGCGCCGCCGCCTACGCCGCCCCGGTCAGCGACCGCCGCATCGACCGATGCGGGATCCCCGCCTCGAGATACTCGTCGCCCTCGGGTGTGAAGCCGAACTTCGCGTAGAACGGCACGGCGTGCGTCTGCGCATGCAGGTACACCGCGGTGTCGCCGCGATCGCGGGCGACGTCGATCAACAGCGACAGGATCGCCGCCCCCACCCCCTGTCCGCGCCAGCCGGAGAGCACCGCCATGCGACCGATGCGCCCGTCGGGAAGGAGCCGCCCGCAGGCGATCGGAACACCGTCGCGGTCGTGCGCCAGCACGTGCACGCTGATGGCGTCGTCGGCGTCCCACTCGAGCTCTTCGGGAACGTTCTGCTCGACGACGAAGACCGCGTGGCGCACCGCGCGCAGGTGCGCGGATTCCTCCGCCCAAGTCACGACGTCGAGCGTGAAGCCTTCTGCGGATTCGTCAATGGCCATAGTCGGAGAAGGATAGCCGCGCCGCGCCGTCGCGGACCACGAGATTACAGCGACCGCCCACCGGGAGCGTCAGCTTGTCGGGGACGTGGCCGAACGGCAGGCCGGTGTAGAGCGGCGTGGCGCAGACATCGCGCAGGTGACGGACCACGACGTCGAAGTCGTAGCCGCCGTCGTTGGCCGACAGCGTGTATTCGGTGAAGTGGCCGAGGAGGATCGCGCGCTGGCGGGCGAGCACGCCGGCGTGCAACAGTTGATAGAGCATGCGCTCGATGCGATACGGCACTTCGCCGACGTCCTCGAGGAAGAGGATACCCCCGTCGACCGCGGGAAAGTACGGCGTGCCGACGAGATGCGTGACGAGGGCGAGGTTGCCACCCCACAGCGTCCCGGTGCACGCGAGGTCGGGGCCGTCGAGCGCGCACGCGGCCTCGTGCGACGCATGATCGAGCACCCCGAAGCAGTGGTCGAGCGTGAACGCCGACGGTTCGCGCGCGCCGAAATCGCTCACGACAGGTCCGGCGAAGCTGACCATGCCGGCGCGGGCGAGCGCCGCGAGGTGGAACGCGGTGAAGTCGCTGTAACCCAGCCAGCGCGTGCCCGACGCCGCCAGCGCGTCGAAATCGAGGTGCGGCAGGAGCCGGGTCCAACCGTAACCGCCGCGCAGCGCGATGGCAAGACCGACGTCCGGATTCGCCGCCATGCGTCGCACGGCGGCAAGCCGCTCGGCGTCGCTCGCCGCGAAGCGCATCTCGCGGGTCCGGCAGGTGGGATCGACGGTCGCCGCTCGCCCCATCGCCGTGAGGCGTGCCGCCGCGCGATCGACCGCGGTCGGGTCGAGTGCGAAACCCGACGGGGCGAAGAGGCCAACGCCGCGCGGTCGGCTCACGACGCGACACCGGCGCGGCGCGCCGCGAAGAACGTCGACAGGAGCGCAGCGCACTCGGCGGCACGTACGCCGCCGCGGACCACCGCGTGGTGGTTCAAGCGCGATTCACCGAAGAGGTCGACGACCGAGCCGCAGGCGCCCGACTTGGGGTCGTGCGCGCCGAAGACGACGCGGGCGATGCGCGCGTGGAAGATCGCCCCGGTGCACATCGCGCAGGGCTCGAGGGTCACGAAGAGCTCGCACCCCGGCAGCCGATAGTTCGCGAGCGTGCGCGCGGCGTCGCGCAGCGCGGCGATCTCGGCGTGCGCGGTCGGGTCGTGCGCGGCGATCGGCGCATTGCCACCGCGGCCGACGACGATCCCGTCGCGCACCACGATGGCGCCCACCGGAACTTCGCCGCGCCGGCCCGCCTCGCGGGCGAGATCGAGCGCCGCG
>JADZAQ010000028.1 GCA_020852555.1 Burkholderiales bacterium
GCCCGTCCTGGATCTGCGAGAGCCGCGACAGGTTGTTGCCCAGGCGCTTCTTCGGCCCGAAGGTCATCTCGGCGCTGCCGAAGATGTCGGTCGGGATGGTCATCGTGTCCATCGCCTTGATGAACGAGTCGGTGGTCAGGTTCGGGCCCGCCTTGGTCGCGGCGCGAATGAACGCGTCCACCGCCAGGTAGCCGTAGACCGAGAACACGGTCGGATCCTCGTTGAACCTGGTCTTGTACTTGTTCGCCCAGAAGCGGATGGGCTGCGAGCTCTCGTCGAGGTACGGGTGCTGCACCGTCATGGTCGCGTACAGGCCGTCCATGGCCTTGCCGCCGAGCTTGTGGATCAGGTCGGTGTACGACGCGCTCGAGCCGAGGAAGATCGGGTTGAAGCCGGTCTTGCGCGACTCGCCGATGACGCCGATCGTCTCGCGGATGATGGTGCCCAGCACCACCATGTCGCAGCCGGCGGACTTCATGCGGGCGACTTGCGAGGAGAAGTCGGTTGCGCCGCGCTTGTACGAAGTCTTCTCCGTCAGCTGCATGCCCATCGTCTTCAGCCCGGCCTCGGCGCCGCGCAGCACCTCGAGCCCGAACTCGTCATCCTGGTAGACCGAGCAGACCTTCTTCGCGCCTTTATCCTTGGCCAGTCGAGGCGTCGCGTGGCGGATCTGGTCGTAGTAGGTGGCCGCGAACGAGTACTTCAGGCGGTGGAACGGCTCGTACATCTCGCGAGCGGCGGTGATCGGGAAGAAGTTGACGACGTTCTTCTCGAACTGGATCGGCATCGCGGCCATGTTCTGCGCGGTGCCGATGTGGGCCACCATCGCGAAGATCTTGTCCTGGTTGACCAGCTTCTGGGCCGCCAGCACGGCGCGGCGCGGGTCGTATCCGGAGTCCTCGACGATCAGCCGGAGCTTGCGGCCGTTGACGCCGCCCTGCTCGTTGACCTCGTCGACGCGCAGCATCATCCCGAGGCGATCCTGCTTGCCGAAGCCGGCGAGCGGGCCCGAAAGGTCCTGGATCGAGCCGATGACGATCTCGTCCTTGGTGACGCCCTGGCTCTGGGCGAATGCCAACGGAGCGCCCAGGGCGAGCGCCAGTGCAACAGCGGTGCGTTTCATCATTTGCATCTCCTTTCCACCAGACATGGATTCGGGTCCTGCGACCGTCAGCCTCCCTTGTACATCGAATCGATGAGCTCGGCGTATTTCTTTTCGACGAACTTGCGCTTGAGCTTCATCGTCGGTGTCAACTCCTCGTCTTCCGCCCCCAGTTGCGTTTCGAGCAGCCGGAAGGTCTTGACCTGCTCGACGCGGGCGAACTTGCGGTTCACGCGGTCGATCTCGCCCTGGATCAGCGCGAGCACCTCCTTCGCGCGGGTCAGGCTCGCGTAGTTCGAGAACGGCACGTCGTGGTCCTGCGCGTACTTCTCGACGTTCTCCTGGTCGATCATCACCAGCGCGGTGAGATAGGGGCGCTTGTCGCCGATGATCACGGCGTCGGTGATGTACGGGGAGAACTTGAGCTCGTTCTCGATCTCGCTCGGCGTCACGTTCTTGCCGCCGGCCGTGATGATGATGTCCTTCATCCGGTCGGTGATGCGGAAGTAGCCGTCGCCGTCGACCGTGCCGACGTCGCCGGTGTGCAGCCAGCCGTCCGCGTCGATCGTCTCGGCGGTCTTCTCGGGCTGGTTCAGGTACCCGATGAACACGGTCGGCCCCCGGATCAGCAGCTCGCCGGTAGTCGGGTCGACCTTGACCTCGTTGTAGGCCGTCGCGGGGCCGATCGAGCCGGGCTTGATGCGATCCGCGGGCATCCCGGTCGAGGCGCCGCACGACTCGGTCTGGCCCCAGACCTCGAGCATCGGCACGCCGAGCGCCAGATACCATCGCACGAGGTCCGGCGAGATCGGCGCGGCGCCCGTGACGAGGTAGCGTGACCGGTGGATGCCGATCATCTTGCGCACGTTGTCCAGCGCGAGCACGCGCGCGATGCGGAACGCCACCTTCAGCGTGATCGGGACGGGGCGCCCCTCGAGGACGCGCTCGGCCACGCGTTGCCCGACCCCGAGCGCCCAGCGGTAGGCCAGTTGCTGCAGGCGAGAGGCTTCGGCGATCGCGATCGACACCGCCGAATAGAATTTCTCCCAGACCCGCGGCACGGCGACGAACACGGTCGGTGCGATCTCGCGCACGTTCTCCGGGACGGTATCGGGGTTCTCGACGAAGTTCAGCCTGGCGCCCGCATAGATGGCGAAGTACTCGCCGCCCAGGCGCTCTGCCACGTGGCACAGCGGCAGGAAGCACATCCGCTCGTCGTTCTCGGTCTGCGAGATGAGCAGGTTGAAGCCGCGGATCGTGTAGACGACGTTGCGGTGGCTGAGCATCGCCCCTTTCGGGCGGCCGGTGGTCCCGGAGGTGTAGATGAGGATTGCGAGGTCTTCGGGCCGGGGGGCCATGACGCGCGCATCGAACTCGCCGGGGTTGGCGGCGTCGTGGCGGGCGCCGAGTTCGCGCAGCGCCTGCAAGCTCGTGACCATCGGGTCGTGGAAGTGGTGCAGCCCGTCCATGTCGAAGACGATGATCCTGCGCAGCAACGGCAGGGCGCCTCGCACTTCGAGCACCTTGTCGAGTTGCTCGTCGTCTTCGACGAAGACGACGACGGTGCGCGAGTCTTCGCACAGGTACTGGACCTGGGCCGGGGAGTCGGTGGGATAGATGCCGTTCGAGACGCCGGCCGCGCACAGCACGCCGAGGTCGGCGATGACCCACTCGACCACGGTGTTCGACAGGATCGAGGCGCGCTCGCCCGGCTCGAAGCCCAGCGCCGCGAGCCCCATCGCGACTTCCCGCACCGCGCGGCCGGTGTCGTTCCACGTCCAGCTGCGCCAGATGCCGAGATCCTTCTCGCGCATGAACACCGCGTCGCCGCGCTTCGCGACCGCGTTGCCGAACAGCACGGGCAGCGTCTCGCCCGGCACGACGACGGTCGGGTTGGGGCGAATGCTGCTCAGGTCCCAGAGTACGCTCATGCGCTCACCGCCAGGTCTTCCGCTTCTTCCAGCGCCGCTCGCCGCGCGCGCCGCTTTCCTTGATGCCGAGATAGAACTCGCGGATGTCTTCC
>JADZAQ010000029.1 GCA_020852555.1 Burkholderiales bacterium
GATCTAGTCGGGCTCCATTGCCGCCTGCGCACCGGCGAGCACCCGCGACGGCTGCGCCACCCCCGCCGCCACCTGGGCAAGACCCAGGAGCCGCCCGCCGGCATAGACCGCGTGCTCGCCCACTGCCGCGGCGCCTGCGGGTACCGCCTGGCCGTGGAGAAAGCGCTGCGCCTGCGGCGTCCCGATCACCAGCGCCGGCAAATCGGCGACGAGCGCCGCCGTCGACCGGAGACACTCGATTCGCGCGGCATCGTCGAGGTCCGCCAGCGCCTCGAGGGTGATGGCGTCCTCGATGCGAAAGCCGCCGGTGGTGGTCCGCCGCAGCGCCGCGAGGTGCGCTCCGACACCGAGGGTCCTGCCGATGTCTTCGGCAAGCACGCGCACGTACGTCCCCTTGCTGCAAGTCACGGTCACCTGCGCCACCGGGGGCTCCCAGCCGGCGCACGCGAGCGCGTGCACGACGATGCGCCGCGGCGCGCGCTCGATCTCGTGCCCGGCACGGGCGAGGCGATACAGCGGCTGGCCGCCGACCTTCAATGCCGAGTACATCGGCGGAACCTGCATCTGCTCGCCCACGAAGCGAGCGAGCGTCGCCTCGAGCGCCTCGCGGGTGAAGCCGACCGGGGTGGTCGCGGTGACCTCGCCTTCGGCGTCGCCGGTGGTCGTGGCGACCCCGAAGCGGATCGTTGCGAGATATCCCTTCGGTGCATCGAGCAGGCGCTGCGCGAAGCGCGTCGCCTCCCCGAAGCACAGCGGCAGCAGGCCCGACGCCAGTGGGTCGAGGGTGCCGGTGTGTCCGGCCCGCTTGGCCCGAAGGAGCCATTTCGCTTTCGCGAGCGCGGCGGTCGACGTCATCCCCGACGGCTTGTCGAGGAGGAGCACGCCGTCGACGTCGCGACGCTCGATCCGGGCCGGAGACGCGTGCATGCCGGTTGGCAATGAAGCCTGCGCGCACCAGGCACCGCCATCGAGACGGTGCCGGCACGCAGCGTCACTCGGCGAGCTTGCGGTCGGCGGCGACCGCGTCGTCGATGAGTTGCGCGAGCTTCATCCCCGCCTCGATCGAGTCGTCGTAGGCGAAATGGAGCTGTGGCACCGAGTACAGATCGAGGCGGTGCGCGAGCTGGCTGCGCAGGAAGCCCGCGGTCCGCTGCAAGGCGTCGACCGCCTCGCCAGCGCGCTCGCGACCGGCGAGATGCGTCACCTGCACGGTGGCGTGCGACAAGTCGGCGGAGACCTCCACGCGCGTCACCGTCACCGGTCCCACGCGCGGATCCTTGACCTCGTTGCGCAGGAGGTCGGCGAGCTCCTTGTGGATCTGGTCACCGACCCGCTGCGCGCGCTGCGAGTGCTTCTTCATCGTCGCCTTCACCGGGAAATCGTCGGGCTCTGCCTGCGATTTCCCTCTGATCAGCTTCTCGTATGGCAGTCAGCCTGGTGATTTTTCCATGAGCTCGCGGCGTTAGCCCTGCGAGCCCATCTAACCTGTCTACAACGTCCGCGAGACTTCGACGATCTCGAACACCTCGATCTGGTCGCCCTTCTGGACGTCGTTGTAGTTCTTGAGCGACAGACCACACTCGAAGCCCGCCTTGACCTCGCGCACGTCGTCCTTGAAGCGCTTGAGCGAATCGAGCTCGCCCTCGTGCACGACGACGTTGTCGCGCAGCAGGCGCACCTTCGCCCCGCGCCGCACCAGCCCTTCGAGCACGTAGCAGCCCGCGACTGTACCGACCTTCGAGATGCGATACACCTCGCGCACCTCGACCAGGCCGAGCCGGTTCTCCTTGCGCTCGGGCGCCAGCATTCCCGACAGCGCCGCCTTCACGTCGTCCACGGCGTCGTAGATGATGTTGTAGTAGCGGATCTGCACGCCGCTCGTCTCGGCGAGCTTGCGTGCCTGCGCGTCGGCGCGCGTATTGAAACCGATGATCACCGCCTTCGCGGCGAGTGCCAGGTTGATGTCCGATTCGGTGATGCCGCCCACCCCGGCGTGCACGATGTTGACCTTGACCTCATCGGTGGAGAGCTTGACGAGTGCCTGCGACAGGCCCTCGTAGCTGCCTTGCACGTCGGCCTTGATGATGAGGGCGAGCGTCTTCACTTCGTTCTCGCCCACCTCGCCGAAGATGTTCTCGAGCTTCGTCGCCTGCTGCTTGGCGAGCTTCACGTCGCGGAACTTGCCCTGGCGGAAGAGCGCGATCTCGCGCGCCTTGCGCTCGTCGCCGAGCGCCATCACGTCCTCGCCGGCGAGCGGCACATCGGACAGGCCCTGGATCTCGACGGGAATCGCCGGGCCCGCCTCGGTGACCGCCTTGCCGTTCTCATCGTTCATCGCCCGCACGCGGCCGAACACCGCGCCGGCCAGCACGATGTCACCGCGCTTCAACGTCCCCGACTGGACGAGCACGGTCGCCACCGGACCGCGACCCTTGTCGAGGCGCGCCTCGATCACGATGCCCTTGGCGGGAGCATCCTTCGCCGCCTTCAATTCGAGCACCTCGGCTTGCAGCAGCAGCCCGTCGAGCAGCTGATCGATGCCTTCGCCCGTGCGCGCCGACACCGGGATGAACTGCACGTCGCCGCCGTACTCTTCGGGCAGCACGCTCTCCGCGACGAGTTCCTGCTTGACGCGATCGGGATTGGCTTCCGGCTTGTCGATCTTGTTGATCGCGACCACCAGCGGCACGTTGGCTGCCTTGGCGTGCGCGATCGCCTCCTTCGTCTGCGGCATCACGCCGTCGTCGGCGGCGACCACGAGCACCACCATGTCGGTCACCTTGGCGCCGCGTGCGCGCATCGCCGTGAACGCCTCGTGTCCCGGGGTGTCGAGGAAGGTGATGACCCCCTTGGCGGTCTCGACGTGATACGCGCCGATGTGCTGGGTGATGCCGCCCGCCTCGCCGCTCGCTACGCGGGTGCGACGGATCGCATCGAGGAGCGAGGTCTTGCCGTGATCGACGTGGCCCATCACCGTCACCACCGGCGGACGCGGCAAGAGCTCGGCCTGGTGCTCGCCGTGCGCTTCGATGAGCAGCGCGTCGGGGTCGTCGAGCTTCGCGGCCACCGCCTTGTGACCCATCTCCTCGACGACGATCATCGCCGTCTCCTGGTCGAGGTTCTGGTTGATCGTCACCATGGTGCCGAGCTTCATCATCGCCTTGATGACTTCGGTGGCCTTCACCGACATCTTGTGGGCGAGTTCGGCAACGGTGATCGTCTCGGGGACCGTCACCTCGCGCACGACCGGCCCGGCGACACTCGCACCGTCGCCCGCGTCGTCGTCGCGATGACGCCCACCCATCTTCGGACCGCGCCAGCCCGGGGCCGCCGCGGCGCCACCCGTATCACCACGCAGCTTGAGCGCGCGCCGGCGCGCCGCCTCTTCCTGGAAAACCTGTCCCGGCGCCGTCTTGGTCGCCCGATCGGTACGCTTCTCGCCGGGCTTGGCGGCTGGGCGATGCAGCGTTCCGAGCTTCTTGGCCGGCGCAGCCCCGGCCGCGGTCTTGGCCTCGGCGGCCTTGGCAGCCGCCTCTGCCGCGGCCTTCACGGCGAGCTCCTCGGCCTCCTTGCGGCTGCGGCGCGCCGCCTCGCGTTCCTGTTTCTCGCGCAGTTCCTGCTCCTGCCGCTGGAACAGCGCCTGGGTCTTGCGCTGCTCCTCCTCGCGCGCCGCGATCTCCTGCGGGGTGAGATGCGATGGGATCGCTGGCGCCACCGGTGCCACCGGCGCGGATGCCGCGGGCGCCACCTCCACTGTCGCCTCGGGCGCCGCCGGCGCTTCGCTCTCGACCGGCGCCTCGCTGGCGACGACGGGTTCGGGCTCCGGCACCGCCATCTCGACGACGGGCTCGGGTGGTGCCTCGAGCACCGGTTCGGGCGCTACCGTCACTTCCGGCTCGACCACCGGCGTCGGCACTTCCTCGATCGCAGGTGCCGCCGTCTCGTCGTCGCGGCGCACCAGGACGCGCTTCTTGCGCACCTCGACCTGGATCGTACGCGACTTGCCCGATGCATCGGCGGCGCGGATCTCCGACGTCTGCTTGCGGGTGAGCGTGATCCGCCGCTTGGGCTCGGTCGCGCCACCGTGTTGCTTGCGCAGGTAATCGAGGAGGCGCGTCTTGTCCTGCTCGGTGAGCGAGTCGCCGGCCTTCTTGGCCGCTACCCCCGCTGCGGCGAGCTGCTCGATGAGCGCGCCGGCGCCCATCTTGAGCTCGGTTGCGAATTGTTCGATCGTCGTTTGCGGCATGCGTTTCGTCTCCTGCCGGGTGCTGCCGGCGCGTGGCAATGAGCGCCGTTATTTCGTCGTGACGGCGGTGCTGGCCGCTGCCTCGGACTCGGCCACCGCCTCACCCTCGAACCAGTGTGCACGGGCCTTCATGATGAGGTCGACGGCACGCTCGTCGGGCAATCCCGTCATCTCGACGAGCTCGTCGGTCGCGAGATCGGCGAGCGCATCGCGGGTGGTGACGCCGTGCGCAGCGAGCTTGCTCGCGACCTCGGTGTCCATCCCTTCGAGCGCCAGCAGCGCTTCCTCGACGCTGCCTACCGATTCCTCGCGCACGATGGCTTCGGTGAGCAGCGCGTTGCGGGCGCGGCTACGCAACTCGTCCACCGTATCCTCGTCGAACGATTCGATCTCGAGCATTTCGTTGATCGGCACGTAGGCAACCTCCTCGAGCGAGGTGAATCCCTCGGCGATGAGGATCTCGGCGACTTCCTCGTCGACGTCGAGCCGCTCCATGAAGAGCTCGCGCAGGCGCCCGGTCTCGCTCTCCTGCTTCTGCTGCGATTCCTCGACGCTCATGAGGTTCAACTGCCACCCGGTGAGCTCGGAGGCGAGCCGCACGTTCTGCCCGCTGCGGCCGATCGCGATGGCGAGATTCTCCTCGTCGACCACGACGTCCATCGCGTGCTTCTCCTCGTCGACGAGGATGCTCTGCACCTCGGCCGGCGCCAGCGCGTTGATGACGAACTTCGCCGGATCCTCCGAGTACAGGATGATGTCGACGCGCTCGCCGGCGAGCTCGTTGGTCACCGCCGTCACGCGCGAGCCGCGCATCCCGATGCAGGTGCCCTGCGGGTCGAGCCGGGGATCGTTCGACTTGACCGCGATCTTGGCGCGGATCCCGGGATCGCGAGCAGCGGCCTTGATCTCGATCAGACCCTCCTCGATCTCCGGCACCTCGAGCTCGAACAGGCGCACCAGGAAGTCGGGTGACACCCGTGAGAGGATCAACTGCGGACCCTTGGCGGTGCGGTCGATCTTCATGACGTAGGCGCGCACGCGATCCCCCACGCGCAGCATCTCCTTCTGGATGAGCTGGTCGCGTGGAATCACGCCCTCGATGCGGCCCGACTCGACGATCACGTTGCCGCGCTCCATGCGCTTCACCGTGCCGGTCAGCAGGTTGTCGTCGCGCTCGAGGAAGTCGTTCAGGATCTGCTCGCGCTCGGCATCGCGGATCTTCTGCAGGATCACCTGCTTCGCGGCCTGGGCGCCGATCCGCCCGAACTCGATCGGCTCGAGCGGCTCTTCCACGACGTCGCCGAGCTTGAGATCGGGGTCACGCTCGATGGCATCGGTGATCGCGAGCTGGTGCGCGGGCTCCTCGTGCTCCTCGTCGGGGACGACCGTCCAGCGGCGAAACGACTCGTAATCGCCGGTCGCGCGGTCAATCGCCACCCGCGCGTCGATCTCCTGATTCGGAAAGCGCTTCTTGGTCGCCGACGCCAGCGCCGACTCGAGCGCGACGAATACGATCTCCTTGGGCACGTTCTTCTCGCGCGCCAAGGCATCGACCAGCAGCAGCAGTTCGCGGTTCATTTGGTCTTTCTCCACTCGATCCGGGGTACGAGGCGCGCTTTTTCGATCCCTGCGAAGGGAATCTCCTGCACGCCCTTGGCGGTCTCCACGAGCACGCGATCGCCGCCCGCCCCGCCCTGCACCCCGCGCAGCACGCCCTTCACGCGGCGCGCACCATCCATCATTTCGCGCAGCGTGAGCTGCGCCTCCTCGCCCGCGAACCGACCGTAATCGGCAAGTCTCTTGAGCGGCCGATCGAGACCTGGCGAGCTCACCTCGAGCCGCTCGTAGTCGACGTTCTCGACGGTAAAGACATGCGTCAACTGGTTGCTCACGCGCGCGCAATCCTCGACGTCGACCCCCTTCGGGGCATCGATGAAGACGCGCACCAGCCCCGCCCGCGGCTGCAGTTCCCAATCGACGAGCTCGTACCCCATCGGGGGGACGGTCCTCGCGAGCAGTTCGCCCAGCACGGTACGGCGGTCGGTCATCTCTTCGGTCGCAGCAGTACTCGAATCACGCGCGGCGTCGGCACGCCCGCGGCAACGGCGCAAAGCCTGTACAGAAATGAAAAATGGGCCGGAAAAGCCCATTTCTTATGACTGCCCCGTGGCATGACCCAGGACGCGATTGCCAGCGCCGGGGCCCGCCGCGATGGGCCATGCCGCACCTGCGGGAAACGTCTCTGCCGTTGCCTCCGGGACGCCGAACTTCGGCGCCCACGCGAGCCGCGCATCATAGCAGAAAACTGCCCGGCAAGGGGTCCGATGATCGCGCGGTCAGGCCGCGGCAGCGGCCGGGCGCCGGCGCCACGCCGATGGCGCCACCCCCGTCCAGCGCCGGAACGCCCGCGCGAAGGCACTGGCGTCGGCGTAGCCGAGCGAAGC
>JADZAQ010000030.1 GCA_020852555.1 Burkholderiales bacterium
AACAGGAGTGAGTGCTAACTATGAAGCTGCGTCCCCTGCACGACCGCGTGATCGTCAAGCGGCTCGAGGAAGAACGTAAAACGGCGGGTGGGATCGTGATCCCCGATACCGCCGCCGAAAAGCCGTCGATGGGCGAAGTCATCGCCGTCGGCCCGGGCAAGACCGACGACAACGGCAAGCTCATTCCGGTCGGCGTCAAGGCCGGCGACAAGATCCTCTTCGGCAAGTACTCGGGCCAGGAATTCAAGATGGACGGCGCCGACTACCTGCACATGCGCGAAGACGACATCATCGGCATCGTCGGCTAGAGCACATCCCCGAATACGCATCAGGAGAATTGAACTATGGCAGCCAAAGACGTCCGCTTCGGCGAGAGCGCCCGCAACCGCATGGTGGTCGGCGTGAATATCCTCGCCAACGCCGTGAAGATCACCCTCGGCCCCAAGGGCCGCAACGTCGTCCTCGAGCGCAGCTTCGGCGCGCCGACGATCACCAAGGATGGTGTGTCGGTGGCCAAGGAAGTCGAGCTCAAGGACAAGTTCGAGAACATGGGCGCGCAGATGGTGAAGGAAGTCGCGTCCAAGACGTCCGACGTGGCCGGCGACGGCACCACGACGGCCACCGTCCTCGCGCAATCGATCGTCACCGAAGGCATGAAGTTCGTCGCCGCCGGCATGAACCCGATGGATCTGAAGCGCGGCATCGACAAGGCCGTGACGGCGATCGTCGATGAACTGAAGAAGATCAGCAAGCCCTGCTCGACTTCCAAGGAAATCGCGCAGGTCGGATCGATCTCGGCCAATGCCGACGAGTCGATCGGCAAGACCATCGCCGAAGCGATGGACAAGGTCGGCAAGGAAGGTGTGATCACCGTCGAGGACGGCAAGGGTCTCGAGAACGAACTCGACCTCGTCGAGGGCATGCAGTTCGATCGCGGCTACATCTCGCCGTACTTCATCAACAATCCCGACAAGCAGGTCGCCGCACTCGACGATCCGTACATCCTCCTGCACGACA
Organism: Burkholderiales bacterium; assembly: GCA_020852555.1. Lineage (GTDB taxonomy): Bacteria > Pseudomonadota > Gammaproteobacteria > Burkholderiales > Casimicrobiaceae > VBCG01. The sequence continues at coordinate 1,018 of JADZAQ010000030.1, forward strand.
AGAAGATCAGCAACATCCGCGATCTCCTGCCGTTGCTCGAGCAGGTCGCCAAGGCCGGCAAGCCGCTCCTCATCATCGCCGAGGATGTCGACGGCGAGGCGCTCGCCACGCTGGTGGTGAACAACATCCGCGGCATCCTGAAGACCACGGCGGTGAAGGCCCCGGGCTTCGGCGATCGGCGCAAGGCGATGCTCGAGGACATCGCGATCCTCACCGGCGGCACGGTGATCGCGGAAGAACTGGGCCTGAAGCTCGAAAACGCGTCGCTCAAGGATCTGGGCCGTGCGAAGCGCGTCGAGATCGGCAAGGAAGACACGACGATCATCGACGGCGCCGGTGAGAAGGCGGCGATCGAAGCGCGCGTGAAGAACATCCGCAAGCAAGTCGAGGAAGCGACCTCCGACTACGACAAGGAGAAGCTGCAAGAGCGCGTGGCGAAGCTCGCCGGCGGTGTGGCCCTGATCAAGGTGGGGGCGGCAACCGAAGTCGAGATGAAGGAGAAGAAGGCACGCGTCGAAGACGCCCTGCACGCAACGCGTGCGGCCGTCGAAGAAGGCATCGTGCCGGGCGGTGGTGTCGCCTACATCCGCGCGCGGGCCAGCCTCAAGGGTCTGAAGGGTGCCAACGCCGACCAGGACGCCGGCATCAAGATCGTGCTGCGCGCGGTCGAGGAACCGCTGCGCATGATCGTGGCCAATGCCGGTGACGAGCCGTCGGTCGTCGTCAACAAGGTCGTCGAAGGCAAGGGCAATTACGGCTTCAATGCGGCGACTGGCGAGTATGGCGATCTCGTGGACATGGGTGTTCTCGACCCGACCAAGGTCACGCGCTTCGCGCTGCAGAATGCCGCATCGGTCGCCTCGCTGATGCTCACGACCGATGCCATGGTCGCGGAAATGCCCAAGGACGAGAAGCCGATGGGCGCACCCGGCGGCGGCATGGGCGGCATGGGCGACATGGACATGTAGTTCAGGTATCAGGGATCAGAGGTCAGGGATCGGTAACGGCCCGGACCGAAGCTTCCGCGCGGGAACGAAAAGCCCGGCTTCACGCCGGGCTTTTCGCATCTGGGGGCTTGCGATCGAGGCACATCGCGCGCGGCCGGCGCCGCTGCGCAGCGACCGCACCCTGCGCGAGCCAACTTCGCTCCCGACGCGCAACATGCTTTAGAATACAAATTGCCGAGCGCCTCGGGAGGATCCGCTGGCGCAAGCGACGGGAGGCGTTGCCGTCCATCCGTCGCTCGACGAAGAAGAACGAATGCGGCACGACATGCGGATGCCGTAGCAGGGGAGCAGGTGATCACTCAGGGAGTCCTGTTCGCGCTCGTGATCGTCGTCCTGGTGGCGGTGGTCGCGTGGGGCTTCGTGCGACGCAGCCAGACCACTCGCGGGAGCGGGCAGGGTGGTCACGAATCGCCGCATACGGTCGCGCAATGGACCGAAGGCGAGACCACGCGCCTCCTGTCGTCGGCCGAGTTGCCGGGGCTGTACCTCTTGCGGCCGCGGTTCCTGAGCAAGGCCGAGAGCGTCGTCTATCTCCTGCTCAAGGCGGCGTTTCCGCGCAACGAGATCTTCGCGCGGGTGCGGCTCGCCGACGTCTTGCAGGTGAAGGTCGGCCCGCAGGGAATGGAACGGCTGCGCGCGTTCCGCAAGATCGCCAATCAGCACGTGGGCTTCGTCATTTGCGATCGCGACATGGCGATCCTCGCCATCGTCGATGCAAAGGAGCCCGACCAGGTCGTCAATCCGCGCGACGAGAAACTCGAGGTCATCAAGCAGCGCTGCCTGCAGGCGGCGCAGGTGAAGTACATCTGCGTGTATCCGCCGCAGCTGCCGCGCTACCGCGAACTGCGCGAGCAGATCCTGGGGCCGGCGGCGGATATCGTGCAATAGGTCGTGCCGTTCAGCCGGCGCCGCGCACCCGTTCGAGCTCGAGGAGCTTCTGCTTGCGGGCGAGGCCGCCGCCGTAGCCCACGAGCGCGCCGTCGGACCCGATCACGCGGTGGCAGGGCACGATGATCGCCAGGCGATTGTCGCCGTTGGCGCGACCGACCGCACGCACCGCCTTCGGCGCTCCGATGCGCGCCGCAAGCGCCGCATAGGAGCGCGTCTCGCCCGCCGGAATCGCGAGGAGCTCGCGCCATACGCGCTGCTGGAACGCGGAGCCCGTCAGCGTGACCGGCGTGGCGAAGGTCGTGCGCGTGCCGGCAAAGTATTCGCGCAGCTCCGCATCGATCTGGTCGAGGTGGCGGTGCGTGCCGGGCAACACGCGGGCTTTGAGGCGCTTCTGCAGCATCGCGAGCGCGCGCTCGAGGCCGCGACGGTCGACGAAGTCGAGGAGGTGCAGGCCGCGGTCGTCGGCGATCGCGAGCATGGCGCCGAGCGGCGTCTCGAGCCAGCGAGCGCGGAGCATGGCGAGATCCCCGGCGCGCGACGGTGCGGCGCCGACCAGACGGTTGAAGGCATCGCGGAACCCACTGCCGGATTCGAAACCCTGGTCGAGTTGTGAGTCGAGCACGGTCCTGCCCTTTCGTATGTCGAGGAGCGCCAGGCCCATGCGTCGTGCGCGGTGATAGGCCTGGAAGGTCATGCCGCAGTAGCGCGTGCAGCGCCGCGGAGGGCGAGGTGAAAAACTCGACGTTCTCCCGCTTCGGATGCCGCGCGCTGCACGTCGGTCGGCAGAAGATGCCGGTGGTGCGCACTCCGAGCCAGAACACGCCTTCGTAGGCAGGGTCGCGGCGGCAGCACCGGGCGTGGCCGGGAGAATTCAGGCGTCGGGGCGCCGCTCGCTGAGCCCGGCGAGCACTCGCGTGTACAGGTCGCGATCCACGTTGCCACCGCTCGCGATCAGCGCGATACGCTTGCCGTGGCGATCGCGCACGCGAAGAAGCGCGGCGAGGCCGGCGGCGCCGGCGCCTTCGACGACCTGGTGCGTGTCGTCGAAGAAGGCGCGCATCGCCGTCTCGATGTCGGCGTCGCTCACCTCGACCACGTCGTGCGCACCCCGCCGGATCGCCTCGAGCGCGGCCGGGACCGGGACCCGCACCGCCATGCCGTCGGCAATCGTGCTGGCGGTGGCGGTCTCGATTGGCCCCCCGGTCCGAAACGATTGCGCGTACGCATTGGCCCCGGTGGCCACGACGCCGACGATCTTGGTGCCAAGACGCAGCGCATCGCGAACCGCGATGAGCCCGCAGATCCCGGAGCCGCAGCCGATTGGCGCATAGACGGTGTCGATGCCGTGTACGGCGTGGAAGAGCTCGAGCGCATAGGTTGCCACCCCGGCCACGAGTTCGGGCTCGAACGGTCCGATCAGACGCAATCCCTCGCGCTGCGCGAGCACGGCCGCGTGCTCGCGCGCCGCATCGAAGTCGTTGCCGTGGACGACGAGCTCGGCGCCCAGCGCCTCCATCGCGGCATTCTTGCCGCGCGAATTGCCCTCGGGGACGACGATGCGGCAGCGCACGCCGTGCTGCCGTGCGGCGAAGGCGAGGCTTTGTCCATGGTTGCCCCGCGTGGCGCTGATCACGCCGGGCACGCCTGGCGCGGCCTGCGCGAGTTGAGCCAGGAGATTGAGGCCACCGCGCACCTTGAAGGCGCCGATCGGGGTGTGGTTCTCGTGCTTGACCCATACTTCGCAGCCGGCCCGCCGGGCGAGGAGCGGCCACGCATACTGCGGCGTGGGCGCCATCGCCGCGTACACGTGGCGCGCGGCAGCGCCGATGTCGGCGAGGGTCGGCAGGCCGTCGGCACGTCGGACGTCGTCGCTCGTCACGCAGCCTCCTGCAGGAAGGCGAGCACCGCCGCATTGAAAGCCGTCGGCGACTCCATGTTGCTCATATGGGCAGCGGCGAGTTCGACGTAGCGCGCACCGGGAATCTGTCGCGCCAGGAACGCCGCATCGGCCGGCGTCGTGGAGGTATCGTGCGTCCCGGCGATGACGAGCGTGGGGGTGACGATGGTGCCGAGCGCGTCCCGGAAATCGACGTCGCGCGCGGCGCCGCACTGCGCGACGTAGCCCGCCGCCGACTGGTGCACCATCGTCGCGCGCACGCGCGCGACCAGCGCCGGCTCGCGTTGCGCGAAGGCGGGCGTGAACCAACGCCCGAGCACGGCATCGGCGACCGCCGCCACGCCTCCCGCATTGACCGCGGCGATGCGCTGGTTCCATGCATCGATGGTCCCGAACTTGGCGGCCGTGTTGGCGAGGACGAGTCGGCTGACGCGGTTGGCGGCGTTGAGCCCGAGCCATTGCCCGACGGCGCCACCGAGCGAGATGCCGCAGAAGGCGGCGCGCGTGATGCGCAGGTGATCGAGGAGCGCGACGACATCGCTGCCGAGGAGCTCGATGGTGTACGGCCCCGGCGAGACTCCCGAGCGGCCATGACCCCGGGTGTCGAAGCGGATCACGCGAAACGCTTGCCCCAGTGCCGCCACTTGGGGCGCCCACATCGTGTGGTCGGCACCGAGCGAGTTGACGAGCACCAACGCCGGTGCGCGCTCGTCGCCGTCGCTCGCGTAGTGGAGCGTGGTGCCGTTGATCGCTGCTTTGAGCATCGCGGTGCGAGGTGAGTGACCGCCGGGTTTCGGGCGGCGAGCGTGGCGACGCGCGGTGGAGAACGTAACGCGCAGGCGGCGTCAGCGACCGATGTTGAGGTAGGCCCAGATCAGGATTATCGAACCGATGATCGACATGATCCACCCGGCGGGCCGGAATTTGCCATCGGGTGAGCGCCAGAGCAAGCTCGACAGGACGCCGCCGACCAGCGAGCCGCCGATGCCGAGCAGGACCGTCATCCAGAAGCCCAGGTGGATCGCGCCAGGATAGAACAGGCGAGCCAGCAGGCCGACGATGAAGCCCACGATGATCATCCCGATCACGCCGAGAATGCCCATGTTCGTTCCTCCGGTCCGGGCGCGGCGCCCGCAGCGGCCGATGCTAGCACGTGGCGCCGCAGGTCCGCCGCTGCACGCTGCCGGCGCGCGTGGCGTCAGGCGCACTCGCGGTGACGGGCCCGGCAGGTCGCGAGTACCTCGTCGGGGTCGCGCTTCCACCAATGGTTGGCCGAGAAGATCTCGACCTCGTGCATCCCTCGGTACCCCGCGGCTTCGAGCCAGGAGCGCAGCAGCGGCAGGTCGATCACGCCGTCACCCATCATGCCGCGGTCGTTGAGGAGGTCGGCGGTCGGCACCAGCCAGTCGCTGATGTGGTAGGCGAGCAGGCGCGACGGCGACGCCGCACCGGCACGCGCGATCTCCTGCCGCAGGCGCGGATCCCACCACACGTGATAGGCGTCGACCGCGATGCCGGTGCCCGGCCCGAGTTCATCGCACAGGTCGTTGGCCTGCGCGAGCGTATTCACGCAGGCTCGATCCGCGGCGTACATGGGGTGCAACGGCTCGATGGCGAGCGGCATGCCGGCCGGACGCGCGTACTCGAGCACCTCGCCGATCCCGTCGCGCACCATCTCCCGAGCACCGGCGAGGTCCTTGCTGCGGATCGTGCCGTCACGATCCTTGGGCAGGCCACCGGCGAGGATCACGAGGCACCGGGCGCCGATGGCGAGCGCCTCGTCGACCGCGCGCTTGTTGTCGTCGAGCGCTGCGCGCCGACCGTCACGGTCGATGGCGGGGAAGAGGCCGCCGCGACAGTATCCGCTGACCACGAGCCCGGCGTCGCGGATGCGCGCGGCAGCATCCTTGACGCCGACGGCGGCGACCTGGTCGCGCCACGGCGCGATGCCGCGGATGCCGTGGCGCAGACAGCCGGCGACGACCTGCGGCAGCGACCACTGCGTGCGCACCGTCGCGGTGTTGAGGGACAGCAATGCGGCATCGGGTTCGGACATCGACGTCGGTGTGGGAGCGGGCCCGGTCGGGTGGTGGCGGTGACTGGTTGCGATGGTATACCGGCGTCGAGCGCATCACCCGGTAATGCCGTGGAGCGCGAGGAAGGTCTTCATGCGCGCCGCCGCGAGTGGAGGATCGCGCAGGAGACCTGCCTCGTCGGCGAGGCGGAGGAGTTGCGCGAGGTGCACGAGCGAGCGGGCGCTGTGCTGGCCGCCGAGCATCGTGAAGTGCGACTGGTGCCCGTTGAGCCAGGCCATGAACACGACGCCGGTCTTGTAGAAGCGTGTCGGCGCGGCGAAGATGTGCCGCGACAGCGGCACGGTGGGCGCGAGGATGCGATCGAAGCGTTCGCGATCGCCGCCGGCGAGGGCGGTCAATGCGGCCGACGCGGCGGGCGCGATGCTGTCGAAGATCCCGAGCAGCGCGTCCGAATGACCCGTGCCGTCGCCGCCGATGAGCGCGGCGAAATTGAAATCATCGCCGGTATACATGCGCACCCCGGACGGCAGCAAGTCCCGCAGCGCGATCTCCTTCTGCGCGGCGAGCAGCGAGACCTTGACGCCGTCGACCTTGCTCGCGTGGGCGCGGATCACCTGCGCGCAGACTTCGGTTGCGCGCCGGTGCTGGGCGTCGCTCGCGAGCCCTCCGGCGCCGACCCAGTAGCCGGCGAGCGCCGGATCGAACATCTCGCCCAGCCAGTGAATGATGACCGGCTCGCGCACCTGCGACAGGACCCGGCCGTAGACGCGCAGGTAGTCGTCGGCGGAGCGGGCGCAGGCGGCGAGCGCGCGGCTCGCCATGAGGATGATGCGGCCACCGACCGCCTCGATCGCGGCGCATTGCATTTCGTAGGCGGCGATGACGTCGTCGATCGTGGTGGCAGGCGACGCGGCAAGATGATCGGTTCCCGCTCCCGAGAACACCACGGCGCCGGGGACCGTGCGCGCGTCGGCGACGCTGCGGCGGATGAGCTCCCGCGAATGCGTCCAGTCGAGCCCCATGCCGCGCTGGGCGGTATCCATCGCTTCCGCCACGCCGAAGCCGAGCCGCCACAGATGATGGCGATACGCGAGCGTGGCCTCCCAGTCGATCGCCGCCTCGACCCAGGGATCGATTGCCGCCAGCGGGTCGGCGACGACGTGCGCTGCCGCGAGCGCGACGCGATTCCAGCGCGGCGGTCGCGTCGGCTCTGGCCACGGAGTGGCGGCCTGCAGCGTGTACGGTACGATCGTCCGCTCGGGGGTGGGCAGCGGCAGGCGGATCATGGTGCGCTCCTTCGCGTCGAATGCATCGCGTCGGGGTCGATACTAAGGCATCTCCGCCGCACGCCGGGATCGACAGTGGCGGCGGTGCGCGCATGACCGCGCGCGCTGTTGCCGTTCCGCCGGAGCGGACGCGACGGCGTTTGCGACAATGCGCCGGTGCTCGCCGTCCTCGTCGTCACCTTTCCGTTCTTCGCCCTCATCCTTTGCGGCTACGCGGCGGTGCGCCTCGCGATGCTGCCGCAGGCGGCCATCTCCGGCCTCAACTCGTTCGTCCTGTATTTCGCGCTGCCGTGCATGCTGTATCGCTTCGGCTCGACGACCCCCGTCGCGCAGTTCGTCGACCCCGCGCTCATCGGCACCTATTTCATCTGTGCGGCGGCGATGGTCAGCTTCGTCATCGGCATTTCGGTCCGCCGCGTCGGCTGGAACGACGGCGCTTTCGGCGCGCTGGTCGCTTCGTTTCCCAACACCGGTTACATGGGCGTGCCGTTGCTGGTCGCGCTCCTCGGCGCGGCGGCGGCGGGGCCGGCGATCGTGACGATCCTCATCGATCTCCTCTTCACCGCATCGGTATGCATCGCGCTGTCGCGGCTCGACGGCGCCGGCACCCACGGCGCGGCGAGCGCCGCCCGCGATGCGCTGCGCGGCGTGCTCACCAATCCGCTGCCGTGGGCCATCGTCCTGGGCGCGCTCTCGTCCGCTGCCGGCTTCTCGCTGTGGGGGCCGCTCGGCCAGACCGTGGGGCTGCTCGCCGATGCCGCGTCACCGGTCGCGCTCTTCACCATCGGCGCCGTGCTCGCGCGCCCGCAACCTGATGCCGCGGCGCCCGGCCGTCGCGCTACCCGTGACGAGGTTCCGCTGGCCTTCGTGAAGCTCGTCGTCCACCCCGCGCTGGTCTACGGGGCGGGCCGCGCGGCGATCGCGCTCGGTGCGCCGCTGTCGGGCTTCGTGCTGACCGTGCTGACCCTCGTTGCCGCGCTGCCGAGCGCGAGCAACGCGATGGTCCTCGCCGAGTGGTTCGGCGCCGACAGCGGGCGCATCGCCCGCATCATCCTCGCGTCGACCGTGCTTGCCTTCCTGACGTTCTCCGGCGCCGTGACGCTGCTCACCTGAGGCGCGCGCGGAATTCGTGCGCGGTACACGCCGGACTCCTGCCAGCACGATTTGAGCGTGCGCCGCTCGCCTTGCTCGCTTGACGTTCGCTTCCGCTCACGTCAGCGCACGCCGAGATCGTCA
>JADZAQ010000031.1 GCA_020852555.1 Burkholderiales bacterium
CTGAGTCCTGTCGCCGCCGTGCGCCTGCTCTTCGCCTTCCTGCTGCTCGCCACCCTCGCCGTCGTCGCGGCGCTCCTGCTGAAACTCAACGCCGGGTACGTGCTCTTCGTGGCGCCGCCGTATCGCGTCGAGTTCTCGCTCAACGCCTTCGTCGTGCTGGGCCTCCTCGCTTTTGTCGCGGCCTACCTCCTGCTGCGCGTCGGGCTGCGGATCGCTCGCTTGCCGGCCGAGGTTCGCGCCTCGCGCGCGCGGCGCAACGTCGAGCGGGCGCGCAACCGGCAGGACGCCGCGGTCGTCGCGCTGCTCGAAGGCCGCTACGGCAAGGCGCAGCAATATGCGGACGAGGCGCTGGCGATTCCGTGGTCCGGCGGCGTGCCGGCACTGGTCGGTGCGCGCGCGGCGATCGACCTGCACGATTTCGCGGCGGCCGAAGCGCTCCTGGCGCGCGCCGACGTCGCGGTATCGAGCCTTGCCGTCCCGCGACTCATGCTCGCCGCCGACCTGGCGCTCGCGCAGGAGCAGCCCGGTGTCGCGCTCGAGAAACTCGCCCAGCTGAAACGCGAGGCCGGCTTGCACACCGCGGCGCTCCGCCTCGAGGTGCGCGCGCTCACCGCGGCGCGCCGCTTCTCCGAGATCCCCCCGATCGTCGATCAGCTCGTGAAGCGCAAGGTCTACGACGCGACGCAGGGACAGCTCGTGCGGGCGAGCGCGCACGCCGAGGCGCTGGCGGGGTTGCGACTCGATGCCGCGGGTCTGCGCGCGTACTGGAACAGGCTCCCCGACGCGGATCGCACGAGCACCAAGGTCGCGCGGGCGGCCGCCAGCGCCTTCCTGGCACTCGGCGGCGACCGCGAGGCCGCCGAAATCATCGTGCGCAGCCTCGATCGCGAGTGGGACTCGGAGCTTGCCGTGCTGTATGCCGGCTGCCGGACCGGCGATCCGACGCGCCAGCTCGAGGTCGCCGAGCGCTGGCTGCAGGCGCACGACCAGGATGCGGTGCTGCTCTATGCGCTGGGGCGGCTGTGCGAGCGCGAGTCGCTGTGGGGCAAGGCGCAGACGTACTTCGAGGCGAGCCTCGCCCTCGACGACCACTGGCGCACGCGCCTGGCGCTCAGCGAGTTGCACGCGCGGCTCGGTCATCCGGAGATCGCCGGCACGCACCGCAGCGCGGCGCTCGAGCAGGCGATCGCGGCACTCGAGCGTAACCGCCGTCAGGGAAGCTCCGAATGACGCGCGGCCGGCGAAGCCCCGCGTAACCTGCGATGACGCGACGCCGCCGTCACGGAGCAGGCAGCATCGGCGCAACGCCCGGGCGAAGCCGCCACTGGCTGTCGGTGTCGAAGATGCGCGGTCGGGCAAGGCCCCAGCGCCACGCCCGATAGGCGAGACTCGTGCGCAAGACGCCCACGCCGTAGACGAGCGATCGCCCGAAGCTGATCTCGCTCGCGTCCGCGAAATAGCGTGCCGGACACGAGATCTCGCCGATGCGCATGCCGATGGCCAGCGCCTGCGCGATCATCTGGTTGTCGAAGAGAAAGTCCTGCGAATTGGCGCCGAGCGGCAGCGTCTCGAGCACGCGCCGCGAGAAGGCGCGAAAGCCCGTGTGGTACTCGGACAGGCGCGTGCCGCACAGGATGTTCTGGAACCCGGTGAGCGCGCGGTTGCTGAGGTACTTGTAGCGCGGCATGCCGCCCTTGAGCGCCGTCTTGCCGAGCATGCGCGAGCCCAGCGCGACGTCGTACACCCCCGAGGCGACGAGCGAGGCGAGGGCGGTGATGAGCCGTGGCTCGTACTGGTAGTCGGGATGCAGCATCACCACGATGTCCGCACCGGCGGCGAGCGCGGCGGCGTAGCACGTCTTCTGGTTCGCGCCGTAGCCCGCGTTGACCGCGTGCCGTATCGGGGCGAGGCCCAGGCGCTCGGCCACCGCGAGCGTGGCGTCGTCGCTGGCGTCGTCGACGAGAAGTACGGCATCGACGACGTCGTGCGGGATCGCGCGATAGCAGCTTTCGAGCGTCTTCGCCGCGCGGTACGCGGGCATCACGACGACGAGGCGTTGGCCGTGGATCATGGGAGCGAGGGCGGGCGCGAGCCATTCTAGTCGATCGCGGACGCCGGTGAACGAGTGGCCGTGAATCGTCGCCCGCCATCGAGTGCCGGACGCGTCCGTGGCCGGGTCCGCCAACCCGGCGATCTATTGTCGTGCGTCCACCTCTGCCGCGTAGGTGAAGCTGTCCGCGTAGAACTCCTCCGGCGGCAGCGCGCAGCGCTGCATGAACTCGCGCTTGGCGGCCTCGATCATCGCCGGCGCGCCGCAGGCGTAGACCTGGTAGCCGGACAGATCCGGGAAATCGGCCATCACCGCCTGGTGCACGAAGCCCGTGCGTCCGGGCCAGCGGTCCTCGGACTTGGGCTCGGAGAGCACGGGGATGAACGTGAAGTTGGCGTGCGCGGTCTGCCAGGCGCCCGGCAGTTCGGGCAAGTACAGATCGGCGAGCGAGCGCGCGCCCCAGTAGAACACGAGCTCACGCGGGATCCGTGCGTGGAGCGCGTGCTCGATGATCGCCTTGATCGGGGCGAAGCCGGTGCCGCCGGCGACGAAGATGATCGGCTTGTCCGAATTCTCGCGCAGGTAGAAGCTGCCGAGCGGCCCCTCGAAGCGCAGGATCTCGCGCCCCTTGTAGCTCGTGAAGAGCGCATCGGTGAAGAAGCCGCCCGGGACGTGCCGTATGTGCAACTCCAAGAGCGCATCGTCGTGCGGCGGGGTGGCGAGCGAGAAGCTGCGGCGCTTGCCATCCTTGAGCAGGAGGTCGATGTACTGGCCCGCGAGGTACTGCAGGCGCTCGTTGGCGGGGAGCTTGAGGCGCACGATCGCCACGTCGGGCGCGGCCTTGTCGATCGACTCGATGCGGCACGGCAGGCGCTTGATCGTGATGTCGCCGGCGCGGCGCACCTCGCGCACCTCGATGACCAGATCGGTGAGCGGCCGCGCGCAGCAGAAGAGCGCGAGTCCCTGGCGCTTCTCGTCGTCGGTGAGTGTCGACGCCTGGTGCGGGCCGTAGTCGACTTCCCCGGCGAGAATCTTGCCCTTGCACGACCCGCAGGCGCCGTTGCGGCAGCCGTAGGGAAGCATGAGATCGGCGCGCATCGCGGCGGCGAGCACCGTCTCGTCGCCCTCGCAGGGCAGGCGGTGCTCGCTGGGCTTTATGGTAATCTCGAAAGTCATCAGATGAAGGTCCGAAGAATCGCCACGCGCGCCGCGCGTCCTGTGCCGGGTGGAGCGTGATCAGGGTCCTGTTGATCGGATGCGGTGATGTGGCCTTGCGCGCGGCATCGATGATGCGCGGCCGGGCGCGGGTCTACGGGCTCGTGCGCCGTACCGACGGCGTGGCACGCTTGCGCGGCCGCGGCATCGTCCCCATCGTGGCCGACCTCGACGATTTTGCCAGCTTGCGCCGTCTCTCACTCGCGCCGTTCGCCGTCCTGCATTGCGCGCCACCGCCGCCCGACGGGCGCGATGATCCGCGCACGCGCAAGCTGGTGGCGGCGCTGTCGCGCGCGCGAATTATACCGCGGCGTCTCGTCTACATCTCGACGTCGGGCGTGTACGGCGATTGCGCCGGCGCACGCGTCGACGAGACGCGGCCACGGCGGGCGCAGACTCCGCGCGCGCGGCGCCGGGTGGCGGCCGAGGATCGGCTGCGCGGTTGGGCGGCGCGCAACGCGGTCACGCTCACGCTGTTGCGCGCGCCGGGGATCTACTCGGAATCGCGGCTGCCGCTCGATCGGCTGCGCCAGGGCACGCCCGTTCTCGCGCCCGATGCGGACGTCTTCACGAGCCATGTCCACGCCGACGATCTCGCGCGCGCCGCGGTGCTCGCGATCTTCCACGGCCTGCCCAACCGCGCCTACAACGTGAACGACGACGCGCAGCTGCCGATGGGCGCCTGGTTCGACGCGGTGGCCGACACCTTCCACCTGCCGCGGCCACCACGCGTGTCGTGGGAAGAGGCCGAACAGCGCATCGCGCCGCTGCTGCTGTCGTTCATGAGCGAGTCGCGGCGCCTCGTCAACGATCGGGCCAAGCGCGAGTTGCGCTGGCGCCTCGCCTGGCCCACACCGCAGGACCTGCTCGCCAAGGTGGCGCCGCCACCGCTCACGCGGCAGCTTCCCTTGCCGCTGTGACGAGTCCCCCGGTATCGGACGAGCTTCCGAGCGCGTCGCGCCGGCTCACGCTCGCGCAGCGGCTCGACGCGTACGAGCGGCTGGTGCGACTCGACAAGCCGATCGGCACGCTGCTGCTCCTGTGGCCGACGTTGACCGCGCTGTGGCTCGCGGCGCGCGGCAGCCCCCCGCTCGTCCTGGTGCTCGTCTTCACGCTCGGCACGCTGGCGATGCGCAGCGCGGGCTGCGCCTTCAACGACTTCGCCGATCGTGGCTACGACCCGCACGTGAAGCGGACCGCGCAGCGGCCGCTGGCGCGCGGCGAGATCGCGCCGTGGGAAGCGCTCGTCGTCGGCTGCCTGCTTTCGCTGCTGGCCTTCGCGCTGGTGGCGCTCGCCACCAACCGCGCGACGGTGCTGATGGCGGTCGCGGGATTCGTGATCACGCTCGCCTACCCGTGGTGCAAGCGCTTCCTCGCGGTGCCGCAGGCGTTCCTCGGCATCGCCTTCTCCTTCGGCATCCCGATGGCCTTCGCGGCGGTGCTGGGCTACGTGTCACCGTTCGGTTGGTGGCTCTTCGTCTTCAATCTCTTCTGGGTGATCGCCTACGACACCGAGTACGCGATGGTCGATCGCGACGACGACCTGCGCATCGGCATCCGCACCTCGGCGATCACCTTCGGTCACTTCGACGTCGCCGCGGTCGGCGTCTGCTACGCGATATTCCTGGCCGGCGTCGCTTGGCTCGCCTGGCGCGTGCCGTTGGGCTTCTTGTTCTGGATCGGCTTTGCTGCCGCGGCGCTCCTCGCCCTGTATCACCTGTGGCTCATCCGCGGTCGCGAGCGCGAGCGTTGCTTCCACGCGTTTCTCAACAACCATTGGCTGGGCTTCGCGATCTTCGCCGGTGTTGCCGCCGACTTCGCGTGGCGGCTTCACGCGTGGCCGCGGCTGCCGTGATCGGGCGCGCACCGCGCCGACTCCACACGCATCCCAGCGCGCGAATCGCGACCGCCTTACTGGAAAGGAACCTGACGACATGACGCATTCCTCCTCTCTCTCAGGCCGCACGGTGCTCGTGACCGGTGCGTCCAAAGGCATCGGGCTCGCTTGCGCGCACGCCTTCGCCGATGCCGGCGCGCGCGTGGGGATCGTCTCGCGCAGCCGCGACCATCTCGACGCGGCGCTGACGACATTCGGCGCCAGTGTCGCGCGCCCGATCGCCATCGCCGCCGACCTGCGCGATCCGGCGCAGGCGGCACGCGCGGTCGACGAGGCGTACCGCGAACTGGGCGACCTCGACGTGCTCGTCAATTCCGCGGGGGCGGCGAAACGCTACGCACCCGCCGAACTCGATGCGCAGGCGTGGCGCGACGCGTTCGACGCCAAGTTCTTCAGCACCATCTACGTCACCGACATCGTGGTCAAGCGCATGGCCGCCCGCGAGCGCGGCGCGATCGTCAACATCATCGGCGCCGGCGGCAAGATCGCCGGTACCGCGCACCTCGCCGGTGGCGCCGCCAATTCGGCGCTGATGCTCGCCACCGTGGGGCTGGCCGCCGCCTACGGGCCGCAGGGCGTGCGCGTGAACGGCATCAATCCGGGCGTCACCCTCACCGGCCGCGTGCAGGAAGGCCTGGCGGTCGAATCGCGGATGACCGGGATCGCCCCGGAAAAGCTGCTCGACGCCGCGCAGGCGCGCATTCCGTTGCGGCGCGCGGGCACCCCCGAGGAAGTGGCCGCGGTCGCGCTCTTTCTGGCGTCCGACGCCGCGAGTTATGTCACCGGTGCGATCGTGCCGATGGACGGCGGGGCGGCGGCGGTGATCTGATCCGGCGCGAGGTCCGCGGGCGCCGGCTCGTCTGCCGTGCCGGATCGTTCTCCGTCAGGCCCCGCGCTTGCCACGCGCGAGCCATGCCGCGGCAGCGCCGAAGGCGGCGGCGCCGGCCATGACCCACAGCGCGTGATCCCAGGCCTGCGCCACATTGCCGGCCGCGCGACCGCGGTCGAGCACCGCGCCAACGGCCGGTTGCAGGAGGCCGGTGCCGAGGAAGATGCCGGCGTTGGCGACCGCGGTTGCCATCCCCGAGTGTTCGGCCCGGTTCGCCTCCTTGGCGAGCGTCCACGAGAGCGTGAAGCCGGGAATGAGGAGGCCCATGACGAAGCACCACGCGAGCATCGCCCACGCCGGCCACGCGACGTGCGCGAGCCAAGGCAGCCACGACAGCGCGTAGAGCAGCGTGCAGGCGCGCATGAGGCCGACGCGGCTGCCGAGGCGATCGGAAAGCCAGCCGATGGCGAGCGCACCGAAGGCGACACCGAGGAGGAGCAGGCTCGCGTGCGTGGCCGCGTCGATCGGCGACAGGTGGTGGACGTCGACGAGGAACGGCACTGCCCACAATCCGGCGAAGGCGAGGTAGCTGCCGGCGACACCGACGTTGACGAAGAACCCGGGCCACGTGCCTGGATTGCGCAGGACCACGCCGAGCGCGTGCCGCCACGACGTGCGGTGTGCCGTCGCCGGCGGCAGCGCCGTCACCGCGGCAAAGCCCAGTTCCTGCGGGCGGTCGCGCACCCGCCGCCAGGTGGCGACGGCGAGCGCGAGCGACACCACGCCCAGGCCGACGAAAACATCGCGCCACGAGGTGACCGTGACGAGCCAGGCGAGCGGGGCGCCGGCGACGACCGCCCCCACGTTGCCGGCGAACAGCGTCACCCCGTTCATCGTCGCGAAGCGCTGCGGTGGGAACCACACCGCGGTGACCTTGAGAACGGCGATGAACGCGGTGGCGACACCGATCCCCACCAGCGTGCGTCCGGCGGCGGCGAGCTCCCAGGTCGGCGCGAGCGCGAAGGCGAGCGAACCCACCCCCGCGACCAGCGAGCCCGCGATCAGGAGCTTGCGCGGACCCATCGTGTCGGCGAGCACGCCGACCGGAATCTGCAAGGCCGTGTAGACGTAGAAGTACGTCGCGGCGAGCGTGCCGAGCGTGGTGGCATCGATCGCGAAGGCGCGTACGAGCTCGCCGGCCAGCGCCGCCGGCGCGGTCCGATGGAAGAACGAAAGCACGTACGCGACGAGGGCGATGCCGAAGATGGTCCCGCGCGCCCGCCGGAACGCGGCACGATCGTGCGCGTGAGCCATACCGGATTCTACGGGCAGCGGACGGCACGGCCGCGATCGCACCGCGTGGCCGCAGGCCGCCCTTCGCTACAATTCCCCCATGGCCTACCGCGACCTGCGCGATTTCCTGGGGCAGCTCGAAGCGCGCGGTGAATTGCGGCGCATCGGGGTGGCGGTCGATCCCAGCGTCGAGATGACCGCGCTCTCCGATCGCGTGCTGCGCGCGCAGGGGCCCGCGCTCCTCTTCGAGCAGCCGAAGGGCGACCGTCGCGGGCCGGGGGGGAAACCGATCCCGGTGCTCACCAATCTCTTCGGCACGCCCGAGCGCGTCGCGCGCGCGATGGGCGTCGAGCACGGCGACTGGCGTGGCGCACTGCGCGAGATCGGCCGGCTGCTCGCGTTCCTGAAGGAGCCGGAGCCGCCGAAGGGCCTGCTCGATGCCTGGCGCAACACGCGGCCCGTCTTCATGAAGGTGCTCGACATGGCGCCCAAGGAGCGCCGGAGTGCGCCGTGCCAGGAGGTGGTCTGGGAAGGCGCCGACGTCGATCTGTCGCGGTTGCCCATCCAGACCTGCTGGCCGGGCGACGTGGCGCCGCTCATCACCTGGGGGCTCACGGTGACGCGCGGCCCGCACAAGAAGCGGCAGAACCTCGGCATCTACCGCCAGCAGGTAATCGCTCGCGACAAGGTGATCATGCGCTGGCTCGCCCATCGCGGCGGCGCGCTCGATTTCCGCGACCACGCGCGCGCGCATCCCGGCACGCCGTTTCCGGTGGCGGTTGCGCTGGGCGCGGATCCGGCCACCATCCTCGGCGCGGTCACACCGGTTCCCGATACGCTGTCCGAGTACCAATTCGCGGGGTTGCTGCGCGGTAGCCGCACCGAGATCGCGACCTGCCGCACGCACGACCTCATGGTGCCCGCGCAGGCGGAGATCGTCCTCGAGGGCCATATTCGGCCGGATCCGGACGATGCTTCCGGCTACGAGACCGCGCTCGAAGGTCCGTACGGCGATCACACCGGGTACTACAACGAGGTCGAGCGCTTTCCGGTGTTCACCATCGAACGCATCACGCTGCGCCGCGATCCGCTCTATCACTCGACGTACACCGGCAAGCCGCCCGACGAGCCGGCGATGCTCGGCGTGGCGCTGAACGAAGTATTCGTCCCGCTGCTGCAGCGGCAGTTTCCCGAGATCGCCGATTTCTACCTGCCGCCCGAGGGCTGCTCGTATCGGCTCGCCGTGGTGTCGATGAAGAAGCAGTATCCGGGTCACGCCAAACGCGTGATGTTCGGCGTGTGGAGCTTCCTGCGCCAGTTCATGTACACCAAGTTCATCGTGGTCGTCGACGACGACATCGATGCGCGCGACTGGAAAGAGGTGATCTGGGCGCTCACCACCCGGGTCGATCCCGCGCGCGATACCCTGCTCGTGACGTCGACGCCGATCGACTACCTGGACTTCGCGTCGCCGGTGGCGGGGCTGGGCAGCAAGATGGGCATCGATGCGACCAACAAATGGCCCGGCGAGACGGTCCGCGAATGGGGCCGGCCGATCGCCATGGACGCCGCGGTGCAGGCGCGCATGGATGCGCTGTACGTGGAACTGGGACTGTAGCGGCGCCTATCGGGCGCGCCAGGCGCGCACCAGCCGCAGTCCCGTCGCCACGAACGACAGCGTGCGCAGCAGGCTGCGCATGCGCCCGGGGCCGAACAGCGGCAGCGCGATGCCGATCGCCGTGGCGGCGAGCGCGCGCGAGCGCGCGCTGCGCTCCTCGGGCGCTGGCGGCGAGACGATCTTGCGCGCGGCGTGCCAGGCGAGGAGCGCCTGCATGCGCTGCAGGTCGGACTGGGCGATGAGCCGCGCCTTGCGCTCGGCGAGTTCGGCGGCGGGCTTCACGGGCGCGGACTGTGGAAGGTGCGGGTGAGCGCCGCACGATCCTTGTCGAGCTCGGCCACGGTCGCGGCGAACGGCGTGCCGGCGGCGTTGGCGAGTTCCGCGCGGCGCCACAGGAGCGCGGCGCCGGCGAGGATGAAGAAGATGATGACGCCGACGATCGCCGCGATCCGGTGACTGTCCCAGAAATAGGCGACCACGCCAAAGGCGGTGAAGAAGGCGGCGAAGAGGAGGCAACCCACGCCGGCCAGCACGAGCGCGAGTTGCATGCCCACGCGCCCCCGCTCCTCGGCGTACTCCACCGAGGCGAGTTCGAGGCGGGTGCGGGCGAGCCCGAGCAACGCGTCGGCAAGGCGCGACAGTGCGCCGGACAACGTACTGCCACGTGGCGCTGCGTCGCCGGGGTCGCTCATCTCGTGGTCCTCGGCGCGGCTCGCGCCGGGGTGCGTTCACCCCCGTCGCGGGGCTGCGTGGCCATGCGGTGGCGTGGTGCTCAGCGACGATTCATGAGGAGCCCGACGGCGAGCCCGATGCCGGCGGCGATGCCGATCGCCTGCCAGGGATGGTCGTGCACGTAGTCGTCGGTGTAGCGCGCCGCGGCCTTTGCGCGGTCGACCGCTTCCCCTTCGAGTTCCTGCAGCTTGAGCTTGGCGGAGAGCAGGCGCGCCTCGACCTGCGAGCGCAGGTCGCGCGCGCGGTCGCCGGTTTCCTTGCTGGCCTTGTCGAGGAGCGATTCGGCCTCGGACAGCACCGAGGAGAATTCGTCGACCAGCTTGTCGCGGGCGGTATCGATGCTCATGGCGTGGTTCCTTGAGTGCGGACAACGATTGCCGCGGGCGCAACCGCGCCGCGGGAAGGGCATTATAGCCAGACGAGGTGCGCCGTCGCGCAATCGTCGTGGATCCCCGTCCGTCGGGCGCGGCGCCGGCACCGTCCACGTGGGATGCTTCCCGTCGCGCCGACTATTGACGCGCCACCCCGGCACCCGCACATTTCGACGCACGGGCGCCGACGTGCGGCGCGTTTCGCTCCGAGGGTTCGTCGCCATGGCCGATTTTCCCGCCCCGCAAACGACGTCTACGACGTCGACCGTTCCCGTCACCGCCGGCGTGCTCGCCTACGCGCTCTACGGTATCGCCGCGATTGCCGCGCTCGCGTCGTCCGGGCTGCCGCTCGTCGCGCCGCTCTTCGGGATCCTGGGCATCGTCGGCGTGATCGTCTGCTACGTGAAGCGCGACGAGGCCGCCGGGACCTGGGTCGCCTCGCACTTCACCTGGCTCATCCGCACGTTCTGGTGGTCGCTGCTCTGGGCGGCGCTGGGCTGGCTAGTCCTGCTCGTCCTGGGCATCATCCTGATCGGCATTCCGATCGCCATCGCGATCTGGTTCGTCGCCGGCATCTGGTTCCTCTATCGGATCATCCGCGGCTACCTCCTCTTCAAGGATAGCCGGCCGATCCCGGGGGTTTGACGCGACGGCGGTGAACGCGCGCTATGGGCTGCGCGGCGGTGACCGGCCGCGCAGTTCGAGTCGCGCGTCGAGGAGGGCGAGCCTCGCGAGCAAGCGTCGCCGCTGCGCGCGGGCGGCCACGATCAGCGCCGCAACTGCGGATCGTACCCGCCTGCCTCCTGGTAGACCCAGCGGATGAGGTAGTCGAGCGCCGGCCCGCTGCGCGCGGCGTTGGGATCGTTGACCATCGCGGCGACCAGGAAGCGCCGGTCCTTCGCATCGGTCACGTAGCCGGCGAGCGCTCGCACACCTTCGATCGACCCCGTTTTCAGCAGCGCGCGACCGGCGACCGCGCCGTCCTGGAAGCGTTGGCGCACGGTGCCATCGGTCGCCGCGATGGCAAGCGAGTTGATGAAGGCGTCGGCGACCGGGCTCGCGGCGGCCGCGGCGAGAAGCCGCACCAGCCCGCCGGCGCTGATCCGCTCGCGGCGCGAGAGGCCGGAGCCGTTGTCGAGCACGAGTCCCGGCAGGCGCAGCCGCTTCGCGGCGAGCCACGCCTGCACGGTCTCGGTGGCGAGCGCGAGGGTGGCCGGCGGCGGGTGCCGAGTGGTGGCGAGCGTGAGAAAGATCTGCCGCGCCATGACGTTGTTGGAGAGCTTGTTCACGTCGCGCACGAGTTCCGACAAGGGCGCCGATTGCAGCACGGCAAACGGGGACGCCGAGCGCGGCGCCTTGCCCGCCGCGAGGCCGCCGGTGAAGCGCCCGCCGCCGGCCGCGAAGTACGCGGCGAACATGGCGTGGACGTAGTGCGGCGTATCGAGGAGCGCCACGTACCATTCGCGCTCGCCGCAGGCGGCCGCGAATTTCCCGGTGAACGCGACTGCCGCGCTTTCCCGTGCGTCGTCGAACTGCGGCGCGAGCGCTGCGCGCCAGTCGCCGCATTCGCCTCCGGCGAGCGCGGGCCGCGCCGTCACCGTGATCGCCGGCAGCAGCGGGTCCATCTGCACCGCCACCGCGTCGCGTGCGACCTCGGGTGCGAAGGCGAAGCGCACGGCGTTGAAGTTGACGAGCAGCGCATCGGGGCCGACGTTGTACGGGCGCAGCGGCTCCTGGTCGAAGGCCGCCGGATCGTGCGCCGGGACCTGGAAGTAGGAGCGATCGAGCACGAGATCGCCGGTGATCCGCGCGAGGCCGTGCGTCTTCAGGTCGGCCATGAAGATCTGCCACTGCTCGACGGTGATCTTCGGATCGCCGTAGCCCTTCAGCACCAGGTTGCCGGCGAGCGTGCCGGTGGCGCCGAGCGTGCCGGCGAGGTACGCCTCGGTGCGCCAGCGGTAGTCGGGGCCGAGGAGTTCGAGTGCGGCGTACGTCGTGACGAGTTTCATGACCGAGGCTGGATGCATCGGCCGCTCGGCGTCCTGGCTCACCAGCGCCTGCGGCTGTCCGGCCCGGCGAACGACGATGGCGACGTGGGCGAGCGGGATGCCCGCATCGCGAAAGGCGCGGGCGACGCCCGAGGGCAGCGCCGCCTGCGCGCCGACCGCGACGAGCGCCGCCGCGAGCGCCAGCACCGCCTGGACACGGTGCGGGCGCAAGGGATGGTCGGTACGCCCGGTCGCGTGGCGACGTTGATCGGCAGTCAACGGTCGGAGCGGCAAGGCGCGACGCCTCACGGAGCGCGATCGAGGATCGCCGCGACGCGCTCGCCCAGCATGGCCATTTCGGTGGCGGTGACGACGTACGGCGGCATGACGTAGACGGTGTTGCCGATCGGTCGCAGGAGCAGGCCGGCGGCGAGCGCCTCGGCGAAGAACCAGCGGGCGAAGTCCCTTCGCGCACCGTCGACCTCCCACGCGACGATCATGCCGCACTGGCGGAAGTCGCGCACGCGCGGATGCGCCGCGAGCGGCGCGAGCGACGCCCGCCACGCGGCGGCGAGCCCGCGATTGCGCACGATCACGTCCTCGTCGCGGAAGAGATCGAGGACAGCGAGCGCCGCGGCGCAGGCCAGCGCGTTGCCGGTGTACGAGTGCGAGTGCAGGAAGCCTTGCGCGACCTCGTCGGCGTAGAAGGCGGCGTACACGTCGTCGCTGGCGAGCACGCAGGAGAGCGGCAGGTAGCCGCCGGTGATGCCTTTGGACAGGCACAGGAAGTCGGGAGCAGGTGCCCCCGCCTGCTCCCACGCGAACATCGTACCGGTGCGCCCGAAGCCGGTCATGATCTCGTCGGCGATGAGGTGGACGCCGTGACGGGCGGTGATCGCGCGGGCGAGCGCGAGGTAGCGCGCGTCGTACATCGTCATGCCCGATGCGCCCTGCACCAGCGGCTCGACGATGAGCGCGGCGGTGGTCGCCGCGTGCCGGTCGAGATGCGCATCGAGGGCGGCGGCGGCGGCCTCGACGCTCACCCCGCGGCGCGGGTCGGGGGTCGGGACGGTCGCATTCGCGTGGAGGAGCGGCGCGTACACGTCGCGGAAGAGCGCGACGTCGGTGACCGCGAGCGCGCCCACCGTTTCCCCATGGTAGCTGCCGGCGAGGCTCACGAAGCTGCGCTTCTCCGCGCGGCCCCGATTGTGCCAGCTGTGGAAGCTCATCTTGAGCGCGATCTCGGTCGCCGACGCGCCGTCGGAGGCGTAGAAGGCGTGGCCGAGGCCGGCCGGCGCGAGTGCCGCCAGGCGCTCCGAGAGTTCGACCACCGGGCGGTGCGTGAAGCCGGCGAGCATCACGTGCGCGAGCGAATCGAGTTGCGCACGGATCGCGGCATCGAGGCGCGGGTGCCGGTGGCCGAAGAGGTTCACCCACCACGAGCTCACCGCGTCGAGATAGCGGCGGCCGTCGAAGTCGACGAGCCATGCCCCCTCGCCGCTGGCGATCGGAACCAGCGGCAGCGTCTCGTGCAGCTTCATCTGCGTGCACGGATGCCACACGGCCGCATGGCTGCGCGCGAGCCACGACGCGTTGGTGTCAGAGCCGGCCAAGGTAGAGGTAATAGCTGCGCTGGCCACCGCTGGCGATGCCCCAGCCCAGGTAGAAGGGGCCGAGCCAGGTATCGGCAGCGAGGAAGAGCGCACCCGCCGTGCGCAGGTTGGCGGAGATCTGGTCCCGGTTGTCCCAGGTGTTGCCGGTCTCGAGCGAGCCGCCGACGTAGATCGCGCGACCCACGACCGGCAGGGTCGCGATCTGCCGATAGCCCACCGCCCTGGCGAAACCCATGTAGTTGCCGGAGATCTGGTTGGTGCGCAGTCCCGAGAGCTGCAGGAAGCCGCCGAGATTGAAGTCCTCGATGACGTTCTGTGCGTGCGAGTTGGTGATGGCGCCGACGCGTGCCTGCACATTGAGGAACGTGTCGTTGGTGAACGGCCACGCGCCGTCGACGACCATGCTGGCGCGCGAGCTGCTGTCGCGCAGGTCGAGGCCGAGGAGCTGCGTGCGTCGATTGCCGTAGAAGAACTCGCCGACCGCGCGCAGCCCGTTGCGCGCGAAATAGGGCTGGTCGAGCCGGTCCCAGCGCAGCATGAGCCGGGCGCCCGTTTCCGTGGTCAGGATCGTCGGGTACGCGGCTTCGCCGATCGTCCGGTCGCCGCGGTAATGCGCCCACTTGAGGCCGCCGCGGATGTCGCCTGCGGTACCCAGCGTGCGGCCGACGTCGAGGCCCGCCGTCTCGTAGAGGACGTCGTATTCGGCGAGCCGCGTATCGCCGTCGAAGATGAATTCGGGGGAACGCTGGGCGACGCCGTAGGCGGAGGCGAACCATTCGCTGCCGACGGCGAGCGGCTGGAAGAACTCGGTGGCGATGCGCCGCGTGCTCCCCAGCACCAGCTCGTTCACCCACTCGGCGCCGAGGCTGTTCACCCACACGCGCCGATGGCCCGCCATCAGGTTGAAGAACGTCTCGCCCTGGAAGTCGGTGGACAGCGACGCGCCGAAGCGCAGGTAGTTGGGCCCCCACGACTTCTCCAGGACCTTGACCACCACCCCGGTCTGCGCGCCGACGCTGGTGAGCTCGTAGTCGATCTGGTCGAAGTCGCCGCGGCCGTACAGGCGCGCGAGGTCCGCCTCCAGCGTCTTGAGCTTGAACGGGGCATCCGGCCGCGTTGCCATCCTCGCCTCGAGCACTTCCGGATTGGCGTAGTGCGTGCCCTCGACCGTCACGAAGTCGAGCTCGGTCGGTAGCTTCCCGGGCGGCGCGCGCAGGTGCGCCTCGTACGCGGCGTACTGCGTCGGGGTCACGGCGAGCGCCGCGAGCTCGGTGCGCACCGCGTCGGCGGCCTTCTCGCCCAGTTCGACGAACTGCGGCGCCGCCGCGAAATCCATGAAGGTGAGCGCGCCCAGGTCGGGCGAGATGAGGATGTCGGTCGGCTTGAGCGAGGCGAGCTGCTGGCGTACGTTCTGCTCGGTCAGGATGTTGAGCATCTGCGAGGCGTAGCCGACGAGCGACTGCAACTGGTCGCGCGACATGAGCGGCGTGCCGATGTTCACCGCGATGACGATGTCCGCCCCCATCGCGCGCACCACGTCGACCGGGAGGTTGTTGACGAGGCCGCCGTCGCCCAGGATGCGGCCGTCGATCTCCATCGGCGCGAACATCCCCGGGACCGACATGGAGGCGCGCATCGCCTGGTAGAGCCGGCCCGAGGAGAACACGACCTCGCGTCCGGACACCATGTTGGTCGCCACCGCGCGGAACGGGATCGGCAGCTTGTCGAAGTTGTCGATCGAATCGACGTTGCGCGTCAGCTCGTGCAGGTAGAGCTCGAGATTGGCACCGGAGAGCGCGCCTTTCGACCAGCGGAATTCGCCGTCGCGATAGCCGATCTCGAACGACAGCGGGAACGCCGCCTGCTCCTCCTTGCGCCGGAACTCGAGGTCGCGGCGTTCGGGGCTGTCGGAAAGCAGCGTCGGCCAGCTCACCGCGCCGAGTTGGCGCTCCATCTCCGCCGCCGGCATTCCGCTCGCGTGTAGTCCACCGACAATGGCGCCCATCGACGTGGCCGCGATGTAGTCGATGGGAATGCGCAGCTCGTGCAGGACCTTGAGCACGCCGATGTGCGTGATGCCGCGGGCCCCGCCGCCGGAGAGCACGAGGCCGATCTTCGGGCGGGCCTGGCCGGCTGCGGACGGCGCGGGACTCGTCTGCGCACTTGTGCCGGGCGTGCCGAGGAGCGCCGCGGCAGCGACGACGAAGACGGCAGCAAGCCGCGCCGCCATGCCGGCGCCGTGGTGAGACGTGGCGGGCGCGGTGGACGGCGCGCCACTCAGGCGAGGCACTGCTGCACGCGGCGCACCGCCCGGACGAGTTCGCGCGCGATCCCCGGCTCGCGCGCCGAGTGCCCGGCATCGGGGACCACGACGTGCTCGGCACTCGGCCAGGCACGGGCGAGCGCGTCGGCGGTCACCGGCGGGCAGACCACGTCGTAGCGCCCCTGCACGATGCTGCACGGCAGGTGGCGGATCCGCTCGACGCCGGCCAGCAACGCGCCTTCGGGCAGGAAGATGCGATGGACGAAGTAGTGCGCCTCGATGCGGGCGATGGCGAGCGCTGCGGTGCTGTCGTCGAAGGTGGCGGCGGCGTCGGTCTGCGGCAGGAGCATCGAGCACGCCGTTTCGTAACGATCCCAGGCGCACGCCGCCGGGCGGTGCACGGCGGGATCGGGGTCGACGAGACGACGGTGGTAGCTCGCGAGGATCGCGCCGCGCTCGGCGGGCGGCAGGAACTCGACGAAGGCCCGCGCGGCCTCGGGAAAGAAGGTGCCCATGCGGTGCACGAACCAGTCGATCTCGCGCGCGGAGCCGAGAAAGATGCCGCGCAGCACGAGCCCGAGGACGCGCTCCGGATGCGCCTGCGCATAGGCGAGCGCGAGTGTGGATCCCCACGAGCCGCCGAAGAGCACCCAACGATCGACGCCGCGGGCGATGCGCAACCGCTCGAGATCGGCCACGAGGTGCTGCGTGGTGTTGTCGACGATGCACGCCGCCGGCGTCGAACGGCCGCAGCCGCGCTGGTCGTAGAGCGTGACGTCGAAGACCGCCGGATCGTAGTAGCGGCGATGCTGCGGCAGACTGCCGCCGCCCGGCCCGCCGTGCAGGAACACGAGCGGCAGGCCGCCTCGCTTGCCGCAGGCCTCCCAGTGCAGCGTGTGGACGCGGTCGAGCGCGATCGTTCCCGACGCGTACGGCTCGATCTCCGGATACAGGACCGCATCGAGGCCGGGCGACGTCGCGGCGCCGTACGCGGGGGAAGGGACGGAAGACATCGCCACGCAGGGCGTCAGCCAGCCGCCCAGGGGGTTTTGAGGCGCGTGAACTCGAGACGGTAGACGGCCTCGTCGATCCCGCTGGCACCCTGGGCGCGCAGCGCGGCGACGAGCGGTCGGGCCGCCGCTTCGACCGCTTCGGCCGAGATGCCTTCGATCAGGACCACGCAGGAAGGCACCAGCGTCGCGCTGGTACGCGCCTTGCGCTCGGCGGTCTCGATGTTGCTCGCGGCTTCATCGGCAAACCCGACGTGCACCCCCGCGATGCCCACCTGCTGCACGAGTGGCGGCAGCACGCGCTCGCGCAATGCGGCGGCGAGCGCGCCGCGCTGTGCCGGGTCCGCGGTGAAGCGCAGCGTCAGCATCACGCCGCCACTGCCCGCGCCCTGCGTGAAGGCGACGCGCAGGATCGACCGCGCGACGTTGCGAAACGAGGGCACCACGCGCTGCGTCCACGGCGTCGGCGCGTTGAGCCGGGTGAGGTAGTCCTGGCCGGCCAGCACCTCGACGCTGTCGGCCTCGTAGAGGTTGAAGTACTCGGGGGCGCCGCGCGTGGCGAGGTAGCGGCGCCCGCGACGGAAGCCGGGGATGCCGACGCGCTCGGGCATGTGCTCGCGCGCGTGCCATTCGTAGAAATCGTCCTTCGCTTCCGGCAGGAGATCGTGCCAGATCGCGACGAGGCCCAATCCGGCGAGGCTCAACGCATGGCCCTCCCGGTGCCGATGCCGGCCTGTCGATCGCCGCTGCCGAGGCGCGTCGCGTACACCCGGGGCTAGCCTTGCGTGAGCGAGACGGCGAGCGTGCCGAAGTCGCCGTAGGCGAAGCGCAGCGGGGTGTCGACGGGAACGTCGAGCATGCCGCAGTACGATCCGGTGGTGACGACGAGACCCGCCTTCAGCGTCTCGCCACGGCTCGCGAGATGGTTCGCGAGCCAGGTGAGCGGACGCAGCGGATGGCCGTCGGGGTGCCGGCCGTCGCGGGTGAGCAGCGTCGTGGTGCCGGCATGCACGACGATCGGGAACGCTTCGAGCGGCTTCGACCACGGATCGGGGAGCACCGGGCCCACGAAGAGGCCGAGATTGGCGACGTGATCGGCGAGGAGCTCGGGGAACGTCACCGGGGTCGGGTCGGCGTAGCGCGAGCCGATGATCTCGAGCACGAGACGCGCCTCCTTGATCGCTGCGCGGACCTCGGCTTCGCGGTAGGCGGTCGCGCGCGGCGGCAGGTCGTGTTCCATGACGAACGCGATCTCGGGCTCGATGCGGGCCTGCGTGCGCGCCCCCGGCACCGGGTAGGGTGAGGCGTCACGGATCGCGGAGGCGTAGATCGGCGCGTACGACACCGGCCGCGCGTCGGTCGGTGCCGAGCACTTGTAACCGGCGATCGGCGCGCCCACGAGGTCGCCCACCTGCGCCTGGATGGCGAGTGCGTCGTCGAGGGTGGTCGGCCGCAGTTCGACCGGCAGACGCGGGCCGGGGGTGCGGCTCTGCCGTGCCGCGAAGAGCAGGCGGGCCGCGGCATCGAGTTCGGTGCGATTCATCGGAGGGGAAGGACCGGCGGGGAAGAGCGCCTATTCTGGCATAGCCGCTCGCCGCGGGGCTCGGTTATCCTTCGTGTTCGTTCGTCTCGAGATCAGGTCGGCGCGATGCAACTCACTCCCTCCGCGACGCTTCCCCGCGATCACGAGCGCGCCCTGCTCGTGGGCCGCGCCTGGGTACCCGCCCTCGACGGCGCGGTGCTCGTCACGCTGCGCGGCGACGATCTCGTCGACGCCACGCGCGTGGCGCCGACCTCGGCCGCGCTCATGAATCTGCCCGATCCCGCCGCGGCGCTGCGGGCGGCCGGCGAACTGCCGACGGTGGCGAAACTCGCCGACGTGCTCGCCAACAGCGTGGAGGAGCGGCGCGCGGCGCCCACGCCGTGGCTCCTCGCGCCCAACGACCTGCAGGCGATCAAGGCGTCGGGGGTCACCTTCGTCGCCAGCATGCTGGAGCGCGTCATCGAGGAACAGGCCCGCGGCGACCCCGCGCGCGCGGAGAGCGTGCGCCGCGCGATCGTCGCCGTCATCGGCGACGACCTCGCGAGCGTGCGGCCCGGTTCGCCCGAGGCGGCGCGCCTGAAGGAAGCGCTGATCGCGCAGGAGGCGTGGTCGCAGTACCTCGAGGTCGGCATCGGTCCCGACGCCGAGATCTTCACCAAGGCGCAGCCGATGTCGGCGGTCGGCACCGGCAGCGAGATCGGCATCCACCCCAAGTCCGAGTGGAACAATCCGGAGCCCGAGGTCGTCCTCGTGGTGGGAGCGCACGGCAAGACGGTGGGGGCGACGCTCGGCAACGATGTCAACCTGCGCGACTTCGAGGGACGCAGCGCCTTGCTCCTCGGCAAGGCGAAGGACAACAACGCCTCGTGCGCGATCGGCCCCTTCATCCGCCTCTTCGACGCGCACTACACGATCGACGACGTGCGCCGCTGCGACCTCGACATGCGCGTCGAGGGTCCCGACGGCTTCGTGCTCGACGGGTCGTCCGCCATCTCGCTCATCAGCCGCGATCCGCTCGACCTCGTGGCGCAGGCGATCGGACCCAATCACCAGTACCCAGACGGTTTCGTGCTCTTCCTGGGCACCATGTTCGCGCCGACGCAGGACCGGCACGGGCCAGGACAGGGCTTCACCCACGCGGTGGGCGACGTCGTCACGGTGTCCACGCCGAAACTCGGTGCGCTCGTCAACCGCGTGAACACCTCGGATCGCATCGCGCCGTGGACCTACGGCAGCGTGGCGCTCATGCAGGGTCTCGCCCGCCGCGGCGCGCTGTAGCGGCGGCGGCAGGCGCA
>JADZAQ010000032.1 GCA_020852555.1 Burkholderiales bacterium
ACACGCGTGCCGTGGTCGCGGCAGCCGTGGTCGACGCGCTTGCCTCGCTCGACCTCGACTATCCGACGATCGATGCGACGCAGCGCGCCGAGCTCGTTGCCGCCAAGGCGATCCTCGAGGGCGAGAACGGCAAGGCGCGACGCGCCGGCACGGCACCGGCCGCCTCCGGCAAGAAGCGACCGCATCCGAAAGCGAAGCATGATCGGTAGCCCGTCCAAGCGGAGTTCGACGCCATGCGTGCGCTTAGGCGAACGGCCCCCACGCTCGCTTCGCTCGCTGCCTCCAAAGAGGGCGCAGTCAGCGGCTTGGGGCGGCCCGGCGCCGCTGGCCTGCGCCGCGGCGGCACGGCGCTGCGCGAGGGCGCGGTGACCGCCGTGCGCCCTGCCGCGCACGCACCCGGCGTCGCCCCGACGGTGGTTGACGAGGTGCACGGCGACTTGCCGTTACCATTGCCGCCCGTTCCGACCGAAGCCCACACCGCACCCATGCAGTTCAGCGTCGTCACCTACAACATCCACAAGGGTTTCTCGCATCTCACCCGCCGGATGGTCATCCATGAGCTCAAGGAGAAGCTGCACGGCATGTCGGCCGACGTGCTCTTCCTGCAGGAAGTGCAGGGCATGCACCATCGGCACGCGGCGCGGCACCGCAACTGGCCCGGCAAGCCGCAGCACGAATTCATCGCCGATGCGATGTGGAGCGAAGTGGCGTACGGGCGCAACGTGGTGCATCGCCAAGGCCACCACGGCAACGCGATGCTCTCGCGCTTTCCGATCGTCGCGCAGGAGAATTCGGATATCTCGGCGCACGCCTTCGAAAGCCGCGGGCTCCTGCACTGCGAAATCAGCCTCGGCGAGGGCGTGCCGGCGCTGCACTGTCTCAATGTGCATCTCGGCCTCTTCGAGCGCGGCCGGCGCTGGCAGATCCAGGCGCTCGTCGAACGCATCAACGAGACGGTGCCGCGCGATGCGCCGATGGTGATCGCCGGCGACTTCAACGACTGGCGGCGCAAGGGCGATCGCACGCTCACCGACGCGCTCGGTGTCGTCGAGGTCTTCGACGAGGTGAAGGGGCGCCCGGCGCGCACGTTCCCGAGCGTGCTGCCGATGTTCCGGCTCGACCGGATCTACGTGCGCGGGCTCGCGGTCGTCGACGCCCACGTACACTACGCATTCCCGTCGTCGCGCATGTCGGACCACGCGGCGCTCGCCGCCACGTTCGAGATGCAACACACGAAGCGATAGGACAAGCGGCGGCGGCCCGAGGGGAGGGCTCGTCTTTCGTGTTCCGCTTCACGCCGGGGAACAGCGTCGAATTGTTGCGCAGCGGTGGGGAACTCTTCCCGGCGCTGGTCGCGGCCATCGACGCTGCGCGCGGCGAGGTCTGGCTCGAGACCTACATCTTCGCCGACGACGCCGCGGGGCGGCTCATCGCGGACGCGCTGGTGCGTGCCGCGGGGCGCGGCGTGACGGTACGCGTCCTCGTCGACGGCTGGGGGGCGCGGCACTACCTCACGCCGCGGCTCGAACGCGAACTGGATGCAGGCGGCATCAAGCTCCTCAAGTACCGCCCGGAAGTGGCGCTCTGGCAGCTTCGCTCGCATCGGCTGCGCCGCATGCACCGCAAGCTCTGCCGCATCGATCGCGAGGTCGCCTTCGTCGGCGGCATCAACGTCATCGACGACATGAATACCCCGGGGCACACGCCGCCGCGGCTCGATTTCGCCGTGCGCGTGCGTGGCCCGGTGGTCGGGCAGATCAGCTACGCCACCGAGCGCCTCTGGGCGCTCGTCGAGCTCCTGCAGTTCGAGACGAGCGACGTCCCGCTCTTTCCCGACGTGCCGCCGCTGCCTCGCGTCGGCACGCAGACCGCCAAGCTCGTCACGCGGGACAACCTGCGCCATCGCCGCGACATCGAGCGCGCCTACCTCGCGGCGATCCGCACCGCGAAGCGCGAGATCGTCATTGCCAATGCGTATTTCTTTCCCGGCGTGCGCTTTCGCCATGCACTGACGGCGGCGGCGCAGCGCGGGGTGAAGGTGACGCTGCTCCTGCAGGCGCGCGTCGAGTACCGCCTGCTGCACTACGCGTCGCGGGCGCTGTACGGCCAGCTCCTCGAAGCGGGCGTGGCGATCGCCGAATACCACCGCTCGTTCCTGCACGCCAAGGTGGCGGTGATCGACGATCGCTGGGCGACGGTCGGCTCGTCGAACATCGATCCGTATTCGCTGCTGATGGCGCGCGAGGCGAACGTGTTCGTGCGTGACGCGCGCTTTGCCGACGAACTGCGCATCGAGTTGCAGGCGCTGATCGAGACCGGAACCCGCCACGTCGAGCCGGAGCACTGGAGCGCGCGCAGCCGCGCGTCGAAGGCGCTCACCTGGATCGCCTACGGCTGCGTGCGTACGCTGATGCTCGTCGTCGGCTACGGCGGCGCGGAGTGGTTCACCCGCCGCCGCGGTTGACGCTCGACGGCCACGGCCGGCTCGCGCGGGCGACTGGGCGCCTTCCGCCCGGCGGCCGCGCGGTCGCCGCCCACGCGGTGCCCCACCGGGCCGCCGGAGACAGGAAGTGTCCTCGGGAGACCTTGGGAATCGGTCGTGAATGCATCGGCGGGATTGACCGCGGGCCGCGAACCGTGCGATAACCCACGCCGTGCCCATTGCTCGACGCCGTCTCATGAATCGTGTCCTCCCCCTTGTTTTTGCAGGCTTCCTTGCCGCGCCTGTGCTGGCGGCCCCGGCCCTCGACAGCTCCAAGCTGAAGCTCGCCTCCGCCAATGCGATCGTCATCGATGCCGCCGACGGGACCGCGGTCTACAGCAAGGCGGCCGACGAGGTCACGCCGATCGCGTCGGTCACCAAGCTCATGACCGCCGTCGTGGTGCTCGATGCGAAGCAGCCGATGGACGAGCAGCTCGAGGTCGACATGGGCGATTTCGACTACCTCAAGGGCAGCCGGTCACGCCTGCACATGGGGGCGACCCTGTCGCGCGAGCAGATGCTGCATCTGGCCCTGATGGCGTCGGAGAATCGGGCGGCGTCCTCGCTCGGGCGGCATTATCCGGGCGGCCAGCTGGCATTCGTCGCCGCCATGAACGAGAAGGCGCGCTCGCTCGGCATGACGAGTACGCACTACGACGATGCGACGGGACTCTCGCCCAAGAACGTATCCACCGCGAACGACCTCGCCAAGCTGGTGCGCGCCGCCGCCGCGTACCCCGAGATCCGCGAATTCTCGACCACCCCGGCGCATCGGGTCGAGGTGTCGTCCACCGGCCAGACGCTCGGTTTCAACAATTCCAATGCGCTCGTGAAGAACGACGCCTGGGACATCCAGCTGCAGAAGACCGGCTATATCCGCGAGGCGGGCCGCTGCGTGGTGATGCTCGCCAACATCGCGAGCCGCCCGGTGGTCATCGTGCTGCTCGATTCGATCGGCAAGCTCGCACGCGTGACCGATGCACAGCGCGTGAAGTACTGGCTCGAGACCGGTGAAGCGGCGCCGGCCGCGATGTTCCGCCCGGCGGTGCACAAGACGCGGGGCAAGGCACCCGGCAAGGCTGCCGGCAAGACGGCGACCGGCAAGTCGTCCAGCGCCAAGGTCGCCGGCAGCAAGCGTACCCAGGGCAAGCTCGCCGCCAATCGCAACCCGCGCGGCTGAGCCGGCGGGCTACCCGGCCCGCCGATGCTGGGCGTGGAGCTCCCGCGCGTGGGCGCGCGTCTTGGCGGTGATCTCGCTGCCGCCCAGCATGCGTGCCAGTTCCTCGATACGCATCGCACCGCCGAGCACGTCGATCTCGCTGGTGACGCCATCGGCGGTGCCGGCCTTGGTCACCCGGTAATGCGCATCGGCGAAGGCCGCGACCTGCGGCAGGTGCGTCACGCATAGCACCTGCCGTCGGGCGCCGAGCGTTTGCAGGAGCCGGCCGACGGTCGCCGCGACGCCGCCGCCGATGCCGCTGTCCACCTCGTCGAAGACCAGCGTCGGTACCGAACCCGCCTCACTGGCCACGACCGACAGCGCGAGCGCCATCCGCGAGAGCTCGCCGCCCGACGCGACCCTGGCGAGCGGGCCCACGGCCTGTTTCGGGTGCGCGCTGACCTGGAATTCGACATCGTCGAGGCCGAAACTCGCGGGATTGCCGCTGGGCTCGAGCGCGACCTCGAAGCGGCCGCCGCTCATGGCCAGTGCCTGCAAGGCATCGGTCACGCGATGCGCGAGCTCGTTGCCGTGGAAGCGCCGCTTCTTCGACAGTTGGCCGGCGGCCTCGCGGTAATCGCGTTCCGCCTTGGCCGCGCGCTCGGCCAGCGCCTGGGCATCGGCCGATTCCGACAGCGCGGCGAGGCGAGCTTCGGTCTCGGCGAGGAGCGCGGGTAGCGCCTCGGGCCTGACGCGATGCTTGCGGGCGACGTCGTGGAGCGCGGCGAGCCGCTGCTCGACGCGGGCGAGTTCGCCCGGATCGAGGTCGAGTCGGCGCTGGTAGTCGTGCAACGCCCGCGCCGCCTCGGCGAGCTCGATGTGGGCGGGTTCGAGCAGATCCACCACCGTCTCCAGCGCCGGGTCGTGCACGACGGCGGCGCGCAAGCGGGCGAGGAGCTGCGCCAGCCGCGCGGCGAGCGAGTCGTCGGCATCGGCCAGCGCGCCCGCCGCTTCGCTGGCGAGGCCGATCAGTTCCGCCGCGTGCGCGAGGCGCGACTGGGCGGCGGCGAGTTCGCGCCATTCGGCCTCGCTGACGGCGAGCGAAGCCAGCTCGCGACGCCGCTCTTCCAGGAACTCGCGCTCGTTGGCGGTCGCCGCGGCCGCCGATTGCGCGGCGTCGCGACGTTCGACCGCGCTTCGCCACGCGCGCCAGCGCTCACCCACCGCGGCGGCGAGGCTCGTGAAGCCGCCGAAGGCATCGAGCAGCGCCCGCTGCGTCTCGGGCTGCCCCAGCGTCTGGTGCGCGTGCTGGCCGTGCAGCGCCACCAGCATCTCGCCCAGCGCCTTCAATTGCGCGAGCGTGGCCGGCCGGCCGTTGATCCACGCGCGGCTGCGCCCTTGCGCATCGAGCACGCGTCGCAGCAGGACGTCGCTGCCATCGGCGGCGAGTGCCTGGTCGGCGAGCCAGGCGGCCGCGGCAGGAACGTCGTCGATGTCGAAGGTGGCGGCCAGCTCGGCGCGCTCGGTGCCGGCGCGCAATTGCCCGGCGTCGAAGCGATCGCCGAGCAGAAGGCCCAGCGCATCGAGAAGGATCGATTTGCCGGCACCCG
>JADZAQ010000033.1 GCA_020852555.1 Burkholderiales bacterium
GCCGCGCCGTCGCTCGCCGCGAGGCAGGCGGCGCCGAACAGGCGCCGATGGTGCAAGGCACAACGCGATTCGTGTTGACACGGCCACGGGATCCCCGAACAATCGGTCGCATCGCCCGATAGAAGCGTCGACGGCCGTCGCGGCCGTACGCGCCGCTGGGTGATTCGCCATCGACCAGAGGAGGATTTCCATGAAAGCTCTCATCCGCACGTTCGTCGGCGGTGCGCTTGCGCTCGGCCTCGTGGCATCGGCCGCGGTGTTCGCACAGGCCCCCATCACGCTGCACGGCGCGGTGCAGTTCAACGACGACCACGCCTTCAACCGCGCGCTCGTACGCTTCCAGGAACTCGTCGTCAAGTACTACGGTAAGCCGGTCAACTTCGTCCTGCACAAGAACAGCGAGCTCGGCCTCGAGAAGGACTATTTCGCGTTCATGAACCAGGGGGTGTCGGTCGACTACGGCATCGTGTCGCCGGCGCACATGTCGACGTTCAGCAAGGCGGCGCCGTTCATCGATGCGCCTTTCCTGTTCCGCGACGTCGACCACTGGAACAAGGTGATCGACGCCGACACGCTGAAGCCCATCGCCGACGAGGTCGCGGCCAAGGGCGACGTGATGCTCATCGGCTTCTCGGGAGGCGGCACCCGCAACATCTTCGCCAACAAGCCGGTGCGCAACCTCCAGGAGATGAAGGGTCTCAAGATCCGCGTGCAGGGCGCGCCGATCTGGAGCAAGACGTTCGCGGCGATCGGCATGTCGCCGACCGTGATCGCCTACGACGAGATCTACAACGCGATCCAGAACGGCGTCATCTCGGCCGGCGACAACGAGGCCGCCGGGGTGGAGGCGATGAAGTTCTACGAAGTGGCGCCGAACCTGATGCTGACGCAGCACGCCATCACGATCCGTCCGATCTGCTTCTCCGGCAAGACGTTCAAGAAGCTGCCGCCGGACCTGCAGGCGGCGATCCTCAAGGCCGGCAAGGAGGCGGGCACCTACGGGCGGCAGCTCGAATCCGGCGAGGATTCCAAGAAGCTGGAGGCGATGGAGAAGGCGGGTCGGCTCAAGCTGATCCCGTTCCCCGACAAGGTGCAGATGACCAAGCTCGCCGAACCCGTCCTCGCCGATTACGCGAAGGAGATCGGCGCCACCGAGATCTACAAGAAGATCAAGGGCATGTAGGCATCACGGGCAGCGGCCGGCGCGAGGCACCCACGCGTCCTCGCGCCGGCTTTTTCGTGCCCACCCGGTCGGAGACACACATGTCCAGGCTCATCCACCATTACGCCCGCATCCTCAACGTCCTGCTGGGGATAAGCGTGGCGCTGCTCGTGCTGCCGGTCACCTTGCAGATGATCGCGCGTTACACGCCGCTCATCCCCGCGTGGATCTGGACCGAAGAGATGGCGCGCTTCCTCTTCATCTGGATGGTGATGCTCGGCGCGATGATCGGCGTGCGCGAAGCGACTCACTTCGAAGTCGACGTGTTGCCCGAGCTTGCGCCGCGCACCGACGCCATCCTGCGCATCGTGTCGATGATCTTCGTGCTGGTGTTCGCGCTCGTCTTCGTCTGGTACGGCTACGCGTTCCTGATGTTCGGCTGGAACCAGACCTCCGAGCTGGCCGAACTGCCGATGGGCTTCATCTTCGTGGCCTGGCCGCTCACCGGCGTCACCTGGGTCGTCTTCGGCATTCAGCGCCTGCTCCACGACATCCGCATCGTGCGCTTCGGGCCGACCGCCGAGGATCTCGTGCGCGAGGAGCGCGACCTCGGCAGGGGGAGCCTCATATGACGCAGGCGGCGCTCTCGCCGGGCATGGCCGCGATCTGGCTCTTCGGCGGCTTCTTCCTGCTCATGATCCTGCGGGTGCCGATCGCATTCGCGCTCGGGCTCGCCTGCCTGCCGGTGCTCATCATCGAGCCGAGGCTGTCACCGATCGTGATCTTCAACACGACCTTCAAGAGCTATAACTCGTTCATCCTGCTCGCGGTGCCCTTCTTTCTGTTGACCGCCAATCTGATGAACGTCGGCGGCATCACCGACCGCCTCGTGCACCTGTCCCGAACGATGGTCGGAAATTTTCCCGGCGCGCTCGCGCAGATCAACGTGCTGCTCTCGGTATTCTTCGCCGGCATTTCGGGGAGCTCGACGGCCGACGCCGCGAGTCAGGGCAAGATCTTCATCGAGGCGCAGGTCAAGGAGGGGTACGACCTGTCGTTCTCGATCGCGATCACCGCCGTGTCCGCGGTGCTCGGCGTGATCATCCCGCCGTCGATCCTGATGATCGTCTGGGGCGGCGTGCTGCAGGTGTCGATCGGCGCGTTGTACCTCGCGGGGGTCATCCCGGGGCTCCTCATCGGGCTCGCGCAGATGGCAACCGTCCACGCGTACGCGAAGCTGCGCCACTATCCGACGTACCCACGCGCGAGCCTCAAGGAATTCATGCAGGCAGCGTTGATATCCATCCCCGCGCTGCTGACGCCCGTCATCATCGTCGGCGGCATTCTGGTCGGCTGGTTCACCGCCACCGAGTCGGCGGCGGCGGCGGTGATCTACGCGGCCGTGCTCTCGCTCCTCGTGTATCGCGAAATGGGCATGAAGCAAGCCTGGGTGGCGCTCCTCGAGACCGGCAAGCTCTCCGCCGTCGCGCTCTTCTGCGTCGGCACGGCATCGGTCTTCGGCTGGCTCCTCGCCTACTATCAGATCCCGAAGGCGCTGCTCGCCAACGTGACCGACTGGGGAATGGGGCCGATCGGCGTTGGTGTCTTCATCGTCTTCGTATTCCTCGTCGTGGGCTGTTTCCTCGACGCGATCCCGGCTATCATCATCGTCGGGACCACGCTGCAGCCGCTCGCCGCGTCGGTCGACATGCATCCCGTGTCATTCGCCATGATCAGTATCGTGGCGCTTGCTTTCGGTCTCGTGACGCCCCCGTACGGCATGTGCCTCATGGTGTCGTGCGCGATCGCCAAGGTGCGCTTGCGCTACGCACTGAAGGACACGCTGATCATGCTGGTGCCGATGCTGCTCGTGCTCTTCGCCATGATCATCTGGCCGCAGATCCCGCTGTGGCTGCCCGGTGTCATCCGACCCGATTTCCTCAATTGAATCGGCATTTCCCGACAGCGCCCCGGCCGACGTTCACGTCGGGGCAGTGGCGCAGCCTCGCCGGTTACTACGGCGTCGTCGCCGGCTTGCACGCTGCCGGCTGGGGTCTGTACCTGTATTACGCGCGGGATCATCCGAGCATGGTCGGCCTGGGTTTCGTCGCCTACCTTCTCGGCCTTCGCCACGCCTTCGACGCCGACCACATCGCGGCGATCGACGACACCGTGCGCTTCCTGCTGCAGAAGGGACGTTCGCCGCTCGGCGTCGGCTTCTATTTCTCGCTCGGGCACTCGTCGATCGTGCTCGTCCTCGCCTTCGCGGTGGCGCTCGCCGCCGGATTCGTGGCGCGCCGGATGCCACAGTTGCAGGAATGGGGTGGCCTCATCGGCGCGTCGGTCTCCGGGACGTTCCTCGTGCTCATCGCCGCGCTGAACCTCGTCGTGCTCCTGGACCTCGTCGGGGTCTGGAAGCGCGCGCGCGCCGGCACGCACAGCCACGCGCACCTCGACGACCTCCTCGCGCGGCGCGGGTTCGTGAATCGCCTGTTCGGCGGGCGCCTGTCGAAATGGATCGACCATGGCTGGCAGATGTACCCGTTGGGGCTCCTCTTCGGCCTGGGCTTCGACACCGCGTCGGAAGTGGCGCTCCTGGCGATGACGGCGGGAGCGGCCGCGGGCAGCCTGCCCGTCGTGGCGGTGCTGTGCCTGCCGCTCCTCTTCGCCGCCGGGATGTCGGCGATGGACACGACCGACGGCGTGCTGATGACCAAGGCTTACGGCTGGGCCTTCCTCAATCCGCTGCGCAAGATCTTCTACAACATCGCGACGACGGCGGTGTCGATCGTCGTCGCCTTCGCGATCGGGAGCGTGCAACTCGCGCAGGTGGTTGTGGAGCTCTCCGGGGTGCAGGGACGCGTCGCGGAGACGATCGGCGCGATCGACTTCGGCGTCCTGGGTTACGCGATCGTCGCGCTGTTCCTCGTCGCCTGGGGATCGTCGGTGCTCTGGTGGAAGCTCGCCGCCGGGGCGGCGCACCGTTGACGCACCGCCTTAAGGCGACGCAAAGCTGCGCCGCCTATAGTGTTATGTTGGCGTGCATCGCGCATCCGCAGCGAAGATCCCATGCGCATCCTCCTCGTCGAAGACGATCCCATGATCGGCCGCAGTGTCGAGACCGCGCTCACGCAGGATGGCTACAAGGTCGAGTGGGTTCGTGACGGTGCTGCCGGCAAGCTCGCCCTCGACACGGCGCGCGACGCCTACGGCCTCGTCCTGCTCGACCTTGGGCTGCCGCGCAAGAGCGGCCTCGATCTCCTGAAGGAAGTGCGCCGTGCCGGCAGCAAGGTGCGAGTGCTCGTGATCACGGCGCGCGACGCCGTGGCCGATCGCGTCGCGGGGCTCGATGCCGGCGCCGACGACTACCTCGTGAAGCCCTTCAGCCTGGACGAACTCGGCGCCCGCATGCGCGCCCTCCTGCGGCGGGACATCGCGCGGGAGGATAACGTGCTGCGCAACGGCGACCTGGCGCTCGACCCCACGTCGCGCACGGTTACCCTCGGCGCCACCTTCGTCGATCTCTCGGTGCGCGAATTCGCGCTCCTCGCCGCCCTCCTCGAGCGGCCCGGCACGGCGCTGTCCAAAGCCCAACTCGAGGAGAAGCTCTATGGATGGGGCGAGGAGGTCGAGAGCAACGCGGTGGAAGTGCACGTGCACAACCTGCGCAAGAAGCTCGGCGCCACCGCGATCCGCACGATCCGTGGCGTGGGCTACGTAATCGAACGCGCTTGACCGCGGCCGCACCTCGACATGGGCTCGATCCGCCGCACGCTCCTCGCCTATCTCCTCGTCGGTCTGTGCGGTGTGGTGATGCTCGCCACCTGGCTCACCTATCGGGAGACACAGCGCGAGGTCGGCGACCTCTTCGACTTGCAGCTGAAGCAACTCGCGTATTCGACGCGCATCGACGACCTCATCCGCGGACGCTCGCCATCGCTGCAGCCGCCGGGCTACCGACCGCAGAGCGAGGTCGCCGAGATCGTCACCCAGATCTGGGATCGCGACGGCGTGCTCGTGTACTGGACGCGTCCGGGGGCAGAGTTGCCGGTACCCGCCCAGGAGGGGTACAGCAACGTCCTGCGCGACGGTCGCGAGTGGCGCGTGTATACGCACGTGCAGGGTGCGCACGTGCTGCAGGTCGCGCACGCGCTGGATGAGCGCCGCGCGATCGCGACGCAGACGGCGCTGCGCACGCTGTTGCCGCTCGTTGCCCTCATTCCGATCCTGGGCGTCCTCATCTGGCATAGCGTGGGATTGGGCTTGAAGCCGCTCAACGCGATGTCGCGCGCCGTGGAAAAACGGCGCCCCGATGCCATGGCGCCGCTCGTCGTCGCCAACATGCCGAGCGAGCTGAAGCCACTCGGCCAGAGCCTCAATGCGCTGCTCGCGCGCCTCGACGAGGCGCTCGCCGCGCAACGACGCTTCACCGCCGATGCGGCGCACGAGTTGCGCTCGCCGCTTGCTGCACTGAAGCTTCAGGCGGAAGTCGCGAAGCGCACGCCGCAAGGGCCCGAGCGCGATGAAGCGTTCGGTGCGCTCACGGCCGGGATCGATCGCGCGTCGCACCTCGTCGACCAGCTCCTGACGATGGCGCGCCTCGAACCCGGCGCACCGGCGCGTGACGCGCAGCCGGTCGATCTCGCGGCGATCGTGCGCGACGCGATCGTCGCGCGGGCCGCACTCGCCGAAGACAAGGGCATCGATCTGGGGCTCGCCCGCGCCGCCGAGGTGACGCTGCCCGCCGATGCGGCGAGCCTTGCGACGCTCGTCGGCAACCTCCTCGACAACGCGCTGCGCTATACGCCGGCCGGTGGGCGCGTCGACGTCGCGGTCGATCGCCGCGCCGGCGAGATCTCGCTGTCGATCGTCGACACCGGGCCGGGCATCCCCGCCACCGAGCGCGAGCGCGTCTTCGAGCGCTTCTACCGGGTCACCGACACGACCGGCCTCGCCCGCGCCACCGGCGATGCCAAGGGCAGCGGCCTCGGCCTGTCCATCGTGCGGCGGATCGCCGAAGCGCACCGGGCCACCGTCGAGCTCGCCGACGGGCCCGACGGACGTGGCCTCGCGGTGCGCGTGCGGTTTCCATTGTGACGCGTCACGTCGCCTAAACTATCGGCCTTTCCCGCTGACCAAGGGGCTTCGGCCCACGAAGCCTCGGAGCACTCTGTCATGATCGAGCACGTCCGCAGCACCGCGCGTACCCGGCGCACCGCCATCACCGCGGCGGTGGCCGGCCTCCTCATACTTCCCCTGGTCGGCGCGACGCGCGAACTGCCGAACTACGATGCGCTGCGCCAGGGGCCCGCCGCGGTCGCTGCCGCCGCACCCCTCGCGGCGGCCCCGGGGGTCAGTGTCGATGCGCAGCTGCGCGTGCCGAAGTTCCTCTGGGCGCGCGATCTCGACCGGGCGCGCGGTGCGCAGGGTGCCGTCCCGCTGGCCAAGCGCCTCGCGGTCACCGACGACGTCGACCGTGCGCGCGGCTACCTCGCCGCCGCCGCCGATCTCTATCGCCTGCGCGCTGCCGAAGTCGAGGCGCTGCCGCTCGTCGAGCGTGCCGTGCTCGCCGATGGCGCATCGATCGTGCGCTTCCGCAACGAAGTCGACGGCATCGAGGTGTGGCGCGAGGCCGTGAGCGTGCTCGTCGATCGCCAGGGCGCGCTGGTGGCGATCGGCGGCTACGCCGTCGGCGCACCCGACGGTGAGCGCGTCGCTGCCTCCGCAGCGAGCCGCGACGTCGCCATCGGCGTTGTGCTCGCCGAGCAGGGCTTTGCCGATGATGTCGCGTCGCAATTCGTGCATCAGCGCGAAGAAGGCGGCTACGAATGGCTCGCGGCTCCGGCGACGACGGTGGGCCGCAAAGGCGAGACGCTCGCCGCGCCGCTGCGCGTCAAGCGCGTGTGGTATCGGCTGCCCGATCGCCTGGTCGCCGCGTGGTACGTCGAGGTACAGGTGAACGATCCCGCGTCGCGGCGCGGCACCGATGCGTACTCGTACGTCGTCGCCGCCAGCGACGGTGCGGTCCTCTTCCGCAACGATCTCACCGTCGACGCGGCGTTTGGCTATCGCGTCTACGCCGAGCCGAACGCGCCGTACCTGCCGCTGCCCGGACCCGGCGGGCGTGGCGGCTTTCCGCATCCCACCGGTCAGCCCGACGGCTACCAGCCGACGATCCAGCCGCGCAACCTCGTCACGCTCTCCAACGCCCCGTTCTCGCGCAACGATCCGTGGC
Source organism: Burkholderiales bacterium (assembly GCA_020852555.1). Lineage (GTDB taxonomy): Bacteria > Pseudomonadota > Gammaproteobacteria > Burkholderiales > Casimicrobiaceae > VBCG01. Next base: position 7,398 of record JADZAQ010000033.1, read on the forward strand.
TCGCCGACTCCGCCACCCGCACCATCGGCAACAACGTCGAGGCATTCACCAACATGCTGGAGCCCGACGGCTTCGGCACACCCGGCACCGACGAGTGCAACCTCGCCCTGCCCGTCGACGGCGATCTGCACGCCTGCACGACCGCGCCCCAGACCTTCGACCATGCCTACGACCATGCCCTGGCGCCCAACGCCAATCGGATGCAGGTGAATTCGGTCGTCACCAACCTCTTCTACACCATCAACTATCTGCACGACTGGTTCTACGACGCGGGCTTCGACGAAACGGCGCGCAACGCGCAGGCCAACAACTTCAACCGTGGCGGCGTCGGCAACGACAGCATCTATGCCGAGGCCCAGGACTACTCCGGCAGCAACAACGCCAACATGTTCACGCCGCCCGACGGACAGCGGCCGCGCATGCGCATGTTCCTGTGGACCTCGACCGTGTCGCTCGCCAAGGTGCAGGCGCCGGCGCCGCTGGCCGGCGTCAAGAACTCGAATACGGCAGAGTTCGGGCCGCAGGCCTTCGACCTCACGGGAGCGGTCGTGGCCGCCCTCGACGCCAGCAACAGCGATGGCCCGACCACGACCGACGGCTGCACCGCACTGACCAACCCCGCCGCCATCGCCGGCAAGATCGCGCTCATCGATCGCGGGGTGTGCACCTTCGTCGTGAAGGCGAAGAACGCGCAGAACGCCGGCGCCGCCGCCGTGCTCATCGTGAACAACGTCGCTCCCGGCGCACCCGGCATGGCCGGAACCGATCCGACGATCACCATCCCCGTCCTGTCGGTCTCGCTCGACGACGGCAATGCCATCAGGGCCCAACTCGCGCAAGGCGTCGCCGTGCGGCTCGCCCGGCAGTCCGGACAGCCGCGCGACGGCTCGTTCGACAACACCGTCGTCGCGCACGAATGGGGGCACTACCTCACCAATCGTCTCATCGGCAATAGCAACGGCCTCAATGCCGCGCAGGGACGCGGGATGGGCGAGGGCTGGTCGGATTTCATCGCCATGCTGCTGCTCGTCAAGGAGGAAGATCGGAACCTGCCCGCCAACGCGAGCTTCAACGGCGTGTATCCCGATACGCCGTACCCGCGCGCCGGCCCGGACTTCGCACCCGACGTGCTCAACAACGCGTACTACTATGGACTGCGCCGCTATCCATACACGCGCGACATGGGCAAGAACCCGCTCACCTTCCGGCACATCACCGACGACCAGCCGCTGCCCGCGACGCCGCCGATGTCTCCCACCGGCAGCACAGCGCCCAATTCCGAGGTGCACAACGCGGGCGAGGTGTGGGCATCGATGCTGTGGGAGTGCTACAGCAACCTCCTCAACGACACCGGCCGCCTGAGCTTTACGCAGGCGCAGGAACGCATGAAGCGCTACCTCGTGGCGAGCTTGAAGCTGATTCCGCTCGATCCGACGTTCGTCGACGCGCGCGATGCGCTGCTCGCGGTCATGCAGGCGCAGGATGCCGCCGATCGCGACCGGTGCCTCGCCGGCTTCGCCAAGCGGGGGCTGGGCATCGGCGCCGTCGCACCCAACAGCCTGTCCGAGGACAACGTCGGCGTCGTCGAGAGCTTCCGCACAACCGCCGATCCAGGCGTGAAGACCACCGCGATCGAGTATTACCACGCAGCCTTCGACCACTACTTCATCACCAGCATCGCCGACGAGATCACCAAGCTCGACAACGGCACCTTCGCCGGCTGGGCGCGCACCGGGCGCTCGATTCCCGTGTACGCCGATTTCCCGGCCAACGCGAAGGCGGTATGCCGCTTCTTCAGCACCGCGTTCGGTCCCAAGAGCTCGCACTTCTACACGCCGAGCGCCAGCGAATGCGCCACCGTCAAGGCCAATCCGAACTGGCAGTTCGAAGGCGAGGTCTTCGCGGTGCCGGTACCCGATACCGCGGGGAACTGCGCCGCCGGTACGACACCCGTCTATCGCCTCTACAACAACGGCCACGGAGCGGCGCCAAATCACCGCTATACGACGAGCCTCGACGTGCGCTCGACGATGCTCGGCCAGGGGTGGATTCCCGAAGGGTACGGCGAACTGGGGGTCGTGATGTGCGCGCCATGAGGTCGGCGCAGGACGCGCGCACGCTGCTCCGGTATGGGCTGGCCGCGATGCTTGGCCTTCCGGGAGTTGCTGCGTTCGCGCAAGCCATGGCCCCGGCCGGGGTGAGTGACGTCGAGGTGATTCCGCTGCCGGGTCCGGTACCGTTGCCCGAGCCGAAGTATCTGACCTACCAGCCGGTCAGCCGCTGGCCGGGCACCGTGCAGTGGTTCTACAACCCGGCCGGAGCACCGGCCTGGGCGGATCCCGCAGCGGTGGTGGCGATCGTGCATGGCGCGTTTGCCAAATGGAGCGCAGCGTGCGACGTCACGGCGGTCTACGGGGGCACCTCCTCGGCGACCCCGAACGACCTCGATGGGGTCAGCGTGGTCGGCTGGTCGGGAAGCATCGCCAATCCGGCGGCGACGCGCTACTGGTACACCGGCAGTGGCGGAACGTACACCATCGTGGAAGCCGACATCGTCCTCCATCCCGGCCAGGTGAGCGACTTCACGATCCTCGACGGCATGGCCACCCACGAGGCAGGGCATGTGATAGGCCTCAACCATAGCGACGTCCAGGCCGCCGTCATGGCCGGGGCACCGTACACGGCGTACAACACCGCGGTGTACCAGCAAACGCTGCGTGCCGACGACGTTGCCGGCTGCCAGTTTCTCTACGGAGCCCGCGTGCCGGCCGGCGGCCTGCCCACGCAAACCGTGGTCGAGTTCTACCACGCCGAGTTCGACCACTACTTCATCACCGCCAACGCAAGCGAGATCGCGAAGCTCGATAGCGGCTTCTTCAAAGGGTGGGCGCGCACGGGACAGACCTTCACCGTGCTCGCTCCCGACGTCCCGCGGAATGGCAGCGTGACTCCGGTCTGCCGCTTCTACGGCGACCCGGCGGCGGGTCTCGATTCGCACTTCTACAGCGCCTCGCCGACCGAGTGCGCGCAAGTCAGGGACCGGTTCAAGGATTGGATCTGGGAGTCCGATGCGGTCTTCGCGGTCTACCCTGCCGATGGAGCGACCGGACGCTGCCCCGCTTCCACGGTACCCGTCTACCGCACGTGGAACCATCGGCGCGACTCCAATCACCGCTATACGACGCGCGCCGATGTGCAGGCGGCGATGGTGGCCAAGGGCTACATCGCCGAAGGCTACGGCGACCCGCCGGTGGTGATGTGTGCGCCGCAGTGAACGCGCAGC
>JADZAQ010000034.1 GCA_020852555.1 Burkholderiales bacterium
CCCAGGCCGCGCTGGAACTCGGGCTGCACCTCGAGCACCACGCGGTACTGGTTGGTCTGCGTGAAGATGGTCGAAACCAAGCGCTGCCCGAAGGCGTTGTACAGCGCGGCGTCGATGGCGGCAGGCGTGATGCCGAGCCGGCTCGCCGTCGTGCGGTCGATGTCGACGAATGCCTGCAGGCCGTCGGCGGACAGATCGGAGGCGACGTCGGCCAGCACCGGGCTCGTGCGCAGTCGTGTGACGAGCTTCGGCACCCACTCGTTCAGCGTCGCGAGATCGGCGGCCTCGACCGTGAACTGGTACTGCGTGCGGCTCACCCGATCCTCGATGGTGAGATCCTGCACGGGCTGCATGTACAGCGTGATCCCCTCGACCTCGTGGAGCTTCGGCTGCAGACGGCGGATCACTTCGCTCGCGGTCGCGTCGCGGTCGCGGCGCGGCTTGAGGTTGATCAGCATGCGCCCGCTGTTGAGCGTGGCGTTGGTGCCGTCGACGCCGATGAACGAGGTGAGGCTCGCCACCGCGGGATCGGTGAGCACCACGTCGGCGAGCGCCCGCTGCTTGTCGCTCATGACCGGGAACGAGATCGTCTGCGCCGCCTCCGAGATGCCCTGGATGGCGCCGGTATCCTGCACCGGGAAGAAGCCCTTGGGGATCAGCACGTACAGCACGACGGTGAGGACCAGCGTGGCGATGGCGACGAGGAGGGTGGCGAACTGGCGATCGAGGACCCAGCCGAGCATCTGCCCGTAGCGGTGGATCACGCGGTCGAACCAGGCGCCGCTCCAGCGGTAGAACCAGCCTTGTTGCGCGACGGGCGTATGGCGGAGGAGCTTTGCGCACATCATCGGGGTGAGGGTGAGCGACACCACCGCCGAGATGAGGATCGCCACCGCCAGCGTGATCGCGAATTCGCGGAAGAGCCGGCCGACGACGTCGCCCATGAAGAGCAGCGGGATCAGCACGGCGATGAGCGAGACGGTCAGCGAGATGATGGTGAAGGCGATCTGCGCCGTTCCCTTGAGCGCCGCGTCGAGCGGGTGCTCTCCCTGCTCGACGTAACGGGCGATGTTCTCGATCACCACGATCGCGTCGTCGACCACGAAGCCGGTGGCAATGGTGAGCGCCATCAGGGTCAGGTTGTTGATCGAGAAGCCGGCCAAGTACATGACGCCGAAGGTGCCGACCAGCGAGAGCGGCACGGCGACACTGGGGATCGCGGTGGCGGCGACGTTGCGCAGGAACAGGAAGATCACCATCACCACCAGCGCGACCGCGAGCAGGAGCTCGAACTGCACGTCGGCGACCGAGGCGCGGATGGTCACCGTGCGGTCGGTGAGGAGCGCCATCTCCGCGGCTGCCGGCAGCGACGCCTGCAACTGCGGTAAGAGCGCCTTCACGCGATCGACGACCTCGATCACGTTGGTGCCGGGCTGGCGCTGCACGTTGAGGATGATCGCCGGGGTGCGGTTCGCCCACGCGGCGAGGTACACGTTCTCGGCGCCGTCGACGGTGTCGGCCACGTCCTGCACGCGGATCGGCGCGCCGTTGCGGTAAGCGATGATGAGCCGCCGGTACTCGTCGGCGGACTTCAACTGGTCGTTGGCGTCGATCGTGCTGGCCCGATGCGGGCCATCGAAGCTTCCTTTCGCCTGATTGGTGTTGGCGTTGGCGATCGAGGTGCGCACGTCCTCCAGCGACAGCCCGTAGGCGGCGAGCGCGCGCGGGTTGACCTGGATGCGCACGGCGGGGCGCTGCCCGCCGCTGATCGAGACGAGGCCCACGCCGGGGAGCTGCGAGATCTTCTGCGCGATGCGCGTATCGGCGAGGTCCTGCAGCTTCGGCAACGGCAGCGTCTTCGAGGTGAGCGCCAGCGTCAGCACCGGCGCGTCGGCCGGATTGACCTTGTTGTAGATCGGCGGATTCGGCAGGTCGGCGGGGAGGAGGTTGGCCGAGGCGTTGATCGCCGCCTGTACCTCCTGCTCGGCAACGTCGAGCGGCAGCGACAGCGCGAAGCGCAGCGTGATGACCGAGGCGCCTCCGGAACTCGTCGACGACATCTGGTCGAGGCCGGGCATCTGCCCGAACTGCCGCTCGAGTGGTGCCGTGATCGACGAGGTGACGACCTCGGGGCTCGCCCCGGGGTAGAGCGTCACCACCTGGATCGTCGGGTAGTCCACCTCCGGCAATGCGGAGAGCGGCAGGATCCGGTAGGCGACGATCCCGGCGAGCAGGATCGCCACCATGAGGAGCGTGGTGGCGACCGGCCGCAGGATGAAGAGGCGCGACGGATTCATGGCGAGGCGCGAGCGCGGTGCCCGGCGATCACTTCGCGGGTGGGCCCTTCGTTTTGCCGCTGCTGCCCGCCCCCGACCGGTCGCCGCCGCCTTCCGTGCGCGGTCCGCGGGGACCCTGCTTTGGCGGCGCCACCGCCTGCCCTTCGCGGGTGACGAGGTCGACCCGCGCCCCCTCGCGCAGCTTGTCCGCGCCGTCGACGACGACGAGCGTGCCAGGCTGGACACCGGCGGTGACGACGGTGACGTCGCCTTGCACCGGGCCCAGCTTGACCGGCGCCACCGTCACGCTGCGGTCATCCTTCACCGCGTAGACGAAGGTGCCGGGCGCGCCGCGCTGGATCGCCGCCGACGGCACCAGCGTCGCATCGACGAGCGTTTGCGTGTGCATGCGCACGTTCACGAATTGGTTGGGGAACAGCGTCGAGTCGGTGTTGGCGAACTCGGCCTTCATCTTCACCGTGCCGGTGGCGGTGTCGATCTGGTTGTCGGCGGTGACCAGCGTCCCGGTGGCGAGCTTGATCTTCCCTTCGCGGTTCCACGCCTCGACGGCGGTGACTTCCTTGCGCGCGAGCCGCTGCATGACGAGCGGCAGGTTGTCCTCGGGGATGGGAAAGATCACCGCGATCGGCTGCAACTGCGCGATGACCACGATGCCGTTCGCGTCGGAGGCGTGGACGATGTTGCCGGGATCGACCTGGCGCAGCCCGACCCGCCCGGCGATCGGCGCGGTGATCCGGGCATACGAGAGCTGGAGCTTGGCGCTGTCGACGGCGCCGCGATCGGCCTCCAGGGTCCCTTCGTACTGCCGCACCAGCGCTTGCTGCGTATCGACCTGCTGCTTGGCGATCGAATCCTGCGTGAGCAGCGTCCGGTAGCGTTCGAGGTCGACCTTGGCGTTGGCGAGTTGCGCCTCGTCCTTGGCGAGCTGGCCTTGCGCCTGCGCGAGCTGGACGGCGAACGGCCGCGGATCGATCTCGGCGAGGAGTTCACCTGCCTTGACGATCTGTCCTTCGGCGAAGTGGACCTTCATGAGTTGCCCGTCGACCCGGGGTTTTACCGTGACGAGGTTGCGGGGGGTGACGGTGCCGAGCGCATTGAGGTAGACGTCGAGCGTGCCGCGACGGACGGGCTCGGCGATCACCGGCAGCGGGCGCGCCGCATCGCCGGTCTTGCCGAACCCGCCGGAAGCTGGCCCGCCGGGCGTGGGCGCCACGGGCGTGCGTCCGGACCACCAGAGGTAGCCGCCGGCAGCGAGCACGAGGATCACCAGGGCGACGACCCAGCCCCCGCGCCTGCGTCGGGGTGGCGACGCGGTGAGGGTCTGCGTCGCCGATTCGCGCGGCGGGTGCGTGGTGTCGTCGGGCATGGAGGAGGGGGGGGCGGACGGAGTCGGCTCGTGCGCGAGTCGACGTGACTGGGAATTGTGCCGGGAGTCCGAAGTTTCCATCTCGTGCATTTTGTTGCGAACTGTTACATGCCCGGCGACGTGGCGCGCCACGTCCGCCGCGCCGCATCCGGCGGTCGCCCGCCATTCGCGGGCATAATGACAGATTGTGGGTGCGCCCCGATGGGATGCCCGCATGCCCCCGACCGGACGCGCAAGCCATGACCGTGCTCGCCAGCAAGCTCGATCCGCGCAGCGACGACTTCCGCGCGAACGTGAACCTCATGCGCGGGCTCGTCGCCGATCTGCGGGCGAAGACCGCCGAGGTCGCGCGCGGTGGAAGCGACACGGCACGCCAGAAGCACCTCGCCCGCGGCAAGCTGCTGCCGCGCGAGCGCATCGACACGCTGGTCGATCTCGGTTCGCCGTTGCTGGAGCTCTCGCCGCTCGCGGCGTACGGCATGTACGGCGGCGACGTGCCGGCGGCGTCGATCATCACCGCCATCGGCCGCGTAGCCGGACGCGAGTGCGTGCTCGTCGCCAACGACGCGACGGTCAAGGGCGGCACGTACTACCCGATGACGGTGAAGAAGCACCTGCGCGCGCAGGAGATCGCGCGCGAGAACCGGCTGCCGTGCATCTATCTCGTCGACTCCGGCGGCGCCTTCCTGCCGGCGCAGGACGAGGTCTTTCCGGATCGCGAGCACTTCGGGCGCATCTTCTACAACCAGGCCACGCTCTCCGGAGACGGCATCCCGCAGATCGCGGTGGTGATGGGCTCGTGCACCGCGGGCGGGGCGTACGTGCCCGCCATGTCGGACGAGACGGTGATCGTGAAGAACCAGGGCACGATCTTCCTGGGCGGACCGCCGCTCGTGAAGGCCGCCACGGGCGAGGAGGTGAGCGCGGAGGAACTGGGCGGCGGCGACGTCCACACGCGCATTTCCGGCGTTGCCGACCACCTCGCCGACGACGACGCGCACGCGCTGGCGATCGCCCGCCGGATCGTCGCCAACCTCAACACGCGCAAGGCGGCCGGCATGTCGCTGACCGAGCCGCTGGCGCCGCAGTACGATCCCGAGGAGATCTACGGCGTCGTTCCCGCCGATCCGCGCAAGCCCTACGACGTGCGCGAGATCATCGCGCGCATCGTCGACGCTTCCGCGCTGGACGAGTTCAAGGCGCGCTACGGCGCCACGCTGGTCACTGGCTTCGCCCACCTCAACGGCTATCCCGTGGGCATCGTCGCCAACAATGGCATCCTCTTCTCCGAGTCGGCGCAGAAGGGCGCGCACTTCATCGAGCTGTGCGCGCAGCGCGGCATCCCGCTCGTCTTCCTGCAGAACATCACCGGGTTCATGGTGGGCCGCAAGTACGAGCACGAGGGCATCGCCCGCCACGGCGCGAAGATGGTCACCGCCGTGTCCTGCGCCAACGTGCCGAAGTTCACGGTGATCATCGGCGGCAGCTTCGGCGCCGGCAACTACGGCATGTGCGGACGCGCGTTCGGTCCGCGCTTCCTGTGGACGTGGCCCAATGCGCGCATCTCGGTGATGGGCGGCGAGCAGGCGGCGTCGGTGCTCGCCACCGTGCGCCGCGATGGCCTCGCGGCGCAGGGCAAGGCGTGGAGCGCCGTCGAGGAGGAGGCGTTCAAGGCGCCGATCCGCGCGCAGTACGAGCGGCAAGGGCACCCGTACTACGCCACGGCGCGGCTGTGGGACGACGGCGTGCTCGATCCGGCGCAGACCCGGCGCGTGCTCGGGCTCGCGCTGTCCGCATCGATGAACGCACCGATCGCGAAGACGTCGTTCGGCGTCTTCCGCATGTGACGTGTTCGGCAAGATCCTGATCGCCAACCGCGGCGAGATCGCCTGCCGGGTGATCCGCACCGCGCGCCGGTTGGGCGTGCGCACCGTCGCCGTCTTCTCGGCGGCCGATGCGCAGGCGCGCCACGTGCGCCTGGCCGACGAGGGGGTGGCGATCGGACCGCCTCCGGCCCGCGAGAGCTACCTCGTCATCCGGCGCATCATCGATGCGGCGAAGGCCACCGGTGCGCAGGCGATCCACCCGGGGTACGGGTTCCTCTCCGAAAACGAGGAATTTGCCACCGCGTGCGCGACCGCCGGCATCGTCTTCATCGGGCCGCCGGCGGCCGCCATCCGCGCCATGGGCAGCAAGAGCGCGGCCAAGGCGCTGATGGAGCGCGCACCGGTGCCGCTCGTCCCGGGCTACCACGGCAGCGAGCAGGACGAGGTGTTCCTGCAGAAGGAGGCCGATCGCATCGGCTATCCGGTGTTGCTCAAGCCCTCGGCCGGCGGCGGCGGTAAGGGCATGCGCATCGTCGGCGCGTCCACCGACTTCGCCAGCGCGCTCGCGTCGTGCAAGCGCGAGGCGCTGTCGAGCTTCGGTGACGACCGGGTGCTGATCGAGAAGTACATCACGCGACCCCGGCACATCGAGATCCAGGTGTTCGCCGATACGCACGGGAACTGCGTGCACCTCTTCGAGCGCGATTGCTCGGTGCAGCGGCGCCACCAGAAAGTGCTGGAGGAGGCGCCGGCGCCGGGTATGACCGTCGAGCGCCGGCACGAGATGGGGGCTGCCGCGGTGGCCGCCGCGCGTGCGGTCGGTTACGTCGGGGCGGGGACGGTCGAGTTCATCGCCGAACCGTCGGGACGCTTCTACTTCATGGAGATGAACACGCGCCTGCAGGTCGAGCATCCGGTCACCGAGATGATCACCGGCCAGGATCTCGTCGAATGGCAGTTTCGCGTCGCCGCCGGCGAGCCGTTGCCGCTCGCGCAGGAGCGGCTGGCGATCCACGGCCATGCGCTGGAAGCGCGCATCTACGCCGAGGATCCGGGACGCGGCTTCCTGCCGTCGACCGGTCGCCTCGTTCACCTGTCGCCGCCGCCCGAGTCCGCGCACGTGCGCGTCGACTCCGGCGTCGAGGAGGGCGACGCGATCACGCCGTGGTACGACCCGATGATCGCCAAGCTCATCGTGTGGGACGAGACGCGCCCGCGCGCGCTGGCGCGGATGCGCGAGGCGCTGGCCGCGTACCGCATCGTGGGTGTCGCGAGCAACGTCGAGTTCCTGGGCCGGCTGGTCGCGAGCCTCGCCTTCGCGACCGCCGATCTCGACACCGGCCTCATCGAGCGCGAGCAGGCGTCGCTGTTTCCACCGGCGCGCGGCGTTCCCGCTATTGCCCTCTACGCGGCGGCGGCGGCGATCCTCGACGGCGAGGCGGCGACCGCCGCTCGGAAGGGCGCCGAGGGCCATGATCGTTGGTCGCCGTGGAGCGCCGCCGACGCCTTTCGCCTGAACGCGATCGCGCAGCGCCGGCTCGTGTTTCGCGACGGCGAGACCGAGCACCCGGTGACGATCGACTACGCCGACGCCGGGACCCGCATGAGCGTCGACGGCGGCGCCACGGTCACGGTGGAGGCGATGCGGGATGCGAGCGGCGCCCTGGCCCTCGCCATCGATGGCATCCGGCAGAGCGTGCGCGTGGTGGCCCAGGACGAGCGCCGCCACGTCTTCCTCGCCGATGGTGTACACGTGCTGACGTACGTCGATCCGCTCGCCGGCATCGGAGAGGGGCACGGGGTCGAGGGTGGCTTCGCGGCGCCGATGCCGGGCAAGGTCATCGCCTGGCTCGCGGAGCCCGGCAGCGACGTCGTCAAGGGAGCGCCGCTCCTCATCCTCGAAGCGATGAAGATGGAGCACACCATCACCGCCCCGGCGGCGGGACGGCTCGTCGGCTATCGCTTCGGGGTTGGCGAGCAGGTGAGCGAGGGCGCCGAGCTCGTCGAGTTCACCGTGGCCAAAGCGTGACGGCGAGTGAGCGCGCAGCGAGGGAATGCGCCACGGTGCGGGCCGCGATGCCGGCGCGCGCGAAGATCGTCGAGGTCGGCCCGCGCGACGGACTGCAGAACGAGAAGGACGTGATCGCGGTCGAGGTGAAGGTCGAGCTCGTCGATCGGCTTGCCGCCGCGGGCCTCACCGCCATCGAGACCGGCTCGTTCGTCTCGCCCAAGTGGGTGCCGCAGATGGCCGATGCGGCGGACGTCTACGCGCGCATCACCCGCCAGCCTGGCGTTTCCTACTCGTTCCTCGTGCCCAACCTCAAGGGGCTGGAGGCGGCGCTTGCCGCCGGCGTGGAGGAGATCGCCGTTTTCGGCGCGGCGTCGGAGACGTTTTCGCGCCGGAATATCAATGCGTCGATCGCCGAGAGTCTCGTGCGCTTCGAGCCGGTCGCGCAGGCGGCACGCGACGCCGGCGTGCGCGTGCGCGGTTACGTGTCGACCGTCATCGGCTGTCCCTACGAAGGCGCGATCGCCCCGACCGCCGTGGCGCGGGTGGCGCGCGCGCTGCGCGACATGGGCTGTTACGAGGTCTCGCTGGGCGACACCATCGGCGTGGGGACGCCGGCGGCTACCCTCGCGATGCTCGATGCGGTTGCGCGTGACGTGCCGGTGGCCGAGCTCGCCGCCCACTTCCACGACACGTACGGACAGGCGCTCGCCAACGTCTACGCATCCCTCGAGTTCGGCGTGACCGTTTTCGACAGCTCGGTCGCGGGACTGGGCGGCTGTCCGTATGCGAAGGGTGCCACCGGCAACGTCGCCACCGAGGACGTGGTGTACCTCCTGCACGGCCAGGGCATCGCGACCGGCGTCGACCTCGATGCGCTCATCGATGCCGGTGCCTTCATCAGCGCGGCACTGGGCCGGCCGACCGGCTCGCGCGTGGCGCGGGCGATGCTGGCGAAGCGGGCGGCGTAGGGGGCGGCGGACTTTGTGTTCGTTCTGCGACAAGCCGTGCTGCCGCTACGAGGCCCGCGATCTGCGGGGTGTTGTCGCCCCTACGCCAGGCGAGGGCAATTTCGGCACGTGCGGAGAGATCGCGCAACGGCTTGAAGTGCAGCCCCGGGAGGGAGAAGATCTTCATGCTTCCTGGAACAATCGCCAATCCCACGCCGGCCGCGGCAAGTCCACAAAGCGTATGCAGTTGGGCCGCCTCCTGCGTCACGACGGGAACAATCTTTCTACGCTTGAGCACCGCATCGATCTGCTCGCGGAATCCAGCGGGTTGCCCATACGGGTAAGTCACGAGCGCCGCACCGTGGAGATCACGAAGGGAAAGCGAGGCGCGTTGAGCATAAGCATGGTTCTCTGCCATTGCAATGATGAATCGTTCACGCGTCAGGACTTCAAGTTCGAGATCACGGTTCTCGAGCGGAGGTCGCAAGAGCCCAGCATCGATATGCCGGCTGAGGAGCGCGTCGACCTGCTCGGCAATGGTGAGCTCACGAACAGTAACATCGACGTATGGGTGCGAATCCCGGTGGGTACGTAATAGATCTGGAAGTATGCGGTAGGCCGCCCCGTTTATGAAACCGAGAATCAGGTGTCCCGTGCTCCCACGGTGCGCTGCGGTGGCCACCGCCACGGCATCGGCTGCGGTACGGAGGACGTCGCGTGCATAAGGCAACAGCGCCTCACCCGCACGTGTCAGGACGACACCGATTGGGTGACGCTCGAAGAGCGCGAAGCCAAGTTCGTGCTCGAGGCGACGGATCTGCTGGGAGAGGGGGGGTTGCGCAATTGCGAGGCGTTCAGCCGCCCGGCTCACACTGCGCGCTTCGGCGACCGTGACGAAATACCGAAGGTGCCGCAACTCCATTCCATATTCTCCAGATATCGGATCGATACGCAGCTGGTCTTTGACCTTGGATGGCCGCAACCCTAGACTCCGGTCCGAGTTACCGATCTTACGGTTCCCAAGGAGGAGACATGCTGCGACTGTTCGTTCGTGCTCTCGCGCTTGCGATGTGCCTGATTGCGGGTACCGCAACCGCTGCCTATCCGGATCGGCCCATTCGTCTCGTTGTGCCGTTTGCGCCGGGCGGTGGTACGGACATCCTCGCACGCCTCGTCGCTGACTTTCTATCCAGGCACGTCGGCCAGCCAGTCGTTATCGAAAACAAACCTGGTGCTGGCGGCACGATCGGCACCGACTTTGTTGCAAAGTCCAAGCCAGATGGTTACACGCTACTCATGGCGACAAATGCGACGATCGCGCTGGCGCCTGGGCTTTACAAGCAACTCCCATACGATTCGATACGCGATTTTACGCCCGTCGCATCCGTCGCCAGTGGACCAAGTATCCTAGTGGTCAATCCTTCTGTACCGGCACGGGATGTTCAATCGCTCGTCGCCTACCTGAGGAGCAAGCCGGGTGAACTCAACTACGGATCGGCCGGAAATGGCTCGATGGCGCACATCGCAACGGCACTTTTCAATGAGCGTGCAGGGACCCAGGCTGCGCACGTCCCGTTCAAGGGAGGCGCGGCGGCCACACAGGAGTTGGTAGCCGGGCGGCTGCAATTCATGATTGCCGGACCGGTGGAGACTGTACCGCTCATGGATGCTGGCAAGGTGCGAGCCCTCGCGGTTACAACATCAACTCGCTTCGCTGGGCTTCCCAAGGTGCCGACGTTGGCAGAATCTGGTGTGCCCGGATATGAAATCACGAACTGGTTCGGGATCTTTGCCCCGGCAGGTACGCCATCGGAAATTGTCGATCTGATTGCCGCCAAGCTTGAACCAATGCTGTCTGATCCGGCCACCCGCGAGGTATTTGCGAAACAAGGCGTCGAGCCGGCGCCGATGGCCCCAGCCATCTATCGTGATTTCGTACGAGGTGAGGTCGAGCGACGGACTCGCGAGGTGCGCGCGCTCAATATTTCCGTGGATTGACGGCCGTATGCGTATCCAGCGCATTCTCACTCGGATCGACACCAGATGCTTTGAGCGGCCTCCACGGAATCCACGATCGACCTGGAACGAGAAACACAGCTTTCTTGTGTTCGTGGTAGCCGATGACGGACAGGTCGGCGTAGGTGAGGCGTGGTGCGAAGCGACTTCGCCACGAACGCTGGCCACATTTCTCGACGCTGATCTTGCGCCACTGTTCGTAGGGGCGCACATCCAGGATGCGCAACGCCTGTGGCATGTCGCGTTCGATCGGACACGTGTATCAGCCAAGCCTGGCCTAGCACTGTGTGTCCTCGGAGCCGTAGAGACTGCCTTGTGGGATCTTGCGGCACGAACATATGGACTGCCGTTATATCGGCTACTCGGGTCCTGCATGGATCGTGTGTTCGCCTATGCGAGTGGTGGCCTCTACCGTGATGGTATGGCGCTTGCCGAGCTCGCCAACGAGATGGCCGGCTACGTGGCGCAGGGCTTTCGAGCAGTGAAGATGAAAGTTGCGGGTGTGTCGCTCGCAGAGGATGTGACGCGTGTGCGTATGGTTCGCGAGGCCATCGGTCCTGATGTCCGCCTGATGGTCGATGCTGTCTACATGCTGGATGAGCCGGCTGCAATGCGAATGGCACGCGCTTTCGAGCCATTCGACATCACGTTTCTGGAGGCACCTTTGGCTCCGGGCAATTTGCCCGGCCTGCGTCGCCTCACATCTCGCAGCCCAGTACCGATTGCCGGGAACGAGGTCGCATTCGGGCTTGATGCATTCCGGGATCTCATTGTGGAAGGGGGTGTCGACGTCGTGCATTTGGATGTGAATCAGTGTGGCGGGATCGCGGAATCACGGCGGATCGCCGCATTGGCTGCGGCGTTCCATCGTTCTGTCTCATATCATTGTGCGACATCTGCGGTATGTTTTGCAGCGAACCTGCATGCCGCTGCCAGCGTGCCAAATGTCGATTCCATCGAGTGGCACATGGTGCACAGAATGTTGTTTGATCGCGTCCCAAGAGATCATTTTCGATTGCATGAGGGCTACGTGCTACTGCCGGAGAAGCCTGGCTTGGGGATCGATATCAATCCGGACACTCTTTCGCCAGTGCTTGCGTGAAATGGATGTAGGAGCCCATTTACAAGTTGTGCCGATCAACAACGTGGCTTGACCAATTCCTGTACTCGTTGTCGCGGAGGACGCAAATCCGCTCCTCGAACTTGAAGCCGAAGTGGGTGTGCGATGCGCTCATCGATGCCGGTGCCTTCATCAGCGCGGCAGTGGGCCGGCCGACCGGCTCGCGCGTGGCGCGGGCGATGCTGGCGCAGCGGGCGGCGGGCGGTTACAGCGATCGCCCGTCGTAGTTCTGAACCGGCATGCCGGAGAGATCGACGCCTTCGAGGCAGCGGACGTTGATCGCCACCATCGGGTTGCCCTTCGGGTCCGCGCCCTCGCCGTAGGGATGGATCCCGCAGGTCGGGCAGAAGCGGTGCTTGATTGCGCGCTTGTTGAATGTGTACGTGCTCGCGGCGTCTTCCGGCGTGAGCAACTTGAGCTTGTCGCGCTGGACGAACCAAAGGAGGGAGCCCTTGCGCTGGCAGATCGAGCAGTTGCAGGCGACGACGTCCTCGATCTCGCCTTCGACCTCGAAGGCGACCTGGCCGCAATGGCAGCTGCCCCAATACTTCATAATGCCCCCTTTCCTCTCCATCCCGCGATTGGGCAGGCTAGAG
>JADZAQ010000035.1 GCA_020852555.1 Burkholderiales bacterium
CCAGGTCGAGCGCGACGTGCCCGGCGCCGTCCGCCGCGCCGGCGCTCGACTTGTCGATCGGCACGTTCGAATGCACGGCAAGGCCGCGCTCGCGCCACAGGATCTGCGCCTCGGTGCAGAACGTGCCGCCCGAGTACAGCGCGCGCAAGAAGCGCTGCTTCGGCGCGAGCCGCCGTGCCTCGTGCCGCGCCGCCTGCACCGTCGCGGCGTCCGGAAGCGCGTCCACCGCGGCGGCGCCGGCCGCACCGCGGCAGGCCGCCACGGCCTGCGCCGCCGCCGCATAGAGGGTGCCCACCGGGACGATACGCTGCGGCAGGCCCTCCTTGCCGAGATCGGCGCCCAGGAAGAGCACCGTGAACGGCTTGTCGATCGCGCGGGCGCGCTCCAGGATGCGCCGCGTCACCTCGGGCGCCGGCGGCTTCGAGACGATGCCGATGACCCGCGTCCCCGGATCCGCGGCGAGAAGGTCGATCGCCTGCAGCATGCTGATCCCGCCGATCTCGGCGCCGACGTCGCGCCCGCCCGTGCCGATCGCGTGGCGCACGCCCTCGCCCATCGCATGGATCTGGCAGGTGACTTCCTGCAGACCGGTCCCCGACGCGCCGACGAGGCTGATCGCGCCGCTGCGCACGACGTTGGCGAAGCCGATCGGCGTGCCGTGGATGATCGCCGTGCCGCAGTCGGGACCCATCACGAGCAGCCCCTTCCGCTGCGCGAGGGTCTTGATCTCGCGCTCCTGCGCGAGCGGGACGTTGTCGCTGAAGAGGAAGACGTCGAGTCCGTTGCGCAGGGCCTTCAGCGCTTCGGCGCCGGCGTACGCGCCCGGGACCGAGATCTGCGCGAGGCGCACGCCATCGGCGGGATCCCCGGCGAGCGCCGTCGCGATCGAGCGCGGCCGCGCGGCGCCCGTCGCGGACGCGGCGGCGGGTCCGGCCTCGCCATCGAGCAGGCGCGCGCACAGCGCGTGGGCGGCGGCGCCTGCCGCTTCGTCGTCGGCGTCGACGACGATCATGAGGTCGCCCGGGTGCGCGGCGTCGGCCTCGGTGCTGCCCAGGCCCGCCTGCGCGAGGATGCCTTTGTTGGCGGGCGTGCCCATCATGAGGGTCGCCTGACGCACGCCCGGCAGCGCCAACGCGGCCTGCGCGATGCGCATCAGCGCCACCGAGTCCTTGTAGAGATTGGCCCTGATACGGATCGACATCGACATGGCGTTCTTCCGAAAATGGCTGGCGGAGCCAAACGCTACTGTAGGAAACCCTCACCGGCGCTGTCCATACGCCGGCGGATATGGATAGAATTCACGTCGTGAATAAGAACGTCAGCCTCGCGACGCTCGATCTCAATCTGATTGTGGTGTTCGACGCGATCCTCAAGGACCGCAACGTCACCGTCGCGGCGCGGCGCGTCGGGCTGTCGCAGCCGGCGATGAGCAGCGCACTCGCGCGGCTGCGCAGGACCTTCGGCGATCCGCTGTTCGTGCGCACCGGCCGCGGCATGCTGCCCACGCCGTACGCGCAACTGCTCGCACCGCCGATCCAGCGCGCGTGCGAGCTCATCGCGGGGTCGTTCGACATCGGCAGGGATTTCGACCCGCTCGCGTCGACGCGCACATTCATGTTCTACATGACCGACATCGGCGAGGGCATCTTCCTGCCGCCGCTCCTGCGCGCGCTGGAGGAGCGCGCGCCGCGGGTCAAGGTCAAGGTGCTGCGCATCCCCGAGTTCGGCGAGCAGGAAGCGATGGCCGCGGGCGATGTCGATCTGGCGATCGGGTTGTTCCCCGACCTCAAGGCGGGCTTCTTCCAGCAGCGCCTGTACCGCGACCGCTTCGTGTGCATGGTCCGCAGCGGCCACCCGCGTGCGCAGGGGTCGCTCGGCGCGCGGCAGTTCGCCGAGATGCGCCACGCGGTGGTGAGCTCCGCGGGAACCGGGCACGAGACGGCGATCGTGCGCGCCTTCGGCGAGCAGCGGCACAAGCCGCGGGTGTCACTGACGATCCCGCACTTCATGGCGGTGCCGATCCTCGTCGCCGAGACCGATTACGTGGTCACCGTGCCGCGGCGGCTCGCCCGCATGTTCGCGGCGTTTCCCGGCATCAGCGTGTTCGAGCCGCCGATTCGCATCGCATCGATCGAGATCAAGCAGCACTGGCACGAGCGCTATCACCACGACCCCGCGAACAAGTGGATCCGCGGCGTGATCGCCGAGTTGTTCGTCGAGTGACCGCCCGGCCGGCCGCGGCGAGCGGGTACGGCGCCGTGCACCCCGCGGGGCGGGCGCGACGCCGGGGTCCTGCGGAGCGCTACGTCCGGACGCGGTCCTCGGCGAGGCCGGCGCGCATCAGCAGCAACTCGGCGCTGTCGTTCCAGACGTCCATGCGGGTGATCCGGCCGCCGCTCACGACGAAGCGATCGATGTAGCGATTGCCCTCGAAGGGGCTGCCGTCGGGCCACTCGCCGTACAGCGTGCCCGTGTTGTAGACGATGAACTCGCCGTCGGCCGCGCCTTCGACGACGTCGGTGCGCTCGAACCTCTTCTGCACGCGGCGGTAGCGGGCGGCATTGAATGCCGCGAGATCGCAGGGGTCGGTGAAGCGGCGGCCGCCGGTGAACGTGATGCGCATGTCGGGGGCGGTGTAGCCGCGCGCACGGTCCGGATCGGGAATCATCGACGCCGCAAGGAACTCTTCGACCACGCGCGCCGCGGCGCGCGCGGGCGAGTCCGCACCTGTCTCCTGGGTGGCGACGGAAGTGGCGACTGGCATGGATGAATTCTCCTGGGTCGGGCCTGCGGCGCCTCGCCGGCGCGACGCGGCGGTGCGCGACGATTCCCGTTTGTGCATTGCGTCAACGGCGCCCGGACGACTATAGCATCGGCGGCTGCCCGGAGGGCGCGTAGCGCTTATTCATCGTGTGAATGTTCGCAATCGACGCCGCGCGATGGACAGCCGCGGCGCGCTAGACTATACGTCGCGCTTAGGGCGGCACACCACAGAGTGGCAGACCTTCAGGAGGAACCCGACATGACCGCTGCACGACGCAGTTCCGCACGCCGCACGCTGTTTCGACTGGCCGCCGCGGCATTGACCATCGGCGTCGCCGGATCGCTCTTCGCGGCCGAACCGATCAAGATCGGCCTCGTCACCGCGCTGTCCGGGCAGTCCGCCAAGGCCGGCGAGGCGCTCACCCGCGGCCTCACCATCGCCATCGACGAGATCAACGCCAAGGGTGGCCTGCTCGGCGGCCGCAAGCTCGAACTGGTGCGCCGCGACGACGAAGCCAACCCCGCCAAGGGGCAGATCGCGGCGCGCGAGCTGATCTTCAAGGAGAAGGTGGCGGTGCTCTTCGGCGGCCTCGACACGCCGGTCGCGGTCGCGATCGTGCCGATCGCCAATTCGGCGAAGATGCCGTTCATGGATCCGTGGGCCGCGGGAACGCTGATCACGCACAACGGCGCCGATCCGAACTTCGCCTTCCGCGTCTCGGCGATGGACGACACCGTCGACCGTGCGATGCTCGCCTACGCGCAGAAGAACTTCGGCTCGAAGGCGCCCGGCATCATCGTGGTCAACAACCCGTGGGGCGAATCGAACATGAAGGGACTGATGGCGGCCCTCCAGGAGAAGGGAGTCAAGCCCGCGGGCGCCGAGAAGTTCGAGGCCAACGACGTCGACGTCACCGCGCAGCTCGCGCGCCTGAAGTCGGCGGGCGCCGACGCGCTGCTGCTCGTGGGCAACGTCGGGCCGTCGGCGCAGGTGGTCAAGTCGCTCGACCGGATGGGGTGGAAGGTTCCCATCGTCTCGCACTGGGGGCCCGCCGGCGGCCGCTTCAGCGAGTTGGCCGGGCCGAACGCGAAGGACGTGATCTTCGTGCAGACCTACAGTTTCTTCGGCAAGCAGAATCCGGTCGGCGAGCGCGTGCTGGCCGCGCTGAAGAAGAAGTACCCCGACATCAAGGGCCCCGGTGACGCGACCCCGGCGGTCGGCATCGCCAACGCGTACGACGCGATGCAACTCGTCGCGCTGGCGATCCAGAACGCCGGCAGCACCGACGGCGACGCGATCCGCAAGGGCTTCTACAAGATCGACAAATACGACGGCCTGATCAAGAACTACGTCAAGCCGTTCTCGCCCGGCAACCACGACGCGCTGACGCAGGACGACTACATCTGGACGCGCTTCATCGGCGACGAGATCGTGCCGGTGAATGCGGCGGGCAAGTAGCGCCCGCCCACGGCCACCTGCGGTGACGCCGATGGCGCCGCCCCTGCCGTCATGCCCGCAGCCGCGGCTCGAGCTGCGGGCGATCCGCAAGGTGTACCCGGCGGTGATCGCCAACGACGGCATCGACCTTGCGGTGATGCCCGGTGAGATCCACGCGCTCCTGGGCGAGAACGGCGCCGGCAAGAGCACGCTGATGAAGATCGTGTACGGCGTCGTGCGGCCCGACGCCGGCGAGCTGCGCTGGGAAGGCGCCGCGGTCGAGATGACGAGCCCGGCGCACGCGCGCGAGCTCGGCATCGGCATGGTGTTCCAGCACTTCTCGCTGTTCGAGACGCTGACCGTCGCGCAGAACGTCGCGCTCGCGCTGCCCGGCAAGCCGGCGCTCGACGACGTCGCCCGCCGCATCGAGGCGATCGCCAGTCGCTACGGCATGCCGGTCGATCCGCGCGCGCACGTGCACTCGCTGTCGATCGGTGAGCGCCAGCGCGTCGAGATCCTGCGCTGTCTGCTCCAGGACCTCAAGCTCCTCATCATGGACGAACCGACGTCGGTGCTGACGCCACAGGCGGCGACCGCGCTGTTCGGCACGCTGCGCCAGCTCGCCGCCGACGGCTGCAGCATCCTGTACATCAGCCACAAGCTCGACGAGATCAAGGCGCTGTGCCATTGCGCGACGGTGCTGCGTGCCGGCAAGGTGACCGGCACCTGCGATCCGCAGCGGGAGTCGACGTCGGCGATGGCGCGCATGATGATCGGCCGCGACCTGCCGACCTGCCAGCACGCCGCGTCCACCGGCGACGGCGAGCCCCGGCTCGAGGCCCGCGGCCTGTCGCTCGTTCGCAGCGAGCCGTTCGGCACCGACCTCCACGAGCTCGACTTCACGCTGCACGCCGGCGAGATCCTCGGCATCGCCGGCATCTCCGGCAACGGGCAGCAGGAGCTGCTCGCGGCGCTATCCGGCGAGCGCACGCTGCCCGATGCGGCGGCGATCCGGCTGTGCGGCCGTCCCTGCGCAAATGCCGGCGCGGCGGCGCGCCGGCGGCTGGGCCTGTGCTTCGTCCCGGAAGAGCGCCTCGGCCGCGCTGCGATCCCGTCGATGTCACTCGCCGACAATGCGCTGCTCACCGCGCATCGGGAGGGGATGGTCAGCAACGGCCTGCTGCGTCCGCAGGCGATCGCCGACTTCACTCGTCGTTGCATCGACGCCTTCGACGTGCGCTGCGGGGGGCCGGCCGCCGAGGCCAAGAGCCTGTCCGGCGGCAACCTGCAGAAATTCATCATGGGGCGCGAGATCCTGCAGCACCCGAAGGTGCTCATTGCCGCGCAGCCGACGTGGGGCGTCGACGTCGGTTCAGCCGTGTTCATCCGCCAGGCGCTCATCGACCTGCGCAACGCCGGCACCGCCGTCCTCGTGGTCTCCGAGGAGCTCGAGGAGCTGTTCGAGATCTGCGATCGCCTCGTGGTGATCGCCAAGGGTCGCCTGTCGCCCGCGCGGGCGGCGGTCGACACCGACGTCGAGGAGATCGGTACGTGGATGAGCGGCCTGTGGCCGGGCGCCGCGCTCGCCGCCGATCCGCGCGGTGACGCGCCGGGCCATGCGCATTAGCCTCGAGCCCCGCGCCGCACCCTCGCCCACGATGCGCTGGGCGTCGCCGCTGGTGGCGGTGGCGCTGACGATGCTGCTGGGAGCGGTGCTGTTCGCGGCGCTCGGCAAGGATCCGCTCGCCGGCCTGTACGCGTTCTTCATCGCCCCGATCGACAGTGTCAACGGCGTCGCCGAGCTCGTCGTCAAGGCGTCACCGCTCACCATCATCGCCGTCGGCCTCGCCGTGGGCTTTCGCGGCAACGTCTGGAATATCGGCGCCGAGGGCCAGCTCGTCGTCGGCGCGATCGCGGCCGCGTGGATCGCGCTGACGCCGGAGTTCGCCGAGAGCGCGCTGACGCTGCCGGCGATGATCGTCGCCGGCGCCGCGGGCGGTATGGCGTGGGCGGCGATCCCGGCCCTGCTGCGCACGCGCTTCAATGCCAACGAGATCCTGGTGAGCCTGATGCTGACCTACGTTGCGCAGCTCCTGCTCAACTACCTCGTGTTTGGCCCGTGGCGCGATCCGCAGGGCTTCAACGCGCCGCAGTCGCCGCTGTTTCCGGAGGCCGCGATGTTCCCGATCATCGTCGAGGGGACACGCCTCAATGCCAGCGTCCTGCTGACGCTCGCCGCGGTGGCCGCCGGCTGGATGTTCTTGAGCCGCAGCTTCCCTGGCTTTCAGACGCGGGTGTCGGGGCTGTCGGGAGCCGCCGCGCGCTACGCCGGCTTCAGCGAGCAGCGCACCGTGTGGGTGGGGATGCTCGCCGGGGGCGCCGCCGCGGGACTCGCCGGCACCGGCGAGGCGGCGGGCACGCTCGGCCAGTTGTTGCCGTCGCTGTCCCCGGGTTACGGCTTCATCGCCATCATCGTCGCCTTCGTCGGACGGCTGCATCCCGTCGGCATCCTGTTCGCCGGTCTTCTCATGTCGCTGCTCTATCTCGGCGGCGACTCCGCGCAGATCAGCATGGGCCTGCCGGCCGCGGCCGCGGCGCTCTTCCAGGGGGCGTTGCTGTTCTTCTTGCTCGGCGCCGACGTCCTCGTCAACTACCGCGTGCGCGTGCGCCGCGCCCGAATCGTGCAACGCGCGCCGGGTGCCGCCTGATGGACGCGATCACCCCCGTCGTCATCGCCACGCTCGGCGCGGGCACGCCGCTCATCTTCGCCGCGCTGGGCGAGCTCGTCACCGAGAAATCGGGGGTGCTCAACCTAGGTGTCGAGGGCATGATGCTGGTCGGCGCGATCGTCGCGTTCATCCTCGTACTCACCACCGGCAGCACGAGCCTGGCGGTCGTCGGCGCTGCGTTCGCGGGGGCGCTGATGGCGCTGCTGTTCGCATTCGTGACGCTCACGCTGCAGGCCAACCAGGTCGCCGCGGGGTTGGCGCTCGCCATCTTCGGCACCGGCGCCAGCGCCTTCATCGGCAAGGGCTACATCGGCGTGGCGCTCGAGCGCACCGGTGCGATGGACGCCGCGCTGCCGGTCGACATCCCGCTCGTGGGGCCGCTGCTGCAGGCGCTGCATCCGCTCGTCTACCTGTCGTGGCTGCTGTTCGTCGGCGTGAGCTGGTTCCTGTCGCGCAGCCGCGCGGGGCTCGTGCTGCGCGCCGTCGGCGAATCGCCGGCGTCGGCGCACGCGGTCGGCTATCCGGTGGTCGTCATCCGCTACCTCGCCACGCTCTTCGGCGGCGCGATGGCCGGAATCGGCGGGGCGTACCTGTCGGTCGTCTACGCGCCGCTGTGGCTCGAAGGCATGGTCGCTGGACGCGGGTGGATCGCACTCGCCCTGGTGGTCTTCGCGACCTGGCGCCCTGCCCGCGTGCTGCTGGGCGCGTATCTCTTCGGCGGCATCACCATCGTCCAGTTCTTCGCGCAGGGCGCCGGGGTCACCTTCGCGTCGCAGTTCATGTCGATGCTGCCCTACCTCGCGACCATCCTCGTGCTGATGCTCATTTCGCGCGATGCGACGCGGATGCGCCTCAGCGCTCCCGTGTCGCTCGGCAAGCCGTTCCATCCCAGCGGCTGAGCCGCTGGCAACCCACCTCGGGCGCCGACGCGCCCGCTTTGCCCCTGATCAGGAGAGAAGACCATGCGCTTCGTCGACAGACGTGAATTCCTGAAGACCGCCTCCTCGCTCGGCATCGCCGCGCTGGGTACCCGTGCGCTCGATGCCTTCGCCCAGGACGTGCTCAACATCGGCGTCGTGCACCAGTTTCCGATCGGCGAGGTCGGCTGGGAGACGCAGCAGGCGCTCGGCTGGAAAGCGGTCGAGGCGGCCTTCGGCGGCAAGGTGAAGGTGACCGCGGTCGCAGACGTGCAGCAG
This sequence comes from Burkholderiales bacterium, assembly GCA_020852555.1. Classification (GTDB taxonomy): domain Bacteria; phylum Pseudomonadota; class Gammaproteobacteria; order Burkholderiales; family Casimicrobiaceae; genus VBCG01. The sequence goes on from JADZAQ010000035.1 coordinate 8,127, forward strand.
GCGCAGGATGCCGAGCGCGTCTTCCGCGAACTCGCTTCGCGCGGCAACAAGCTCATCTTCGGGACGACCTTCTCGCAGATGGCGCCGATGCTCAAGGTCGCGCGCGCGCTGCCCGGAACGCACTTCGACTGCTGCGCATCGGTGTCGACCACGAGCAACATGGGCGCGTTCGAGGCGCGCAACTACGAGGCGACTTACCTTGCCGGGGTTATCGCGGGGCGCATGACCAAGAGCAACGTGCTGGGCTGGGTCGGTGCGTTTCCCATTCCGCAGGTGCTGTGGAGGCTCAACGGCTTCATGATCGGCGCGCACAGCGTCAATCCCAAAGCGGTGTGCAACGTCATCTGGATCAACACCTGGAGCGACCCCGCAAAGGAGAAGGACGCGGTGGCGGCGCTCGTCTCGCAGGGTGCGGACGTGCTGGCCGGCAGCCCGAACACGCCCGTGCAGGGGATCGCCGCCGAGGAGCGCGGCGCGTGGTCGATCGCCAATTGCTCCGATTTCTCGAGGTTCGTGCCGAAGCGGCAGCTCACCGGCGACATCCTCGATTGGCGCAGCGCGTACGTCGACTCGGTGCGCGACCAGCTCGCCGGCAAGTGGAAGGCGCAGGATCGCTTCCGCGGACTGGGCGAAGGCGGCTTCTGCACGATGGCGCCGTACAACCCGGCCATTCCCGCCGAGGTCATCGACGACGTCAAGAAGCGCGAGGCCGACATCATCGCCGGCAAGCTCAAGGTTTTCGCCGGGCCGATCAAGGATCGCGACGGGAAGCAGCGCGTCGCCGCCGGGGCGTCGATGCCCGATAAGGAGATCCGGAGCACCAACTGGGTCATCGGCGGCGTGAACGGCGCGTTCCCGAAGTCATGAGCGGAGCAGCTGCGGGTGGCGCCGTCTGCGATACCGTGCTCACCGGCGCGCTGCTCGCCGACGGCCGCCGCGTATCGATCGGCATCCGAGACGGCCGCATCGCCGCCATCGACGCCTCGCTCGCCGGCGGCCGCGAGGAGATCGCACTCGGCGGCGCACTGGTTCTGCCCGGGCTCGTCGACGCCCACATCCACCTCGACAAGTCGCTCGTCGGTGACGCCTGGCAGCCGCATCGCCCCGGCAAGAGCCTGACGTTCAGCGTCATGGAGCGCGTGGCGATCGAGGCGGAAATCCTCACCCGGGCCGCGCCGGTGGAAGAGCGCGCCGCGGCGCTGGTCGAGATGGCGGTCGCGCGCGGGACGACGCACCTGCGCTCGCACGTCGACATCGATCCGGTGACGGGGTTGCGCAGTCTGCACGCCGTGCTGGCGGTGCGCGAGCGCTACCAGGACGCGGTGTCGATCCAGGTCGTCGCCTTCCCGCAGCGCGGCCTCGTGTCCTGCCCCGGAACGGGCGAGCTCATGGACGCAGCGCTGCGCGAGGGCGCGGAGGTGGTCGGCGGTCTCGATCCGGCGGGTGTCGATCACGACGTCGCCGGGCAGCTCGACGTCGTCTTCGGGCTTGCCGAGCGGCACGGCGCCCGCGTCGACATCCACCTGCACGATGCCGGCGCAGAAGGTCTCGCCGAGCTCGACGAGATCGCGCGCCGCACGCGGGCGCTCGGCATGGCGGGGCGCGTCAACGTCAGCCACGCGTACGCGCTCGGCATGGTGCCGCGGGCTGACGCGCAGCGCACCGCCGAGCGTCTGGCGGGCGCCGGCGTGTCGATCCTCACCAACGCTCCCGGCAACCACGCATACCCGTCGGTGCGGCAGCTGCGCGCCGCCGGGGTGACGGTGATCGCCGGCAACGACAACATCCGCGACGCATGGTGGCCGTACGGCGACGCGGACATGCTCGAGCGGGCGATGCTGATCGGATATGGTTCAGGGTTCCTCACCGACGAGGAGCTCGGCGTCGCGCTCGACCTCGCCACCGAGAGCGCGGCGCGCGCCCTGGGCATCGCCGATTACGGCGTGCGGGTCGGCGCGCCGGCCGACCTCGTCGTCGTGGCGGCGCGCAACGTTCCGGAGGCGGTGGTCGCGCGGCCGCCGCGAAGCCACGTCTTCAAGGCGGGCAGGCGTGTCGCGCAAGCCGGTACCTTCATTTGCCGCTGAGGCATTTCACTTCGAGGAGACATCGACATGACCGCCGAACCGCGCTTTCTCACCTTGGCAATCGAGCTCGCCCGCAACAACGTCATCGACCACGGCGGGCGGCCGTTCGGCGCGGTTCTGGTCAAGGACGGCCAGGTGCTCGCCACCGGAGTCAACGAGATCCTCGCCACTCACGACCCGTCGACGCACGCCGAGCTACAGGCGATCCGGGAGGCGGCGACCAAGCGACGCAACCCCCGTCTCGACGGCTGCGTGATGTACGCGAGCAGCCATCCCTGCCCGATGTGCCTGTCGGCGATCCACATGACCGGCATCCGCGAGGTGTACTACGCATACTCGAACGAGGACGGCGAGCCGTACGGCTTGTCGACCGCTGGCGTGTACGCCGAGATGGCGAAACCCGTCGCGCAGCAGTCGATCCGGGTCGAATACGTGCCGGTGCGCATCGACGGGGAGAACCCGTTCGACTGCTGGATGCGCGTGAAGCCGGTCTGACTCTGCGTTGCGCGGTAGCTGCGGCGCGCGCCGGCGCGTTGACCGGCGCCGGATGATAGATTGCGCGTCCAGCATGCCTCGTTCCGTTTCCCCCGTGGTCGCTCGTCTTGCGGCGGTGCTGGTGGTCGCCGCCATCGCGGCGTGCAGCTCCGCTCCGCCGCGCCCGGCCGCACCCCGCCCGGCGGCACCCGGCACGCCGTCGGCGAAGTACTACCTCGACGACGGTCCCGCCGCCGAGACCCCGGCCAATCTCGAGGCGATCCCCGACGCCGTCCCCCGGAACGAGCCGCTGCATCGCTTCGCCAATCGGCCGTACACGGTGCTCGGCCAGAACTACGTGCCGGCGACCACGCTGCGCCCGTATCGGGAGCAGGGGGTGGCCTCGTGGTACGGCCGCAAGTTCCACGGCCAGAAGACCTCCACCGGCGAGACCTACGACATGTTCGCGATGACCGCGGCGCATCCCACGCTGCCGTTGCCTTCGTACGCCCGAGTGACCAATGCGGCGACCGGGAAGACAGCGGTGGTCCGGGTGAACGACCGTGGCCCCTTCCTGCACGGGCGCGTGATCGATCTGTCGTACGCCGCCGCGTACCGGGTGGGGATCGCCGCACAGGGCAGTGGCGAAGTGATCGTCGAGGCGATCATCCCCGGGGAAAGTCCGGTGCTCGCTGCCG
>JADZAQ010000036.1 GCA_020852555.1 Burkholderiales bacterium
CCCCAGGCGCTGCGCGCGTCGTGGTCGGGCTTCTCGATCGCAATCACCCATGGTGTACCGTCCGGTCGCGTCCCGTGCGCGCTCACCTCGCCGTCGAGGGTGACGAGCGCCGAGCCGATGCCGAAGATGCGCAGCGTGCGCATCATTTCGTCGACGGCGAAGCCCTTGGCGATGCCCGACAGGTCGAGCGCGCACGGGGCGTGCTTGCGGGCGCGGCCGGCGGCACGGTCAAGCTCGAGGGTCGCGTGCGTCGGCGGTCGCGGCGCCTGCCGCGCCGCGCGGATATGCGCCGGGTCCGGCACGCCACGGGCGGCGCCGAACCCCCACGCGGCGACGAGGTCGCCCAGCCCGATGTCGAAGGCGCCGCCGGAGGCGCGCCCGATGGCGAGCCCACGATCGAGCACGTGCAGGAGCTCGGGCGGCAGCACGACCCAACTGCCGGGTGCCGCCGCATTGAAACGCATGAGGTCGCTCGCCGGCTTCCAGGTCGACATCTGCGTATCGATCCGGTCGACGACGGCGGCGAGTGCACGGCGCACCGCCGCGGCATCCGTCGCCGCGGTCGCGTAGAACGTCGCCGACCAGCGGGTGCCCATGGTCGGGCCGTTCAGGACGTGGCGGACGGGATCAGTAGACATCTTCGCTGTACCTTCCCTGCGCCTTGAGCGCGAGCGGCGTCACGCCGATCGGTGCGAGCACGTCGGCGAGCGTACGCATGACGCCGCTCGCCATCTCGCGGCCCCCGCAGACCATGACGTGCGCACCGCTCGCGATGAGCGCGCGCAACCGCTCGGCGTCGCGGTGTACGCGATCCTGCACGTAACCGCCGCCTTTCTCCCGCGAGAAGCTGGTGGCGAGCGTGGTGAGGCGTCCCTCGTCGAGCCAGCCGGCGATCTCGCGCTCGTAGAGGAAGTCCGAGGTCGAACTGCGACCGCCGAAGTACAGGTGCAGCGGTCGCCGCTCCTCGTTGGCACGGATGAAGCCGGCGAGCGGACCGATGCCGGCGCCGGCGCCGATCAGGATCACCGGCCGCTTTCCGGGCGCCGGGCGGTACGTCGGATTGGACTGCACGAACGCTTCGATGGTCTCCCCGACGGCGAGCCCGTGCAGGAAGCCCGAGCAAAGCCCGCCGGGACGCTTGCGCACGCAGATCTCGACGAACCCGTCGGCGCTCGCGCTCGCGAGCGAGTAATAGCGCGGCACGTCGTCGCCGGGCGGCACGACGGCGAGGAGATCGCCTGCGTGGAAGCGCGGCAGGCTGCGACCGGCAAGCCGCGCGCCGAGGCTCGTCGCCGGCAGCGCGAAGCGCAGTACCGCGGTGGGAGCGTCGATGGCTTCGCCGTAGTCGACACGATCGGTGAGCCGCAGGCGGTAGGTGCGGGGTCGTTCGGGGACATGGGTGACCGTGAAGGTCTCGCCCATGGCAGCGGCGAGGTCCTCGCCCCAGCGCGTGAAGGACTGGGCCGATTGCCGGTCGATCGTCGCGAGCGGCAGCAGGCGCGTCCAGCCACCGCGTGCGAGCGCCGCATCGACGTCGGCCGCGAACTGGCAGAAGTGCGGGAACTGGCGATCGCCGAAGCCCAGCACGGCCACCGGGTACGCCGGCGCGGTCTTCATCGCCTCGACGCGCTCCACAAACGAATCGGCATTGGTCGGCGCGGCGCCGTCGCCGTAGGTGGCGGCGAGCACGAGCAGACGCCGTGCCGCGGGATACGCAGTGAAGCCGTTCATCGGCGCCGCGTGGACCTGGTGACCGTTGGCGGTCAGCGCCGCGTGCAGCGTGCGCGCGAAGCCCCAGGTGCTGCCGCTCTCGCTGCCGACGAGGAGCACCGTATCGGCGCGTGCCGCGGCGACGTTGCCGGTGATGGCGACCTGCGTGCGCCGGCGGCGCCACCAGATGACGGCACCGGTGATCCCGAGGATGGGCAGGCCGAGTACCGCGGCGCCGAGCACGAGGCCCAGCCACCACAGGCCCTGCCCGGTGTGCAGCATGTAGACGACCTCGTAGACGCGCGCCGCGACGGCGTGCTCCTGCCACCCGACGAGCGACCCGGTCGCGGGATCGATGTAACCCTCGCCGGTAGCCGTCATGAGATGGTAGAGGTCGTTGGGCTGCGTCGCGTCGGGAAAGGTCAGCTCGCGCAGGTCATCGAGGTCGACGCTGGCGAGCGCCGCGATCCGTTCGACGGGCAGCGCCGGCGAGGTGATCGACACCGTCGGCAGCGGCGCGACCGGCAGACTGCCGTCGGGGACGAACCCGAAGGTGGCGAGCGACAGGTACAGCGCGGTCAACGTCGACGGGACGAGCCCGATGAGCGCGACGCGACCCAGGTCGACGTGCAGCCGCTGCATGCGGTTGCCGCGCGCCCGGCCGAAGATCCGTCGCCAGCCGCCCATGCGGCGGGCGGTCATGACGAGGCCGGATACGATGAGGACGAGCAGGGCGAGCGCGGTGAGCCCCATCGCCACGCGTCCCGCATCGTCGAGGAAGAGCGAGCGGTGCAGGTTGGTGAACCAGCGCTGCGTGGCCGATGACGTGTACGCCGCGATCGGCGCCCCGGTGGCAGGGTCGATCACCGAGGTCGGCGGCGCGTCGTTCCCCACGAAGTACGCCACGACCTTGCCCGAGGGCAGCCGTTTGATGACTTCGACGCCCGGCTGCTGGCTCGCGATGCGACCGGCGACCGTGGCCACGCTCGCCCCGGCGGCGGGAGGCGCTACGACCTGCGCGCGATCGATCGCCGGCAGGACCGACAGCACTGCACCGCTCGCGGCCACCACCATGAGGAGGATGGCTGCGGCGAGGCCCAGGACGCTATGGATGCGACGGAACATGGCGCTCGTCTCCGGCCGTCTCGCCTACATCGCGAAGGTGAAGGAGCCGATGTACGTGCGCCCGGCCACCGGCTTGCCGGCGCCGGCGGCGGTGAGCGGCACCACCACTTCGGCGGGGCTGTCGCGCATGTCCTCGGCGGCGGCGTCGATGCGCAGCGAGTAGCCGGCATCGAAGAGCGCGTCGGCGAGGTCGAGCGTCACCTTGAGCGTGCGCCCGGCGCCGACACTCGCGCCGGTGATGCCGTCGATCTCGGTGAGCCGGCCGCCAGAGGCGCGCTGCCAGCCGCTCAGGTGGCTGTAATACTTCGCCTTGGTACCGGCCATCCACAGCGTGCCTTTGTAAGCGCCGGCGGCATCGGTGACGTAGAACGCGAGGTACGCGCCGTTGCCACCGTAATTGTTGAGGGTAGTGGTGAGGGTGACCGAGCGCGCCATCGCCGGTGCGGACACCGACAGGGCGAGGCTCAAGCCAAGTGCAGCGAAGGTCGTTTTCATCGTGATCTCTCCAATGAGACGAAGGGTTCAGGGTTCACTGGACGTCGACGCGCGGCGGCGTACCCTTGTTGACGAGGCTCGGTCCCGACGGTGCGGTCGCGTTACCGGGGCCCGCCACGGGGGCGCTGCCCCGGCGCGTGCCGGTCCGCTCGCGGTCACGGTCGCCGTCGCGGTCCTTCTGCTTCAGCTTGACGACGGCGAGCGATGCCGGATCGACCTTCACCTTGATGTCGCGCCCGTTCGCGTCCTGCCCCCTGATCTCGTAGCAGCCGTCGTCGACCTTGATCCGGTGTACCGTCCAGCCGCGGTCGCTCGCCATCTGCTCGACGGCCCGGCGCGATTGCCATTGCGCCATGGGGACCTGGCAGTCGTCGTCGGCGAGGGCGATGCCCGGCGCGAGCACGGCAAGGCCGGTGGCGATGATGAGTAGCTTCTCTTTCATGTTCGGCTCTCCTGGTGGATGTTACGCAGGCTCCTTTTTGCACCGCTGGCCTGACGACAACCTGACAGCGTGTGCGCAGTCGCTTCAGGCTGGGGTCAGGATTCCGGTGACAATGGCGGTGGTGGGCCAGTGGTTGCTGCACGCGGGAGAAGGTCGCCGGAGTGGCGAATCGCAGTTGCGGCTGGCGGATGGCAACGCTGGGTGCGCTTGCGGGAGAGCCGGATGTGCTCCCGTTCACCGCGCAAAGCGAGGCTTACGGGTGCACGGGCCCGCGGGGGGAGGCGCAGTCAGATGAGGCAGTTCGGTACATCCGGTGGCTGTCCTGATGAGGAGCCACCGGCGCGCCACGGGCTGCGTTCTGGGGGCGAGTGCAGCCAGAACGAGAAAATCGAGCGACGCCGCACACCGGCGGCGTGCGGGGAGAACTACACGAAATGGACCTTCGGCGGTGTCTTCATGAGGGGCTCCGCAGCCGCTTCGGTGACTCGAAGCGGGAACTCGAGCCGCATCCCCCCGACCGTGGGCATGTAAAGGTGCGTGCCGAGCGCCACGACCATATTGGGTTGCACCTCGTCCTGGCTGTGCAGGTTGATGAAGGGTCTGGTCCGCGCGCACGTGCCGAGCCCGTGGCCGAATACCGGCAGGCAGTAGTCACTTAGACCGTGCCGTTCGAAGACCGCCAAGCCCTTCTTCACGACCTCCGGAATCGTGCGACCGGGGCGCATGTGCTCGACCATCGTCATTGCCACGTCCTCCCAGCAATCGATGAGCTTGCGCTGCTGAGCGTCTGGCTTGCCGATGAATACCGGGATCGACGAATCGGCCAGGTAGAGGTCGATCATCGGATGCAGATCGAGGATCACGAACTCGCGATTTCCGATCAGCTTGTCGGTCGCCTGTTGAGTCACGCCATGGAGGTAGCCGGTTCGCTGGCCGGAGCCAACCTCGGTACCGCCGGTGAGCGCCCAAGCCCACGTGCTGCCATTGTCGCGAATGGCCTGCTCGATGGCGCCGGCAACCGAATTCTCGGTGACGCCCGAACGAACCGCAGCCCGCCCAGCGGCGAATCCGATATCGGCGACCGCCGCAGCAACGCGCAAGCGCTCGAGCTCCTCGGGCTCCTTGATCAGCATCACGTCGTCGATGAGGTCGACACCGTTCTCGAGGCGAGCGCTGGGAAGCGCCTGCTTCAACTCCAGGTACTCGGCGGCTGTCACCATCCCCGGCGCGATCTGGGCGGCGCCGGGGTGTGCGAGATCGATCCCAATGCGCCCATTGCCCAGCCCAAGTTCGCGCAGGCGGGTCGCGACAGTCTTCACGAAGTCGGAGAACATGAAACTCTGGATTTCGACGTCCTTTCCCTCCTCCCGGACGCGGCTGGTGTCGAACGCCCAGTAGACGAAACTGGAATCGCCGTTCGCGGTGACAATCACCGCGCCGCGCCACGGCATGAAGGCACCGCTGAGGTAATGCAACGATGCCTGTCGCGTGCCGACATAGGCATCGAATCCTGCATTCGCGACGGATCGCGCCACGCGAGCCCGGCGTGCTGAGAAATCGATGGGGGTGAACTTCGGGATCATGATGTCGCGGCTCCCGTCACTCGGGTTGGATGTTGGCGATGCGAATGATCTCGGCTGCCTTCTTCACCTGCCCCTCGATGAAGGTCTGGAATTGCGACGGCGAGCTGGCCACGACTTGCATGCCCGCGTCCTGCAACTGGCGGGTGATCGCCGGGTCACGCAGGGCGTCCACAATCAGCTGGTTGAGGCGCTCGAGCGTTTTCGCAGGGATGCCAGCGGGCCCGACGAACCCGTACCAGGATGCCGCCGAAAAGCCCCTAATTCCCGCCTCGTCGATGGTCGGAACGTCGGGCAGTTCGGGTTGCCGCTTCGTACTTGCCACACCCAAAGCGATGAGTTCACCCTTGCGGACGCGGGGCAGCACTTGCGGAATGATGTCGAGGATCAGTTGGGTGCGACCCGTGAGCAGGTCGATGTACGCGGCACCCGAGCCCTTGTACGGTACGTGCACCATCTGGATCCCGGACGCGTGTGCGAACGATTCCATCGCGAGGTGCATCGACGATCCGGTACCGCCCGAGGCATAG
>JADZAQ010000037.1 GCA_020852555.1 Burkholderiales bacterium
GCGACAAGCAGGCGTTCGCTTACTCCGACGACATCTCGGCCGCGGCGCTCACCGAGGCGGCGCGGGTGGTACGCGCGATCGGGCGGCAGGGCCAATCGGCGGTGGCGCCCATCGAACGACGCGGGCGTGCGCACCTTCTCTACGCGGCGGCCGATCCGGTGACGAGTCTCGCGGAACGCGAGAAGGTGGCGCTCCTCGAGCGGCTCGAGACGCTCGCCCGCACCGCGGATCCGCGGGTGACGCAGGTGATGGCCTCGCTCGCCGGCGAGCACGAGACGGTCCTCGTCGCCCGCAGCGACGGCATGCTGGTGGCCGACGTGCGCCCGCTGGTGCGCCTGTCGCTCACCGTGATCGTCGAGGAGGGCGGGCGGCGCGAGCAGGGTCACGCCGGTGGCGGCGGGCGCTTCGACTATGCGTATTTCGATGAGGCGATCCTCGCCCGGTACGCGCGCGAGGCGGTGGCGCAGGCCGTACTCAACCTGGCGGCGCGCCCGGCGCCGGCCGGAACGATGACCGTCGTCCTGGGGCCCGGGTGGCCAGGCATCCTGCTGCACGAGGCGATCGGGCACGGTCTCGAGGGCGATTTCAACCGCAAGGGGACGAGCGCCTTCAGCGGCCGGATTGGCCAGAAGGTGGCGGCCAAGGGAGTCACGGTCGTCGACGACGGCACCCTCGCGGCGCGCCGCGGCTCGCTCAACGTCGACGACGAAGGCAATCCCACGCAGCGCACCGTGCTCATCGACGACGGCGTGCTCCAGGGCTACCTGCAGGATCGGCTCAACGCTCGCCTCATGCAGACGGTGTCCACCGGCAATGGCCGCCGCGAGTCGTTCGCGCACTTGCCGATGCCGCGCATGACGAACACGGTGATGCAGGCCGGCGCGCACGATCCCGCGGAGATCATCGCCTCGGTCAAATCGGGCCTGTACGCGGCGAATTTCGGCGGTGGCCAGGTCGACATCACCAGCGGCAAATTCGTCTTCTCCACCGCCGAGGCGTGGATCATCGCGGATGGCAAACTGAGCCATCCGGTGAGGGGAGCCACCCTCATCGGCAATGGCCCGGATGTACTCACCCGCGTCTCGATGGTCGGCGATGATCTCGCGCTCGACGCCGGCGTCGGCACCTGCGGCAAGGATGGGCAGAGCGTTCCGGTGGGGGTCGGACAGCCGACGCTGCGCATCGACGGCCTCACCGTCGGCGGCAGTGCCGGCTGACCCACGGTCGCCACGGGAGGTACCGGATGGGCCTCGGGCCGCCGATTCCGGAGACCGATCAGGCGTGCGCCGGCGGCGCGCTGACGGCGCGTCCGCTGGTGGTGTCGAACAAGTGCATTCGGTCGAGATTGAAGCGCAGCTTGAGCGATGATCCCGGCGCCGGTCGAACCTCGGGCCGCACCCGCGCGGCCACCGGATGACCCGCAACGGTCGTGAACAGCAGCGTATCGGCGCCCAGCGGCTCGACCACCTCGACGCGTGCCGGCACATCGACATATCCCGCGGGCGCCGGGCTGCTCGACGCAACTTCGACGTCTTCCGGGCGCAGGCCGAAGACGACGTCCTCGAGATCCGGCAAGTGGCGGGTACCCATCGGCAGCGCGTCGGAGGCCGCCCCGAGCCGCAACGCGTGGTCGCCGCTGCGCCGGGCAGGGATCAGGTTCATCGTCGGCGCGCCGATGAAGCCGGCGACGAAGAGGCTGGCCGGGGCGTGATAGACCTCGTCGGGCGTTCCGACCTGCTCGATATGTCCGCGATCCATGACCACGACGCGATCGGCGAGCGTCATGGCTTCGACCTGGTCGTGGGTGACGTAGACCGTGGTGACGCCGAGCCGCTGGTGCAGTTTCTTCATCTCGATGCGCATCGATCCACGCAGCTTGGCGTCGAGGTTCGACAGGGGCTCGTCGAACAGGAACACCTGGGGGTCGCGCACGATGGCCCGGCCCATGGCCACGCGCTGCCGTTGGCCGCCGGAGAGCTGCTTTGGCCGGCGTTTGAGATAGTGCTCCAGTCCGAGCACGGCCGCCGCCTCGCGCACCCGGCGGTCGATCTCGCGCTTGGGCACGTTGCGGTAGCGCAGCGAGAACATCATGTTCTCGTAGACGCTCATGTGCGGATAGAGCGCGTAGTCCTGGAACACCATCGCGATGTCACGGTCGCGCGGCTCGATCTCGTTCACCACGCGCCCGTTGATCAGAATCTCGCCGGCGCTGATGTCCTCGAGCCCGGCCAGCATCCGCAACGACGTCGACTTTCCACAACCGGAAGGGCCGACGAGAACGATGAACTCGCCGTCGCGGATCGCAAGATCGATCGCGTGCACGACCTCGATCGTGCCGTAGCGTTTGACGAGTTTGCGAAATTCGACCGTTGCCATGGCTCACGTCCTGGGGGTGGATGATGCATCGGCGCGGCCGCCCGACGGTGCTGCCGCCCGTCCGCGCGGATCGGCTCGAACGGAACCGCGCGGCGGGCCCGTCATGTGCTGCCCCGCACGACCAACTCGAAACCGAGATCGAACACGGTCTGCGTCGCCTGCGTACCTTCGAACCGCTCGCGCAGGATCTCGGCGATGCGCGCGCCGATCGCGCGCCGGGGTGGACGCAGCGTCGTCAATGCGGGCTCGGTGGCTGCGGCGAAGTCCATGTCACCGAAGCCGCAGAGCTTCAGCCGGTGCGGAATCGGCCAGCCGCGCCGCTGCGCTTCGAATATGGCGCCGAGCGCCATCACGTCGTTGGAACACAGCACCGCATCGACATCCGGATGGGCGTCCATCAATTGCGACAACGCCTTGGCGCCGCCGACCGCGGTCGCCTGTTCCGCCATATGCGCCTCGGCGGGGGGCGCGAAGCCGGCCGCAGCCGCGGCTGCCCGGAATCCGGCGCGGCGGTCGCCCGCGCGGTAGTCGCTGCCCAGCAGCGCGCCAACGAAGCCCAAGCGGGTCGCTCCCCGGTCGATCAGGTGGCGCGCCGCCGCCGCGCCGGCCGCGTGCTGCGAGAAGCCGACGACGGTGTCGATCGGCCGGTCGGATAGCTCCCACATTTCGACGACGGGGATCTTCGCATCCAGCAGCATGCGCAGCGCGCCGCGGCTGTGGCGGCAGCCGGTCACCACGATCGCCGCCGGCGACCAGGCCAGCAGCGAGGCAATGAGCCGCTCTTCCGTGTCCTCGCCATATCGACTGTTGCCGATCAACAACTGATAACCAGTGCCGGCGAGCCCGGCCTCCATGCCGTCGATCGTGGCTGCGAAGAAGGCATTGGTCATCGACGGAATGATGACGCCGATCGTCATGCTGCGGGCACTGGCGAGCCCGCCCGCCATCAGGTTGCGCCGGTAGGACAGGCGGTCCACCGCCGCGTCGATTCGCGCGCGCATCGGCGGCGATACCGCATGCGGCTCGCGCAGCGCCCGCGATACCGTCGCGGGCGACACGCCGGCCAGCCGCGCCACGTCCGCCATCCGCGGCCGCGGTGTGCCCACCCGTTCGCGCTTGTCGGTCGACGGGCGCGGATCGGGCGGGGTTGCCGTTCGCTTGGATCGAGTCTTCGTCAAAAGATGTCGGGCTCCGGCGTGGGTGGTCCCGCCTCCAGGAAATCGAAATCGCAGCCCCTGTCGGCCTGCGTCACGTGGCGCTGGAACATCGACGTGTAGCCGCGTCCGTAGCGCGGCGGCGGTGGCGTCCACGCGGCCTTGCGACGGGCGAGTTCCGCATCGGACACGACCATGTCGAGCCGCCGCTTGGGAACATCGAGCACGATCTCGTCGCCGGTCCGCAGCAGCGCGAGCGGCCCGCCGACCTGCGCTTCCGGCGCGACGTGCAGCACACAGGTGCCGTAATGCGTGCCGCTCATGCGCGCGTCGGAGATGCGCACCATGTCGCGCACGCCCTTTTCGACCAACGCTCTGGGCAGCGCCAACGCGCCCCATTCCGGCATGCCCGGCGCGCCGACCGGACCGACCCCGCGCAACACGAGGACGCAGGTCTCGTCGATGGCAAGCGACGGGTCGTCGATGCGCCGGTTGAAATCGGCGTGTCCGTCGAACACGATGGCGCGGCCCCGGTGGGTCAGGAGTTCGGGCGTCGCCGCCGACGGCTTGATGACGGCGCCGTCCGGCGCGAGGTTCCCGGTGAGCACCGCGATCGCCGGCGCCGTCGTCACCGGGTGGTCGAGCCGGCGGATCACCTGGTCGTCATCGACGCGGGCGTGCGCCAGCGCGTCGCGCAGCGTGCCCCCGGTCACGTTGCGCGCATCGAGGTCGAGCCGGTCGGTCAGGCGGGTCATCAGGCCGAGCAGGCCGCCCGCGAAGAAGAAGTCCTCCATCAGCGCGTCGCCGGCCGGAAAGATGTTGGCGAGCACCGGCGTCCGCCGCCCGACCGCATCGAAATCGGCGAGAGCGATGGCGAGCCCCGCGCGCCGCGCCATCGCGATGAGATGCACGGCGGCGTTGGTCGAGCCACCGAGCGCGACGTCGATGTGCAGCGCGTTGCGCAGCGATCCGGCGGACAGGATCCGGGACGGCGTGAGGTCGTCCCAGACCATCTCGACGATGCGCTCGCCGCAGGCCGAGGCCATGCGCGGATGCGCGGCATCCATGGCGGGGATGCTGGAGGCGCCGGGCAGCGTAAGGCCCAGCGCATCGATGATCGAGGTCATGGTGGAGGCGGTGCCCATCGTATTGCAGGTGCCGGGCGAGCGCGTCGAGACGCCCTCCAACTCGATCATGTCGCGCTCGCTGACATGGCCCGCGCGGTACTCGTCCCAATACTTGCGGGTATGGGTGCCGGCGCCGACCTTGGTCTCGCGCCAGCGCCCGTTCAGCATCGGCCCGGCCGGGCAGAAGATCACCGGCAGGCCCATGCTGATCGCGCCCATGACGAGCCCGGGCCCGGTCTTGTCGCACCCTCCGAGCAGGACCGCGCCGTCGATCGGATGCTGCCGGAGCAACTCTTCGGCCTCCATCGCGAGGAGGTTGCGATAGAGCATGGTCGTCGGCTTGACCATGACCTCGCCGAGCGACAGCGCCGGCAACTCGACGGGCAGGCCGCCGGCGCGCAGCACGCCGCGCTTGACCGCCTCGGCGCGCTCGCGCAGATGGGCGTGGCAGGGCGACAGGTCGCTCCAGGTATTGAGGATGGCGATCACGGGGCGGCCCATGAACTCCTCGCGGCGCAGCCCCATCTGCTGCATCCGCTGGCGGTGGGCGAAGGCGCGCATGCTGTCCGCGGAATACCAGCGGGCACTGCGCAAGTCCTCAGGGCGGCGAGTCGGCACGGCGCACTCCCCTGTCGTTGGTGGCGTTGAAATGACGCCGCTTATGATACCGCTTTCAAATCGCTTGCAAGACGAGACCTTGCCGCGGCAGCCCTTAATTTCGTTGCCAAATGCCTCGAAATCGTCGAACTACGGAGTCGCTTGACCGACCCGATAATATCGCTATCATCACGCCACGCGAGTCCGAGCGTGGAAGCGCGGACCTCATTTGAAGGAGGAAGGAATGGATCGGAGAACCGTCATCAAGGGGGGGCTTGCCGCGGCCGGAACGACGGTGATGCCCACTTACCTGCGAGCGCAATCGAACAAGAAGCTCAGCATCCTCACCTGGAACATCTCCGACCAGGCGGCGCTCTTCAAGGAGCAGTTTGCGGACTTCCAGGCGCAGCATCCCGGCGTCGAGATCGAATGGCTCGACAAGAAGGGGCCGGAGCTGCCCGCGTTCTACCAGACGCAACTCGTCGCCGGCACCGCGCCGGACATCGTCGATCTGCAGGGCATGATCTGGGTGGAGTGGGCGGCTAACGGGGCGCTGCTCGATCTCACGCCGTACATGAAGAAGGATCCCGAGTTCGCGAAGCTCTTCAACCAGGATTACCTGTCGAGCTTCGTCTTCGACAAGAAGAACTTCCTGATTCCCTTCTACATCGCCAAGACGCTCCTCTTCTACAACAAGCTCATGTACAAGGAGGCGGGTCTTGCCGCCCCGCCCACCTCGTTCGACGAGCTGATGAAATTCTCGCGGGCCATGGCGAAGGGGGAAAAGACCGGATACCTGACGCTCAACTTCGACTGGCTGTACTGGCCGCTGATGCAGATGAACGGTGTCAAGCTCCTCGAGGCGGACCTGAAGACGCCGGCGTTCAACACGCCGACCGCCGCGGCGGTGCTCGACCGGCTCGCCGAGGAAACGGCCGCCGGTGGCATCAACAAGATCGCCTGGACCGGCCGCTGGGTGGAGCCGAACGGCGCCTTCGCCTCCGGCAACGTCGGTATGCTGCAGGCGCATTCGGCATCGTACTTCTTCGTCAAGGGCCAGGGCCCGTGGGTCAACCCCGACACGCTCGGCGCCGCGCAGAATCCCGGTAACTGGTCGACACCGACCAATCACGGCTTCGCCATTTCCAAGACATCGAAGAATCCCGACCTCGCCTGGGCGCTCGTCAAGCACATGACGAGCAACAAGTGGGCGACGGAGTTCGCGACGCGCCGGCGCATCCTCACCGCGAACCTCGTGGCGGACGCGGCGGTGCTCGGCAAGCTCAAGACCGAGGATCCGCTCGCCTATTCGGTGCTGCGCACGCAGCTCGAGCACACCGACAAGATGTGCGGCAACTGGCCGTTGCCGAACGACGCGCAGGTCAAGGATGCGTTCTGGCCGGAGTTCCAGAACGCCGTGCTCGGCCGCAAGAAGGCCAAGGTCGCGCTCGCCGACGCGGAAAAGGCGGTGGCGCGCGTGATGCGCCGCTCGTGACCGCTGGGGTGGGTGGCTGCCCTCCGCTCCCCCCGGCGCGGCGCGGGGGGGAGGGGGCAGGCGCCGCCCTTGGCAGTCGCGGCCCGGGGCGCCAGGCCAAGACCTGAGCGATGGCGACCGTTGGCGCCGAAGTCGGGTCGACTCGCCGGGCTGCGTTCGCCGCCCGCAGGAGCACCCGTCAAGGCGTGCTGATCTGGTGCTTCCTCGCGCCGTCGCTGCTGATCTTCCTGCTCTATCGCATCCTGCCGCTCGTCTGGAACGTCGTGCTGTCGTTCGAGGCGTGGTCGCCGCTCAAGCCGGCGGTCTTCGTCGGGCTCGACAACTACGAGGAAATACTGACCGACGAAGTGTTCTGGCAGGCGTTGTGGAATACGCTCTATCTGGTGGCCTCCGCACCGATCGCCATCGCCATCGCGCTCGGTCTCGCCTTGCTGGTCGATAGCGACATCCGCGGGCGCAACGTCTACCGGACGCTGATCTTCCTCTCCTATCCGCTGATGACGGTCGCGGTGGCGATCATCTGGCGGTGGATGTTCGACGAGCGGGTCGGTCTCTTCAACTACGTGGCGCGCTCGCTCCATCTCGTCGACGCGCCGATCCCGTTTCTCAATTCCTTCACCTGGGCGCTGCCTTCGGTCATCGCCGCCAATATCTGGCAGATGCTCGGCTTCTACATGATCATCCTGCTGACCGGCCTGCAGAACATCCCGGGCAATCTCTACGAGGCGGCGGCGATCGACGGCGCCAACGCGGTGCGCCGCTTTCTGCGCATCACGCTGCCGCTGCTGCGCCCCTCGATCTTCCTGTGTTTCGTCATCGGCATGCTCAATTCGGTGACCAGCTTCGACCTGGTCTACGTGATGACCGGCGGTGGGCCGGGGCGGGCGACCGAGATCCTCGTCACCTACATCTACAAGCTCGGCTTCGTGCAGACGCGGTTCGACTATGCGGCCGCCGTCACCGTCGTGTTCTTCGTCCTCCTGCTCGTCATCGCCTGGGCAGCCAACCGGCTCTCCGGCGGCAACGCCGGCGCGGTGGAGGCGGATTGATGCGCCGCTACCCGCGCTGGCCCATCCATCTGCTGCTGGTCGTCACCAGCTTCGTGATGCTGGTGCCGTTCTATTGGGTCTTCAAGACGTCGATCTCCGGCGAGAACATCTTCAACTATCCGCCGAGCATCATTCCGCGCAACCCGCATCTCTTCTACTACGTCGACGTCTGGTACGCGATCCCGTTCGCCCGCTATTTTCTGAACTCGGTCGTCGTCACGGTGTTGACCATCGTGGCGAACATCGTGTTCAACGCCATGGCGGGCTACGCGCTGACGCGCGGCTTTCGCGGCAAGACCTTCATCCTCCTGCTGTTCCTGTCCTGCATGATGGTGCCGTTCCAGGCAACGATCATTCCGGCGTACCTCATCACCGGCAAGCTCGGGCTGCTCGATTCGTATCTCGGCCTCGCCCTGCCGCAGTTCTCGACGATCATCTGCATCTTCGTGTTCAAGGCGAGCTTCGACGCGATCCCTGCTTCGCTGATCGATGCCGCCAAGGTGGATGGATTGTCGGAGTGGCGCATCATCTGGACGATCATGATGCCGCTCGCGAAATCGGCGATGGCGACCAACGTGATCCTCTCGTTCATCTGGTCGTGGAACAATTTCCTGTGGCCGCTCATCATGACGCGCACACCCGAGATGCAGACGCTCCCGCTCGGCCTGTCGCGCTTCCTGTCCTATCAGGAGGACACCACGGGGGCGCTCTACGCCTTCTGCATCATGGTGCTCGCGCCGGGCATCCTGCTGTTCCTGCTCGCGCAGAAGGAGTTCATCCAGGGGCTCACCTCGGGCGCGACCAAGGGCTGAGCGATGGCTGACGACGAAGACGATTTCGAACGCCCGCGCTGGAAGGCGTGGCTACTCAATCGTTTCGTGCTGACGCCGGTCATCCTGCTCGCGATCGCGGGCGCGTGGGACGTCTACGCTTCCATGCACGCCGACGGACGCATCGTCGGCCGCGTGGTCGATGCCAAGGGCAATCCCGTCGCCGGCGCCGACGTGTCGCTGTGGATCTTCAATTTCACCACGTTCAACGAGGACCGGCATGTGACGAGTGGGCCGGGCGGCGTCTTCACCATTACCGGGAACCCTTCGCACAGCGTGCAGCTCATGGCCCAGAAGCCGGGCCTCGGCGCCTCGTCGCGCGTGCCGCTTCGCCTGTACTTCCGCGGCCAGAATGCGACGCTCACGGAGCCGCTGGTGCTCCCCGGCGCCTGATGGGAACGCGCCGATGACGAGCGAACGCCCGGTGGTCCTGCTCGACCCGCATCCACGCCGCACCGCGATGATCTTCGGTCCCGACCAGCGCTCGCGGCTGCACGCCATGGCCGAGGTGGTGACGGCCGATGTCGACGGTCGTCTGCCGGATGCCATGGTCGAGGCGGCACTGCCGCGCGTCGCCGCGATCCTGGGCCAGACGGACCTGCCGGCGGAACGCATCGCCTGCGCGCCGCTGCTCAAGGCGGTGATCAACGTCGAGGGCAATTTCCTGCCGAATGTCGATGCCGAGGCCTGTTTCGCGCGCGGCATCGAGCTCTTGTCGGTCGCACCGGCGTTTGCCGTGCCGGTAGCCGAGATGGCGCTGGGCCTGGCGCTCGATCTCGCCCGCGGCATCACCTCCGCCGACCGCGCCGTGCGCGCGGGAAGCGAGCGCTACGGCCGTGCGGGCTGTGCCGAATCGGTGCTGCTGTCGCGTGCAACCATCGGCATCGTCGGCTTCGGCCAGCTCGGCCGCGCGCTGCGGCGCCTGCTGGAGGGCTTCCGCCCGCAGCTTCTCGTCCACGATCCCTGGCTGCCGGCAGCCGCGCTTGCCGATGAAGGCTGCGCGGTGGCGAGTCTGCACGACCTCCTGGCGCGCAGCGACGTGGTCTTCCTGCTCGCGGGCGTCACCCGCGACAATCCCGGCTTCATCGATGCGGGCGCCTTGCGGCGGCTGCGCGACGGCGCCATCGTCGTGCTCGCCAGTCGCGCCGCCATCGTCGATTTTCCGGCACTCGTCGCCGAGGCGGGGCGTTTGCGCATCGCGACGGACGTATTCCCGCAGGAGCCCATCCCACCCGGCGATCCGGTACGCAGCTCGGCGATGCTCCTGTCGCCGCACCGGGCCGGCGGTATCCCGGCGGCGTTTCACGACATCGGCGAGCGCGTGCTCGATGACCTCGCGCTCGTGCTGGCCGGGCTGCCACCGGTTCGCCTGCAGCGCGCGCAGCGGCAGACCGTCGGGCTGCTGCGCAGCACGACCGGGCGCGGCTATTCGAAAGAGGAGGCGGCCGAGCTTGCTACCCGGTAATGCGCTCCGTCCGGCAACGATCAAGGGTCCGGCGCTGTTCGTCGCCCAGTTCATCGGCCCGCCGCCGCTGTTCGACACGCTGCCCGCCCTTGCGGCCTTTGCCGCGGGGCAGGGCTTCAAGGCGCTGCAATTGCCGATCCACGATCCGCGCATCGTCGATGCCGGGCGGCTCGACGATGGCGGCCACGGGGTGGAGATCGCAGCGATCCTGGCGGCCGCGGGTCTTACGACCAGCGAGGTCGCCGCGCATCGGGCTGGGCAGTTGCTCGCGGTCCACCCCGCGTACGACGACATCGTCGACGCGCTCGCGCCCGCGGCGGTGCGAGGCGACCCGGCGGCACGGCAGGCGCGGGCGGAAGCGGACTTGCGCCGGGCCATCGCGCTGGCCGCGCAACTCGGCGCGAACAAGGTCGCGACCTTTTCGGGGGGGCTTGCCTGGCCCTATTGGTATCTTTATCCGCCGCTGCCACCCGGCCTCGTCGACCTTGCCTTCGCGACGCTGGCGCGGCGCTGGCGGCCGCTGCTCGATGCGGCCGACACCGCCGGCGTCGACCTCTGCTTCGAGTTGCACCCCGGACAGGACGTGCACGACGGCGCAACGTTCGCGCGCTTCCTCGATGCCATCGATGGCCATCCGCGCGCGAAGATCCTCTACGACCCCAGTCACCTGCGCCTGCAGCACATGGATTACCTCGGCTTCATCGACCGCTGGCACGAGCGGATCGGCGCCTTCCACGTGAAGGATGCCGAGTTCACGCCGAGCGCCGATCGCGGCGTCTACGGCGGCTACGGCGACTGGCTCGACCGCCCCGGCCGCTTTCGCAGCCCCGGCGATGGCGACATCGACTTCAAGAGCATCTTTGCGCGGCTCACCCGCCATGGCTACGACGGCTGGGCGACGCTGGAGTGGGAGTGCTGCCTCAAGAACGCCCTGGACGGTGCGGCGGAGGGCGCACGCTTCATCGTCGACCACATCATCCGCATCGCCGAGCGGCCGTTCGATGCCGGAATGCGAACGTCCCCCCCGACCCAGGTTCTCGAGCGCATGCTCGGCTTGAAGAGGTAGCCGATGTCGAACCCCGTTCTCGCCTTCGTCATGGCCTGTCTCGACCGTTCGGCGGCGGGCGGGAAGCCGATCTTCCTTTCGATACCAATCCGATAGGCCCTCCATGGCGACCATCGTCATCACCGGCTGCGATACCGGCCTCGGCGTCGAATTTGCCCGGCAGTACGCGGGCGAGGGCCACCGGGTCCTCGCGACCTGCCTCGACCCGACGCACGCCGACGAAACCCGCGCGATCGCCGGCAACGTCGAAGTTCGGAAACTCGACGTCACCGACCACGGCGACATCGCCGCGCTGGCCCGGCACCTGGCGGGCGCCCCGGTCGATATCCTGATCAACAACGCCGGCATCGGCCGGCCGCATCCGCCGTTCGGCGAGACCGATTACGACAACTGGCGGCGCATTCTCGAAACGAACCTGCTCGGCCCGATGAAGCTCGTCGAGACGCTGGTCGACAACGTCGCGGCAAGTCAGACGAAGGTCGTGGCCTTCGTGTCGAGTCGCATGGGCTCGATCACGCTCAACAATTCCGGCGGCTCGTACGCGTATCGCTCGAGCAAGGCGGGGCTCAACATGGTCGTGAAAGGACTCGCGGTGGATTTGGCGCCTCGCCATGTCAGCGTCATCGCGCTGCACCCCGGGTGGGCCGCGACCGAGCCGGGGGGGCGGGTGCCGGTCGAGGAGAGCGTGTCGGGCATGCGCGGTGTGATCCACCGCGCCGGCCGGCACCACACCGGCATCTTCCAGACCTATCACGATCAGCCGCTGCCATGGTGAAGCCGCGGATCGAGGTCGTCGTACCCGGACCGTTTCTCCTCGGAGAAAGTCCCTGCTGGCACGCGGCAGAGCAGGCGCTCTATTTCGTCGATGCGCTGCGGCCGGCGATCCATCGCTGGCGACCCGATGACGCTGCGCTCGCGACCTGGATCATGCCGCGAATCGTCGGTTCGTTCGCGATCCGCGCGAAGGGCGGGCTGATCGCCGCGCTGCAAAGCGGCTTTGCCGCCGTGGACCTCGCGGACGGACGGGTGACGCCGCTCGTCGACCCCGAGCCGGAGCGGCCGTCGAACGTTCTCAACGACGGCAAGTGCGACCGGCGCGGGCGATTCTGGTGCGGCTCGCGCGACGGCGATCTCGCGCACCCGAACGGCGCGCTGTACCGGCTCGATCCGGATCTGTCGACGCAGCGGATGGACGACGGCTTCATCGTTTCCAACGGCATCGCCTGGTCGCCCGACGATCGCACCATGTACTTCGCGGATTCGCGTGCCGAAACCGTCTTCGCCTACGATTTCGATATCGATGACGGTGCCATCTCGAACCGGCGGATCTTCTTCGAGACGCGCGATATCGCGGGGCGTTGTGATGGTGCGACCGTCGATGCGGAAGGTTTCTACTGGTGCGCGCTGGTGCACGGCGGACGCATTGCCCGCGTCGATCCGAAGGGCCGCTTCGACCGCGTGATCGACGTGCCGGTGCGCCACCCGACGATGTGCTCCTTCGGGGGCGATGCGCTCGACATCCTCTACGTGACCAGCGCCGCCTCGATGGTGACCGACGACGAGCGCGCCGCGACGCCCCACGCGGGTGCCGTGTTCGCCATTCACGGGCTCGGCGTCAGCGGATTGCCCGAGCCCAGGTTCGGCGGCTAGCGCCGGGTCGGCAGCGCTGCGCCATGAATGCCTCCTCCCCGCGATACGACCTCCTCCTGAAGGGCGGGCGCGTCGTCGATCCGCGCAACCGGGTCGACGGCACGCGCGACGTGGCCATCCGCGACGGGCTCATCGCGGCGGTGACGGAAACGATCGAGCCCGCGCTTGCGACGAAGGTGCAGGACGTGTCCGGCCTGCTCGTGGTGCCGGGCCTCATCGATCTGCACACGCACCTCTACCACGCGGTGACGACCTATGGCGTCGAGCCGGATCCCATCGCGCGACGCTCGGCGGTCACCACGATGGTCGATGCGGGCAGCGCCGGAGCCGGCAACTTTGCGGGCTTCCGGACGTTCGTCGCCGACCGCGCGCAGTGTCGCGTGCTCGCCTATCTCAACATCTCGTACCCGGGCATCTTCGCCTTCGACCGCGACTTCATGTTCGGCGAGGCGCGCGTCGAGGGCCTGCTGTCCATCGACCGGTGCGTCGCGGTGGCGCAGCGCCATCGCGACCTGGTCGTCGGCGTGAAGGTGCGGCTGGGCGGCGGCACTTCCGGAGACATCGGACTATTGGCGCTCGATCGCGCCGTCGCCGCGGCCGAGCGTCTCGGGCTCCCGGTGATGACGCACATCGGCAAGCCGCCACCGTCGTACGCGGAAATTCTCGCTCGCCTGCGGCCGGGTGACGTGCTCACGCACTGCTTCCGCCCGGCGCCCAATGCGCCGGTCGACGCGCAGGGTGCGGTGCTTCCGGCGCTCGTGGCGGCGCGCCGGCGCGGCGTCCTCTTCGACATTGGGCATGGCATGGGCGCCTTTGGCTTCGCGAGTGCCGAAGCGGCGCTCGCCGCCGGTTTCGTCCCCGACATCATCTCCAGCGACGTGCACCTGCTGAGCGTCGAGGGGCCCGCCTTCGACCTGCTGCACACGATGAGCAAGCTGGTGGCATGCGGGCTCGCGCTCGAGGAAGCGGTGGCGAAGGTCACGGATGCCCCGGCGCGCGCCCTGGGCCGGTCCGATATCGGGCATCTCGCGCCCGGTGCAGTCGCCGACGTCAGCTTCATCGACCTCGTGGACGCGCGGTTTCCGTTCGTGGACGTGGCCGGCGTGCGGCGTGAAGGCGCCGTTTTGCTCCGCCCACGCGGACTCGTGCGCGCGGGCATCTCGATCGCAGCGGATCCGCGGCCGTGGGAGGCGGCCTATTATCGAGAGCGAGGATCGAGCCAATGACGAAGACCCGTCGTTACGTCGTTTCCTCCGGCGCGCGGTCGCCGGAGGCTCGAACGTGACTCACGGAATCACCCGCGTCGCGCTCGCCGGCTTCGGAGCCTGGGGGGCGATGCACGTGCGGGCGATCGCGGCCGTCGACGGCGCGACGATCGTCGCGGTCTACTGTCACGGCGAGAACTCGGCGCAGGCGGCCGCCCGCGATCTGCCGCACGTGCCTCGTTTCGACGATTACGACCGGATGCTCGCCGCCGGCGGCTACGACGTGGTGGTCGTCGCGGTACCGAATCATGCGCACAGCCGTTTCGCCTGCCGCGCGCTGGAAGCCGGTGCGAACGTGTTCCTGGAAAAGCCGCTCGGCCTGTCGCTCGCGCAATGCGACGAGGTGATCGAGACCTCGGCCCGCACCGGGCGGCTGGTGGCGGTGAACCACGAGTTGCGGGTGTCGCACCAGTGGCGGGCCGTACGCGACGTCGTCGCTGCCGGCGACATCGGCGCCGTGCGCTATCAGCACCTCTCGCTCTTCCGGCACCGGTTCCGACAGGGGTCGGGCGGCTGGCGCTACGACGCGGCCAAGGTCGGCTCCTGGGTGCTGGAGGAATTGGTCCATTTCTTCGACCTGGTGACGTGGTACGCGACCGAAAACGGCAGGCCGGGGCGCGTATCCGCTCACGGCAACGACGGCGCGGATGGGCTGGTCGCCAACTTCGCCGCGACGCTCGAATGGGCCGACGGATCCGTGGCGGTGTTGAGTCAGTGCCTGTCCGGCTTCGAGCATCACACGCTGTTGGAGGTCGCCGGGCAGAGCGGGGCGGTGCGCACGTGGTGGGCAGGCGCGCTGGATCGCACGCTGCATCCCGACTTCGCGCTCAAGGTCCAGCGGCGCGATCGCGCGCCGGAGACGGTCGACATCCCGCGCTCGGGTGAGGTGTTCGAGCTCGAGGAGAATCTGCGCCGCGCGCTCGCGGGATTCCGCGAAGGCCGATCGGTCTTCGCACCGCGCGAGGCGCGGCTGGCGGTCGAGATTTGCCTGGCCGCCGATCGCTCGTACCGAACTCGCGCGCCGGTCGATCTTCCGCCGACGTGATCGAGGCCAGAAGCAGCGCCGCCGCGGTGCGCACCGCTGGCGTCGCCCTGCGGCACCGGCGGCGCGCGGTGGCCTAGTGCAACGGCCCGGTCGGCGCCGGCATCACCACCGCGGGGACCGGCGAGGCGTGATGGCCCACGAGGCGCCACCCCGACGGCGTGCGCAGGAACACGTTGGTCGCCGCCGCGGCGCCGCGGGCGCCGCCATCCGCGGCGTACACGTGCTCGATGGCCGATTGCATGGCGAGCCCGACGGTATCCATCGTGATCACTTGCTCGAGGCGAAACTTGAGGCGGGTGTCGCTCGCGAAGATCTGCTCCCAGGCGCTACGCACCGCGTCGTAACCGACCACCCGGGGCCCTCCGGGATGCACGCAGATGATCTCCTCGTCGTCGGCCCAGGTGGCCATCATGGCGTCGATGTCCCGCGCCTCGATCGCCTGGTAGAACGCCGTCGCGACGTCTTGCGGCGAAGTGAAGATCGCTGGCGTGCGCGCCTTGGCCATGCGTCGGGCTATTCGCGTTCCAGGGGGTGGTGGGGGAGGACCGGGAGGACGTTGCGCGCAAGATTGTAGACGAACGGCGGCTTGAGGTCGCGCATGCAGCGGAAATGGCCCAACGGGCACTCGCGCTGGAAGCACGGGCTGCAGGCGATGTCGATCTTCGCCACTTGCGCGACCGGCGACAGCGGCGGTGTATAGGCGGGCGACGAGGAACCGAAGAGCGCCACCACCGGTACCCCGACCGCGGCGGCGGCGTGCATCAGCCCCGAATCGTTGGCTACCACGAGGCAGGCGAGCGACAGCAGGTCGATCGCCGTGCCGAGGTCGGTGCTGCCGGTGAGATCGCGCACCCTGTCGACGTTCTCGCCGAGCGACTGGCGCACCGCATCGGCGGCAATGCGGTCGTTGGGCGAACCCACGATCCACACCTGCAGGCCGTCGCGCAGGAACATGGCGGCGAGTTCGGCGAA
>JADZAQ010000038.1 GCA_020852555.1 Burkholderiales bacterium
CGGTCGACAGCGCGTACCGTAACCACAGCAACGCGGCTCGACCTACAATCACACCTTCAACAAACCTCGACTTCTTCGCCCCGTCACACCGCCCCGCTCAGGATCAAACCTGATTTGGAAAAGACTGGCCCGTTCGCGGGTCAATCGGTGAACAGCGACGACACCGATTCCTCGTTGCTGATGCGCGTCATGGTCTCGGCGAGGAGTTGCGCGCACGACAGTTGCCGGATATTGGGACAGGCCTGCGCCTGCGCCGACAGCGGAATCGTATCGGTCACGACGAGTTCGTCGAGATCCGAGGTGCCGATCCGGTCGACGGCGCCGCCGGAGAGCACCGGGTGCGTGCAATACGCGACGACCTTCCGCGCGCCGCGCTCCTTCAGCGCCGACGCCGCCTTGCACAGCGTGTTCGCGGTGTCGACGATGTCGTCCATGATCGCGCAGGTGCGGCCGTCGACGTCGCCGATGATGTTCATCACTTCGGCGACGTTCGCCTTGGGGCGCCGCTTGTCGATGATCGCGAGGTCGGAATCGAGGCGCTTGGCGATCGCCCGCGCCCGCACCACGCCGCCGACGTCGGGCGACACCACGATGAGGTTCTCGTAGTTGCGCTTCCACAGGTCGCCGAGGAGGATCGGCGTCGCGTAGATGTTGTCGACCGGAATGTTGAAGAATCCCTGGATCTGGTCGGCGTGCAGGTCCATCACCATCACGCGCTGCACGCCGACGCTCGTCAGCATGTCGGCCACGACCTTGGCGGTGATCGCGACCCGCGCCGAGCGCGGCCGGCGATCCTGGCGCGCGTAGCCGAAATAGGGGATCGCGGCGGTGACGCGCCCGGCCGAGGCGCGCTTGAGCGCGTCGACCATCACCATGATCTCCATCAGGTTGTCGTTCGTCGGCGCGCACGTCGATTGCAGGACGAAGACATCGCGCCCGCGCACGTTCTCCAGGAGTTCGACGAGCACTTCGCCGTCGGAGAAGCGGTCTACGACGCAGCGGCCGAGACTGATGTTCAAGTGCCGGCACACTGCCTCGGCGAGCTTCGGGTTCGCGTTGCCCGTGAAGATGCGCATGCGCTCGAATGCCATGGTCGACGGATGGAGCCTTCCGGTGATGCGGAAGGCTGCGAGTCTATCCGAAGATGGCTGGGGAGGTAGGGATCGAACCTACGAATGCCGGAATCAAAATCCGGTGCCTTACCACTTGGCGACTCCCCAGCGGAAACCATCGATGCGGCGGCGCCGCGCAGATCGCGCGGCCCGCAAGCCGCGCGGCCGCCATTATCGCGCGAATCCGAGGAGCGGATGCCGGGCGAGCGTGCGAACGAGATACGTCGTCGCGCTGCCCGCGCTTGCCTGCGCCGTCACGGTCGCCTGGACGCGTTCAGCGCTCTCGCGGGACTCGAACGTCGCAAAAACACAGGCGCCGGAACCCGTCATCCGCGCGCCGGGCGCTGCTTCGCGCAACGCCGCGAGCGCGTCGCCGACCGCCGGGTGCCTCGCGCAGGTGACTTTCGCGAGGTCGTTGTGCCCGTAACCCTCGGAAACAACGTCTATTTTCGTCGAGGGCGAGTCGCGTGTCAATTCGGTGGCGGCGAAAACGTCGGCGGTCCTCACGTGGATCTGCGGGGCGACGAGCAGGGCCCAACGGGTCGGCAGCGATACCGGGGTCAGCACGTCGCCGATGCCGCGGGCGAGCGCATTGTGCCCCTGCACGAAAAACGGGACGTCCGCCCCCAGCGACACCGCGAGGTCGGCGAGCCGCTCGCGCGACCAGTCGAGTCCCCACGACCGATTGAGCGCGAGGAGCACGCTCGCCGCATCCGAGCTGCCGCCGCCCAGCCCGGCGCCCATCGGGATCCGCTTGACGAGTTCGATCGCCACCCCGGCGCGCACCCGCGACGCCGCCTGGAGCGCGCGCGCCGCGCGCACCGCGAGATCGTCGTCCGGGTCGACGCCGGCGACATCGTTGCCGCGCACCACGGCGCCATCGTCTCGGTGCGTGAGGGTGATGGTGTCCGCGAGGTCCACCAGCGCGAAGAGCGACTCGAGCATGTGGTAGCCGTCGGCGCGACGCCCCGTCACGTGCAGGAAGAGGTTCAGCTTGGCCGGCGCCGGCACGGTCAAGGTCCGGCTCACGACGGGGTGCTCCAGCGGTCGACGACGATGCGTACCTCGATGGGCTCGACACCGGGATAGCGCATCACGAGCCGCATGGGCCGGGTTGCAGCTCGGTCAGCATACGCGTACACGATTTCCCACCCCTGCTCGCGCAGCACGCTCGCGCGGCCCGCGGCGTCGCGCTCGACGTCCGCATCCGCCGCGTCACCCGGCACGCCCTGGACCCAGGCGACGAGCCCGGCGACCGGGATGCCCACGCCGAGCACCGACTCGGTCAGGGCGCTCCACGACGCGTACCGCATCGCTGGCTCCTGCGGACGCTCGACGCGAACACCCGACGCATCGCGCACCATGCGCGCGACGATCTGGCCGAGCGGTGTCGCGACGTCGAAGACGTCGCCATCGGGTGCGTGTCGCCAGTCGAAATGCACCGCCACGGCCTCGTCGCCGCGGCGCGCCGACAAGCGCCCCTCGGCGCGAAACGTCGAATCGAGACTGACCTGCGGTGCCGGTGCCGCGGTGTGCGGCGCGGTCGCGCATGCGGCAACGGCGAGCGCGGCGCACGCCGCGAGCGCCAGCCGCCGCCCGCGAGGCATCACCGGGCGAGTCGGCGCACGGTCTCGAGGAGCACGGCGTTGTCGGGGGTCACCTTCAATTGCGAATGCCAGACCTCCTGCGCGCGATCATGCTGCCCCGCGGCCCACAGCACTTCGCCCAGGTGCGCGGCGATCTCGGCATCGGGACGCTCCTTCATGGCCCGGCGCAGGTACGTCTCGGCTTCCTCGTAGCGGCCGAGCTTGAACAGCGCCCAACCCATGCTGTCGAGGATGAACGGATCGTCGGGAGCGAGCTTGTGTGCCCGTTCGATGAGCGCGAAGCCTTCGGCCACCCGCGATGTGCGATCGACGAGCGTATACCCCAATCCGTTCAGCGCCTGCGCGTCGTCGGGCTTGAGCTGCACGACCTTGCGCAGGCGGGCCTCGGCCTCGTCGACGCGGCCGAGCTTCTCGGCGACCATCGCGCTGTCGTAGAGGAGATCGGCATTGTCGGGATGCTCCTTGTTCGCCTGCCGGAGCACGGTGTAGGCGCCCTCGAAGTCATTCGCCTCGCGCAGCAGCTGCGCCTCCGTCTGGCGCACCTGCACGCGCTGGTCGATGGTCACCGCCGGCAGGTCTTCGAGGTAACGACGGGCGTCACCCACCTTGCCCATCTTGCCCATGATGAACGCGACGCGCAGTTGTGCGAGCCAGTTGCGCTCGCCCTCCGGGACCGCCTTGTAGCGCTTGA
Source organism: Burkholderiales bacterium (assembly GCA_020852555.1). GTDB lineage: Bacteria > Pseudomonadota > Gammaproteobacteria > Burkholderiales > Casimicrobiaceae > VBCG01. The sequence continues at coordinate 3,411 of JADZAQ010000038.1, forward strand.
TCGCCTCCTCGAAGCGGCCCTCCTCCTCGGCCACTTGCGCGAGGTAGAGCTCGATCGATCCGTTGTCGGCATAGTTCGTGCGCTTCAGCTCGGTGAGCATCGCCTCGGCGGTCTGCCAATCCTTCATCTGCATCGAGATGACGGCGATTCCGTACTGCACCTCCTGCGCACCGGGGTTGCGGTCGAGCAGGCGCTTGAGGACATCGCGCCCCTCCGCGAACCGCTTCTGGTCGACGTAGAGCTGGGCGAGCGCCGCCGCCGCCGCACGCGCGTCGGGGTAGGCCGCGGTGAATTTATCGAGGAATGCGATGGCCTCGGCGGGGTCCTTGCGCGAGACGAGCTCGGCCTTCACGAGCGCTGCCCGCTCCCAGTCGGGCTTGAGCGCGAGCGCCCGGTCGATCTCCTCGCGCGCGAGCGCGCTGCCTTGACCCTCCGCCGCCCCGGTGTACGCCGCCACCGCGACCGCGTAGTGCGCCTCGGCCGACTTGGGATACGCCTTGGCGACGTCGCGCACGAGCTCGTAGACCTGGCGCTTGTCGAGCCGGTCCCCGAGATAGGCGTTCATCTGCAAGAAGAGCTCGCCCACCCCGGCATCGGTCAGCGCGGCGTCGGCAAGCGCCTTGTCGAGACGCGCCTTGAGCTCGGGGTCGTACGTACCGCCGCGTGCACGGCCCGCCGCGTACGCCGCGAGGATGTCCCGGGGCCGGGGATTGTCGGGGTCCGCCGCCGCCCACAGTCGGGCCGACTCCTGCGCAAGGCCCCGCAGACCCGCTCGCGAGGCGAGATCCGTCGCCCGTGCCGCCAGTCGCGGGTCGCGCGTGTCGCGCGCCGCTTCGAAGAACGCGCGTGCCGCGAGCGACATCTCGCCACGCTGCTCCGCCACGTTACCGAGGATGATGCGGTAGAACACGTCCGCGGTGAGCTCCGACGGCGCGACCGTCCGCGCCGGGGCGGCGGATTCAGCCGCCGGCGGCGCCTTGCCTGGGGCGGGCGGCGCGTCCTGCGCGAACGCCGTGCCGGCGGGCCCTAGCCCAAACGCGCACAGGGCCAGCAGGATCGTGACCGCCGCAGGAGGGCGAGCGCGGAGGAATGGACGAGAAACGGACATGGGCACTCGCAAACGGTAATGAAGGCCGTCGCCGCCGCGACAGCGGCGACGGCGCAGTGGTCGGTCGATGTTAGGCTATATCCGGCAGCGCAACAAACCCGGCGCATCGCATGCCCGAACTCCCGGAAGTCGAAACCACGCGGCGTGGCATCGCGCCGCACGCGATAGGGCGGCGCGTGGCGGCGCTCATCGTCTACGACCCGCGCCTGCGCTGGCCAGTTCCCGCCGACCTGCCAAGCCACGTCGATGGCCGGCGGATCGATGACATCGAACGTCGAAGTAAGTACTTGCTTCTTCGATTTGGCGCCGACCGCATGCTCCTTCATCTGGGGATGACCGGCAGCCTGCGGGTCTGGCGCACGCCGGCGCCGCCGCGGCGGAAGCACGATCACGTCGACCTCGTCCTCGAAGGTGATACCGTGATCCGCTACCACGACCCGCGCCGTTTCGGGGCGATGCTGTGGCTGCCCGCTGCCGCCGGCGTGCACCCGCTCCTCGCCTCGCTTGGACCGGAACCCTTCGATGGCGCGTTCGACGCCGACTATCTGCGGCACACGCTGCGCTCGCGTACGGTTGCCATCAAGGTCGCGCTGATGGACAACGCTGTGGTCGTCGGCGTCGGCAACATCTATGCGAGCGAAGCGCTCTTCCGCGCCGGCATCCGTCCGACGACGCCCGCGCGAAGGCTGTCCCGACCACGTCTCGCGCGGCTCGTCGACGCGGTCCGCGCGGTCCTGTCGGAGGCGATCGCCAAGGGCGGCAGCACGCTGCGCGACTACGTCGATCCGACCGGGGAACCCGGTTACTTCCAGCTCGCCTATTTCACCTACGGTCGGGAAGACGAGCCCTGTCGCGTCTGCGGCGCGAAGATCAGGATGCGCCGGTTGGCCGGGCGCGCATCGTTCTACTGTCCATCATGCCAGACGTAGCTCCATCGCCAGCGCCGCACCGGTTGATACGGCACGATTTGTGCTTTACAACATTTGGAAGAGTGCTACCCGCGCCACGGGGCGCGCCGATTCGCGTACGGCGCGACGGCGTACGGCGCTTCCGGGAGAATGCCGTAGCACCCGTGCAGGGGGGAGACCATGGCGGCTCGACGTGATCTTGCGGCTCGTTTCGAGGCGTACGGCGACTGGCGCCGGCGGTTGACCGCCAGCGTGTCGCGCCTGCACGAGTGGCTGCACGAACAGGAGCTCGCCGATCCCCAGATCGACGCCGGCGTGCAACGGCTCGTCGAGCGGCTGCAGCAGGACAAGCTCGTGGTGGCGTTCGTCGCCGAGTTCTCGCGCGGAAAATCGGAACTCATCAACGCGATCTTCTTCGCCGATTTCGGCGCGCGCCTCCTGCCGTCGTCGGCCGGACGTACGACGATGTGCCCCACCGAGCTGCTCTACGACGCATCGATGCCGCCGTCGATCCGCCTCCTGCCGATCGAAACCCGGGGTAAGGACGGCACGGTGGCCGAGTTCAAGACCTACGCCGACGAGTGGGTCAGCTTCCCGCTCGACCTCGCGTCGGGAGAGAAGATGGGCGAGGCGCTCGCCCGGGTGTCCCAAGTCAAGCGGGTGCCGGTGGATCTCGCCCGCAGCTACGGGCTGTACGGCGACGACGACGACGATGGCATCGCGGCGGCGCTCGACCATCGCGACGAGGGGACGGTCGACGTCCCCTGCTGGCGCCACGCCATCATCAACTTTCCGCATCCACTCCTCCAGCAGGGGCTCGTGATCCTCGACACCCCGGGTCTCAACGCGATCGGGACCGAACCCGAGCTCACGTTGAACCTCCTGCCCAACGCGCACGCCATCCTCTTCGTTCTCGCGGCCGACGCCGGAGTGACGAAGACGGACCTCGAGGTGTGGAACCAGCACCTCGCTGGCGACGGTCCTCCTGCCTCCGGCCGTATCGTCATCCTGAACAAGGTCGACGGGCTCTGGGATGACCTCAAATCCGACGCGGCGGTCGACGCCGAGATCGAGCGGCAGGTGGCGACGTCGGCGCGGCTTCTCGGCGTACCTGCCGCGCAGGTCTACGCGACGTCGGCGCAAAAGGCGCTGCTCGCCAAGGTGAACGGCGACGACGCGCTTCTCGCGCGCAGCCGCCTGCCGGTGCTCGAGGCGGCCCTGTCGCGAGAGCTCATTCCCGCCAAGCGCGAGATCGTGGGCGCCGCCGCCAGGGTCGACGTCCACGCGCTCGGCGGCGCGGTGCGCAGCGTGCTCGACGCCCGGGCCACGAGCGTGCGGGACCAGTTGTACGAGCTCGTGGCGCTGCGCGGCAAGAACCAGGACGTCGTCGGCCACATGATGGATCGCGTCCACCGCGAGAAGGACAATTTCGAGCGCGGCCTCGCGCGCTACACGGCGCTGCGCAATATCTTCACGCAGCAGACCAACGAGCTCCTCGACACCGTTGGCCTCGAGGCGCTGCGCGGCAATGCCGGCGCCACGCGGCGCGAGATCGAGGCGAGCCCCTTTACGCGCGGCGTGCGCAATGCGATGGGCGAGTTCTTTCGCAAGATCCGCGACGACTTCGCGACCGCGGCGCGCCGCTCGAGCGAGATCCACGACATGATGCGGGCGATGTACGCGCGCTTCGCCAAGGAACACGGCGTCGAGGTGTTCAACCCACCGACGTTCTCCGTCCTCAAGTATCAAAAGGAGATCGAGCGGCTCGAGCGCGCGTACAACACGCACTTCAACACCCTGTGGAACATGGTCAGCAAGGCCAAGTTCGCGTTGATGCGGCGGTTCTTCGAGACCATCGCGTCGCGCGTGCGGCACGTGTACGTGGTCGCCAATCGCGACGTCGAGGCGTGGCTGAAGGCGGTGATGTCGCCGCTCGAGACGCACGTCCGTGAGCATCACCGCCAGCTTCGCCGGCGCCTCGACAGCATCCGTCGGATCCATCGCGCGAGCGACGCGCTCGAGGAGCGCATCGGCGAACTCGAGCAGCAGGCGTCGTCGATCGACGCGCAGATCGCAGGCCTGACGGCACGGCTCGCCGACCTCGATTTCATCACCGGCAGCGCCGATTCACTCCCGACGGCGGCAAATGCCTGAGCAAAGTGACGCCATATGACGACACCCGGCGTGTGTGGCGGCCAAATGACGTGTGCATGCCGCGAGCAACTCCCTGATTTTCAGGGTCGTCCCTCGGAAAATCTCTGATTTTTCGATCATTCGCGGAACTCGCGAATCGGCAGCCGTGTCCTATAATTCGGTGCATCGACCGCCGCACGTCTTGCGCGCGCCCACTCCGTCCCCGGCACGACCGGCATCCCATCCATGCGATTGAAATATCTGCTGGGCGCGCTCTGTGCTGCCGCCACCCTGAGTGCCGCGAATCTCGCATCCGCCGCGATCCCTGAAAGCGAACAGGTCACGGCCATCGAGTTCTATCACGCGCAACTCGACCACTATTTCATCAGTTCGAATCCGGCCGAAATCAGCGACCTCGACACCGGCAAGCACCCCGGATGGGCGCGGACCGGATACCGGTTCTCCGTCATGAAGGCGGGGAGCACCTACACCGGCACCGTCCCGATGTGCCGGTTCTACAGCTCCAAGCTGGACACGCACTTCTACTCCGCGAATCCGCAGGAGTGCGCCGACGTCAAGGTCAAGTTTCCCGATGTCTGGCAGCTCGAATCGGACGAGGTCTTTCGTGCCTTTCGGGTAGACCCCAACACCGGAACCTGTCCGGCCGATACGACGCCGGTATACCGCTTGTACAACCAGCGCCCCGACGTCAATCACCGCTACACGACGCAGATCTCCGCGTTCGTGTACATGGTCGGCAAGGGGTACGTGCCGGAAGGCGACGGGAATCCCGCGCTGCCGGTCGTCTTCTGCACGCCCGCGGGAAACGATGCATCGCCGGCGCCGTCGGCCGACGCGCCCAGTTGCACGATCACGGCGAACACCATGACGCCCGCCCTCGGCAGCACTCTGGCGCTGAATGCCGCCTGCACGAAGAATCCCACCGCATTCCTGTGGACCAACTGCGCGAGCACCGACGCGAAGTGCAGCACGAGTCGCTCGACGGCGGGCGCGGTCCCGTACGCGGTCTACTCGGCCAACGACAAGGGCCCCGGAGCGCCGATGACGATCAACGTCACCTGGGGCGCGACGCCGCCACCCAATCCGGGTGACCCGGTACCGGTGTGCAACCTCTACGCATCCGACTTGAGCCCGAAGATCGGGACCGCGATCCGGTTGACCGCGTCGTGCACCGGCAATCCCACGTCGTTCATCTGGGGCGGGGGCACGATCTGCACCGGCGGGGTCTACTGCCAGGTGGTCTCGACCACCGCGGGAAGCAGCACCTACTCCGTACAAGGCGTCAACGCCGCCGGCACCAGCGCCACGGCGTATGTGACCGTGAATTGGACCGATGAAGCAACTCCGGCCGTGCCGGTGTGCAGCATCCAGGCGAGCAACGGTTCGCCGTCCGTGGGCACGTCGATCACGCTCAACGCGCTCTGCAGCAATGGCGCCACGAGCTATGCGTGGACCGGGTGCACGTCGACGGGATCGAGTTGCACGGATGCCGCGGCAACGGTCGGAACCAAGACCTACACCGTCGTCGCGGCAAACGCGACCGGCAGTGGCCCGCCGGCATCGGTCGATATCGGCTGGGTCGCCGTACCCACGCAGCCGCCGGTGTGCCAGGTGAGCGCTTCCACCACCACACCGACGGTCGGCCAGAGCATCACGTTGGCCGCCACGTGTACGGGCTCGCCCACGGCCTATCAATGGACGAACTGCACGGCGCCCTCCACCTCGAGCACCTGTACCACCACCGCGACCGCGGCCGGTCCGATCATCTACTACGTCGTCGGCAGCAATCAGTACGGAGCGAGCAATGCCGCCGGGATCTCGGTGGCGTGGCAAGCGGCGGGTGGCGGCAACCCGGGAGGCGGTGACCTGTGCGGGCAATACAAGGACGTCGCCCGCTTCGTGCTCGCCTGGGGTGACGGCAGGCGCAAGGATATCGACGACTTCGCGAGCTTCGGCACCGACACCGTGGTCGTCATGGCGCTCACCGTTCCGGCGGACCAGGCGCCGATGCGGATCATCGGCAGCACGAAGATCTACGAATACCGCGCTCCGCCGACGTTTCGTGTCATGAGCGTCTCCAAGTCATCGTGCGACTTCCGCACCGACGACGCGACCGGCGCCACGGGCCCGTTCTTCTCGACCGGCGGCATGACGGCGTCGATCGCCTGGAACGTCGGTCCTGGCGGCGACGTGAACTTGCAGCCGGGCCAGAC
>JADZAQ010000039.1 GCA_020852555.1 Burkholderiales bacterium
ATGCTGAACGCGGGCGACGCGCCGTTCCTCGCATCGCTCCTTCCGTTCCTCAAGGGATTCACGATCCTCTACTGGGCCACCGGCACCTGGTGGATCCCGATGCTGCTGATCCTCGGCGTGTGGCGCTACCTCGTCAACCGGTTCCCGGTGAGGTACGACCCGCTCTACTGGGGTGCGGTGTTCCCGCTTGGAATGTACTCGGCCTGCACGCACGAGCTCGTGCACGCGATGGGATTTCGCTTCCTCTCGCTCGTTCCCCCGGTCTTCTTCTGGGCGGCGTTGGCCGCATGGGTCGCGACCTTTGCGGGACTGGTCGCCAACGTGTTGCGCGTCGTCCGCGATCGTCGTTCGTAGTCCGACGACGGTTGCTCATCGTCGGTGAGCCGAGCGCGTTCGCGCCGCTGGCGGTGGTTACAATGCCCGCGTGACGGCGCCGCATCCGTTCGCAGCGCCGCTGTCGTCGCAGCTTCGCGAGGCAAGGAGACAACGATGGATGTACGTGCCGCGGTGGCCCACGAGGCGGGCGCGCCTTTGAGCGTGGAGACGGTGCAACTGGACGGACCGCGCGCGGGCGAGGTGCTGGTCGAGATCAAGGCGACCGGCATCTGCCACACCGACGAGTTCACGCGCTCCGGCGCCGATCCGGAAGGGTTGTTCCCGGCGATCCTCGGCCACGAGGGCGCCGGCATCGTCGTCGACGTCGGGCCGGGCGTGACGAGCGTCCGGAAAGGCGATCACGTCATTCCGCTCTACACGCCGGAATGCCGCCAGTGCAAGTCCTGCCTGTCGCGCAAGACCAACCTCTGCACCGCGATCCGCGGCACGCAAGGCAAGGGCCTCATGCCCGACGGCACGAGCCGCTTCTCGCTCGGCGGCCGGCCCCTGCACCATTACATGGGCTGCTCGACGTTCGCGAACTTCACCGTGCTGCCCGAGATCGCGGTCGCGAAGATCCGCGAGGACGCGCCGTTCGACAAGGTGTGCTACATCGGCTGCGGCGTCACCACCGGCATCGGTGCCGTCATCAACACGGCGAAGGTCGAGCCGGGCGCGAACGTCGTGGTGTTCGGCCTCGGCGGCATCGGCCTCAACGTCGTCCAGGGCGCGCGCATGGCCGGCGCCGACATGATCGTGGGGGTCGACGTCAACCCGGCGCGCGAGGCGCTGGCGCGCAGGTTCGGCATGACGCACTTCGTCGATCCGAAGGAGGTACGTGGCGAGCTCGTGCAGCATCTCGTCGAGCTGACACGCGGCGGCGCCGACTACAGCTTCGAGTGCGTCGGCAACGTCGACCTGATGCGCCAGGCGCTCGAGTGCTGCCACCGTGGCTGGGGCGTGTCCGTCATCATCGGCGTCGCCGGCGCCGGGCAGGAGATCCGCACGCGTCCCTTCCAGCTCGTGACGGGTCGCGTGTGGAAGGGCAGCGCCTTCGGCGGCGCGCGCGGCCGCACGGACGTGCCGAGGATCGTCGACTGGTACATGGAGGGAAAGATCAACATCGACGACCTGATCACGCACGTGATGCCGCTCGAAGCGATCAACGAGGGCTTCGACCTGATGCACAGGGGCGAGTCGATTCGCACCGTCGTCAGGTATTGAGCGGCGGGGTTCCGTAGCGGAGGCGGCATGGCAGTCACCACGATCAGCCGCAGCAGGTGCTTCGGCGGCACGCAGGGGGTGTACTCGCACGAATCGGCCGAGACGCATTGCACGATGCGATTCGGGCTGTTCCTGCCCCCGGCCGCCGAAACGCGCCGGGTTCCGCTGCTCTACTGGCTGTCGGGCTTGACCTGCACCGAGGAGAACTTCATCACCAAGGCAGGCGCGCAACGCGTGGCCGCGGAGCTCGGCATCGCGATCGCAGCACCCGATACGAGCCCGCGTGGCGTCGACATGCCCGGCGACCGCGACAGCTACGATTTCGGCGTCGGCGCGGGGTATTACGTCGACGCCACCGAACCGCCCTGGTCACGCGCCTACCGGATGTACTCGTACATCACCGAGGAGCTGCCTCGCCTGCTGGCCGGAAGCTTCGCGGTCGACGCGGCGAACGCCGGCATCTTCGGCCATTCGATGGGCGGCCACGGCGCGCTCGTGATCGCGCTGCGCAATCCCGGCCGGTACCGATCGGTATCGGCGTTCGCGCCGATCGCGTCGGCTGCCCGCAGCCCGTGGGGCGAGAAGGCGTTGGCGAAATACCTCGGAAGCGACCGCAACGCGTGGCGGCAATACGACGCCACGGCGCTGATCGCCGAGCGCGGCTGGCCGGGTCGGCCGCTCCTCGTCGATCAGGGGTCGGACGATTCGTTCCTCGACGAGCAGCTCAAGCCGGAGCTCCTCGAAGAGGCTTGCGGCCGGGCAGGCGTTCCGCTGCAGTTGCGCATGCGCGACGGCTACGATCACAGCTACTACTTCATCGCGACGTTCATCGAGGAGCACCTCCGCTTCCATGCGGCGAACATGTCGGCGTAGCGCCGTCGACGAGCGCGGCGGCTTCCGCCTCGCTCGCGCTTGCTGGAGCGCACGGCGGCAAGCGAAAGCGCAGGCCCGCGTCGTTGCCTTCCTTTCGAGCGGTTTCGCGACGGGGTAGCATGGGCGCGCGCTTCGGATGGACGCGGCTTGCGTCGCAGCCTTCATCGCTTCATCGACCTCGAGGGGGGACCATGGGAACGATGCGGCACGACTTCGTGCTCGCCCTGCTGGCCCTGATGCTTTGGGCATCGCCTGCATTCGGCTTCACTCCGGCAAGCGGGCAATGGTGGAATCCCGACGAATCGGGCACGGGATACAACATCGACATCGACGCGGGCGTCCTCGTGGTGACGGTGTTCTCGTTCAACGCGAACGGCGACCCGCAGTGGTATCTCGCGGCCGGTCCGATGTCGGCGGACCAGCGACGCTTCACCGGCACGCTCGACAAGTACCGGAACGGGCAGTGCATATCGTGCGGCTACGCCGGGCGTCCCGCGTCGGTCGGCAACGACGGCGTCATCACCATCGATTTCACCTCGGAAACGTCGGCCACGCTGACGTTGCCCGGTGGGCGGACCTCGGTCATTCAGCCGCTCTTCACCCGTACCGCGTCGACCAGCCTGGAGGGAACGTACCGGCTCAAGCGCGGCACCGTCGACTATCTCGGCGGGCCGCTGCTCGATACCGCCAGCGGAAACCTGACGGCGAGCGGCACGCTAATCGTCGCGGGAAATCAATTCACGCAGACGGTCAGCGTCACCAACGGCACGACGGTCACGATTACCCTCACCGGTACGTACACCGATTTCGGGAGCCATCTCGTGGTCACGGCCAACGGTATCTCGGGCCGCGTGCCGCTCGTGTCGCGCGCCGGCGGCCTGCTCATCATGGCAACGATCAATCCCGCCTTGGGCGGGGCGCCTCCGTACGCGGAGGTCGATCACTGGGAACTGATCGGCCCTGCGACCGCGTCGGTGCGCAGCGCGACGGGCAAGCAAGCCACGACGGGCACGCCGCCTGGCGCACCGGTGGCGGCCGCGCTGGCCGCGCAACGACGCAACTGACGTCGTCCTATCCGAGCGCCCGCCACTCGTCCCCGTCGCGCTCGATGAGCGCGTCGGCTTCCGCGGGCCCGGAGCTCCCGGCGCGGTACGTCGGCAGCGCGACGGGCCGCGGGGCGTCGCGCCAGGTGTCGAGGATCGGCTGCACGATGCGCCACGCCGCCTCGATGTTCGCGGCGCGCTGGAAGAGGGTGGCGTCGCCGGTCATGCAGTCGTAGAGCAGCGTCTCGTACCCCGTGCCCGGCGTCGCGTCGAACGCTTCGCGGTAGCTCATGTCCATGTGCACGCCGCCGATGCGGAACACGGTTCCCGGCACCTTCGCGTTGAAAGCGAGCGCGATGCCTTCGTCGGGCTGGATGCGGAGCACGAGGTAATTCGGCGCGAGGCGATCGGTCG
>JADZAQ010000040.1 GCA_020852555.1 Burkholderiales bacterium
ATCGAGGTCACCCGAACCTCGAGAGGCCAACATTTTATCGCAAGTGCACAACGGCATTTTCATACGGAGACCCGAGACCCGGATGGTGCACTGCAACTGTGTCATTTCTGCATCACCCGCCGCTCAGGCCGCCATGAGGTCGCGGAGCACGAACGGCAGGATTCCGCCGCCATCGTAGTAATCCACCTCGATCGGCGTATCGATCCGGCACAGGACGGAGACCTCCTTGCGGGTGCCATCCGCGCGATGGATGACCACCGTGAGATCCTGTTGCGGCCGGATGTGCTTGGGCACCGCGATGTCGAAGGTCTCGTTGCCGGTGATGCCGAGCGAGGCGACGCTATCGGACCCCTTGAACTGGAGCGGCAGCACGCCCATCCCGACCAGATTGCTGCGATGGATGCGCTCGAAGCTCTTGGCGATGACCGCCTTGACGCCGAGGAGTTGGGTGCCCTTGGCGGCCCAGTCGCGCGAACTGCCGGTGCCGTACTCCTCGCCGCCGAAGATGACGGTCGGCGTTCCCTGCGCCACGTACTTCATCGCCGCGTCGTAGATGAACATCTTCTCGCCCCCCGTTGCGCCACCGTGCTGGAAGAGCGTGACGCCGCCTTCCTCGCGCGTGCCGTCGGCCCTGGCCGGGATCATGAGGTTCTTGATCCGCACGTTGGCGAAGGTGCCGCGCATCATGACTTCGTGGTTGCCCCGGCGCGACCCGTAACTGTTGAAATCGACCTTGGCGACCCCGTGCGCGACGAGCCACTTGCCAGCCGGCGAGTTCTCCTTGATCGCTCCGGCGGGGGAGATGTGATCGGTGGTGACCGAATCACCGAAGATACCCAGTGCGCGGGCACCCTTGATGTCGCTGGTGGCCCCGGGCTTCAGCGTGAAGCCGTCGAAGAACGGCGGCTTCGCGATGTAGGTGGACTTTGGCCACTCGTACACGTCGCCCTTGGCTCCGGCGATCTTGCCCCACATCGGATTGGCCTCGGCGACGTTGCCGTAGAGCCGGCGATAGACCTCGGGATCGCGCGCATACGCGGAAACCGCGGCGATCTCGTGCGACGTGGGCCAGATCTCCTTGAGGAAGACCGGCTGCCCATCCTTGCCGATACCGAGCGGCTCGGTGGTGAGGTCGCGCAGCACCGTTCCGGCGATCGCGTACGCCACCACGAGCGGCGGCGACATCAGGAAGTTGGCCTTGATGTTGGGGTGGATGCGCGCCTCGAAGTTGCGGTTGCCCGACAGCACGGAGGCGCAGATGAGGTCGTGGGCGACGACGGCGTCGTTGATCTCGGGCGCGAGGTCGCCCGAGTTGCCGATGCACGTGGTGCAGCCGAAGGCGGCGACGTTGAAGCCCAGTTGCTCGAGCGCGGGCAGCAGGCCCGCCTTGGCGAGGTATTCGGGGACCGTGCGCGAGCCGGGGGCGAGCGAGGTCTTGATGTGCCGCGCCACCGTGAGGCCGCGCTCGACGGCTTTGCAGGCAACGAGGCCGGCGGCGAGCAGCACCTGCGGATTCGACGTGTTGGTGCAGGAGGTGATCGCGGCGATCAGCACGTCACCATGCCCGATCGACAACGGTCGCTTGGCCGAGTCGTCGACGCCGGGGTCGGGCGTGGGTCGATTGGTGACCATTTCGGCCTCGTTGCGCGGCACCGTCCCGTTGGCGAGTTGCAGCGATGCGTCGTCTACCGCGCCGGCGCCGTGGCGGGCGTGCGCGGTGATGACGCGTTTTTCGAGTTCCGCCGCGGGCTTCGCGAAGCCGTTCTCGGCGACCGGCTTGCTGAAGAGCTCGGTGAACTTGCCCTTGAGGTTGCCCAGATCGATGCGATCCTGCGGACGCTTGGGGCCCGCCACCGACGGCCGGATCGTGGCGAGGTCGAGCTTGACCACCTTGCTGTAGTCGATGCTGCCGGCCTTGGGGATGCCGAACATGCCCTGCGCCTTGAAGTAGGACGTGAAGGCATCGATCTCTTCCGCGGTGCGGCCCGTGTTGGCGAGGTAGTCGACCGTCGCCTGATCGACCGGGAAATAGCCCATCGTCGCGCCGTATTCGGGCGACATGTTGCCGATCGTGGCGCGGTCGGGGACCGACAGCGTCGCCGTCCCGTCCCCGAAGAATTCGACGAACTTGCCGACGACCTTCTCCTTGCGCAGCAACTCGGTGATGGCGAGCACGAGGTCGGTCGCGGTGATCCCCTCGGACAGCCGGCCGGTGAGCTCCACCCCGACGACGTCGGGCGTGAGGAAGTACAGCGGTTGGCCGAGCATGGCGGCTTCGGCCTCGATGCCACCGACCCCCCAGGCGACCACGCCGACGCCGTTGACCATCGTGGTGTGGCTGTCCGTTCCGACCAGCGAGTCGAAGTAGTACACGCCATCCTTGCTGAACACACCGCGCGAGAGGTACTCGAGATTGACCTGGTGCACGATGCCGACTCCCGGCGGGACCACGCCGAAGGTGTCGAAGGCCTGCATCCCCCACTTCATGAACTGATAGCGTTCGTTGTTGCGCTCGAACTCGAGCTTCATGTTGAGCTCGAGCGCCTCCTTGGTCCCGTAGTAGTCGATCATCACCGAGTGGTCGACGACGAGATCGACCGGCACCAGCGGCTCGATCGCCTTCGGGTCCTTGCCGAGGTCGCGGGCGACGTTGCGCATCGCGGCGAGGTCGACGAGCAGCGGGACACCGGTGAAGTCCTGCAGCACCACCCGCGCGACGACGAAAGGGATCTCGTCGACGCGCTCGGCGGTCGGCTGCCAGTTGGCGAGCGCCTTCACGTGCTCCTCGGTGACCTTCTTGCCGTCGCAGTTGCGCAGCACCGACTCCAGGACGATGCGGATCGACACCGGCAGTCGCGACACCTTGGCCACCCCCGCCGCTTCGAGTGCGGGTAGCGAGTAGTAGCGGCCGGTGGCGCCGCTGCCCAGCTTGAATTCCTTGAACGTATCGAAGAGGTTGTGACTCATGGGGTGGCCTTTTTCGGTGTTGCGGTGGGAGGGAGGGCGGGCTGGCGCAGCGGCGGCGCGCCCGTGCCGAGATTCCGGATGTTGGCCTTCTGTCCGTTGGGGCCGATGATGTCGCCGGGCACGAGGCCGTCGCGGCAGGGCCCGACGTACTTCCCGGCAATGGTGGTTCGCGATTCCTTCATGCCCATCATCGGCGGCTCGAACGATGCCACGATGTCGATGCGATACGCCGTATCGCCGGTGAGGGTCATCACCGAGCGCGAGTGCATCGCCGATTCCCCGAGCTGGCATTGGGCGGCGCCCACGTAGCGGGCGCCGTCGCGGTGGAATTCGTTGCGCGTGCACAGTTCACGCGACATGCCCATGCCGTTGGCGATCATGTCGCGCTGGACGGCATCGTCGGTGCACATCGTGTTGCGCATCGAGGTCGGACCCTTGGCGGCGGGGCCGCGGTCGACGGTGATCTCCCACTGGCCGGCCTTGAGCTTGGGATAGTCCTGCGCCGCGGCGCCGAAGGCGAGCGCGGCGAGCGCGACGGCCGACAGTACGGTGAAACGAGGCGGAATCGGCCCGGTCACGATGGCGGTCAGCCGAGCAGCGCCGCGACGCCGGCACGCTCCTCCTCGAGCTCCTTCAGCGTCGCATTCATCCGGGTACGCGAGAACTCGTCGATGGGCAGGTCGAGCACCCGGTGGTACTCGCCGTCGGCGGTGGTGACCGGCACGCCGTAGAGATAATCGAGCGGGATCTGATAGCTGCCGTCCGAAGGAATCCCCATCGTCACCCATTTGCCGTGGCTGCCCAAGGTCCAATCGCGCATGTGATCGATGGCGGCGTTCGCCGCCGAAGCCGCCGACGACAGCCCGCGCGCCTCGATGATGACCGCGCCGCGCTTGCCCACGCGCGGCAGGAATTCATTGCGGTTCCAGTTCTCGTCGTCGATCAGCGCCTTGAGGCTGCGGCCACCGGCGGTCGCAAAGCGGTAATCGGGGTACATCGTCGGTGAGTGGTTGCCCCAGACGACGAGCTTGTCGATGTCGCCCACCGCCACTGCGGCCTTGCTGGCGAGCTGCGACAGCGCGCGGTTGTGGTCGAGGCGCATCATCGCGGTGAAATTCTTCTGCGGGAGCGAGGGCGCCGATTTCATCGCGATGTAGGCATTGGTATTGGCGGGATTGCCGACGACCAGCACCTTGATCTGCCGCGAGGCCACGGCGTCGAGCGCCTTGCCCTGCTCGATGAAGATCCGGGCGTTCTCCATGAGCAGATCCTTGCGCTCCATCCCCGGCCCGCGTGGCTTGGCGCCGACGAGGAGGGCGTAATCGGCATCCTTGAACGCGATTCTGGCGTCGCTGCTGCCGGACATGCCGGCGAGCAGCGGGAACGCGCAATCCTCCAACTCCATCATGACGCCGTTCAACGCGGCCTGTGCCTTGTCGATCGGCAACTCGAGCAGCTGGAGGATGACCGGCTGATCCTTGCCGAGCATCTCGCCGGCCGCGATGCGGAAGAGGAGGGCGTAGCCGATCTGGCCGGCGGCACCGGTGACGGTGACGCGGACGGGTGCTTTCATGAGTGGGACTCCGGTAAGGATGGCGGGGAGGCGCCGTCGGCGCCGGGTTGCCTGCGGTCAGGTTACGCCGCCCCGGCGAACCTGAACGGCGCGCGACCCGAGGCCGGCGCGAACTGCGCTCGATGAGCCGTCGATCGATTCGACGACGCGCGTCGTACGCGGAATTCTACGGCCAGCGGCGGGAAGCTGTCAATTACGTCATGTATCTTATATCTAACAGAAGACATCAGTTAGACAGTGCCCATGCCACGATCGCATAATTCGGCGGTGCCCACTCCGACCACACCATCGTTCGCACCGCTGTACCTGCAGATCAAGACGCTGCTCGAGCGCAGCCTCGAGGCGCGTGAATGGCAGCCCGGCGAGGCGATTCCGTCCGAGATGGAACTCGCGCGGCGCTACGCAGTGTCGCAAGGCACCGTACGCAAGGCGATCGATGCGCTCGCCGCCGACAACCTCGTCGTGCGGCGGCAAGGGAAGGGTACCTTCGTCGCCACGCACACCGAGGAGCGCACGTCGGTCTTCCGCTTCCTGCGCATCCGTCCGAACGAGGGCGCCGCGCTCGCGCCGCGGCGGCGCCTCCTCGACGTCCGCCGCGGCAAGCCGACGGCCGACGTGGCCCGCTTGCTCGCACTCAAGCCCGGCGAGGCGGTGCTGACGTTGCGCCGGGTCCTCGATTTCGCGGCGACCCCGGTGGTGCTCGACGAGATCACGGTGCCGGCGGCGCTGTTTCGCGGCCTCACCAAGGCGCGCTACGACGCGTATCGGGGCTCGATGTACGCGTTCTTCGAGAGCGAATTCGGGGTGCGCATGCTGAAGGCACGGGAGAAGATCCACGCGGTCGCGGCGGACACCGTGACGGCCGAGCTCCTCGGCACCGCGGTGGGGGCGCCGCTGCTCGCCGTCGATCGCCTGACGCTCACCTACGGCGACCGCCCGGTCGAGGTTCGTCGCGGGCTGTGCGTCACCCGCGACCACCACTATCTCAACGAGCTCGGGTAGGTGTCGCGGCAGCGGGGCGTCAAGCGCTACCTTGGGGGGTGGCGGGCCACGGCGCTATACTTCGTTGCTGCGCATCACGATCAACGATCGGCGGCGTGGGCAGGTCAGTGAGTCCCGCGACGCCGGCTTCCAAGGATTCTGCCCACGATGGCTGCCCTCGACCGACCCGTCGCCAAGCCACGCCCGATTTACCTCAATCTCCTGCGCATCCGACAGCCCGCGCCGGCGATCGTCTCGGTGCTCCATCGCATCTCGGGCGCGCTGCTGTTCCTCCTCGGCATCCCGTTCGTCTTGTGGACGGCGCAACAAGCGCTCGCCTCGCCGGAAGGATGGGACGCGACGCGTAGCGCGCTCGCGCAGCCCCTCGTCAAGCTCGTGCTGCTCGTTCTCGCCTGGGCGTACCTGCATCATCTGCTCGCCGGCATCCGCCACGTGATCCAGGATCTGCATATCGGCATGCAACTCAAGTCGTCGCGGGCGAGCGCCGCGACGGTCCTCGTGCTTTCGCTCCTGCTCACGCTCGGCGTGGCGATCCGGCTATGGTGAGCGACCGGCGGATTCCGGCAGGCGCGCACTACGGCTGGCGCGACTGGCTGGTGCAGCGCGTCACCGCGGTGATCATGGCCGCCTATACGCTGCTCGTCCTGGTCCTGCTGCTGTGGTTCGGCGGTCTCGACCGGGCGGCGTGGCAGGCGGCATTCGCCAACGAGCTGTTCCGCATCGCGAGCTTCGTCTTCATGCTCGCGCTTCTCTGGCACGCGTGGATCGGCGTGCGCAACATCAGCATGGACTACGTCAAGCCCACCGCATTGCGCATCCCCGTCCAGGCGGTGATCGCCACCGTGCTGGTGGCGTACATCGGCTGGACGCTCCGGGTGTTGTGGCCATGAGCGCCGACGCTCGCGCGGTCAACGTGACCGCTTCCCTTCCGGTGCGTCGCTACGACGCCGTCATCGTCGGGGCCGGCGGCTCGGGAATGCGCGCCTCGCTGCAACTCGCCGAGGCCGGGCTTTCGGTGGCGGTGCTCTCGAAGGTATTTCCCACCCGCTCGCATACCGTCGCCGCGCAGGGCGGCATCGGCGCGTCGCTCGGCAACATGTCCGAGGATCACTGGTTGTGGCACATGTACGACACCATCAAGGGGTCGGACTGGCTGGGCGACCAGGACGCCATCGAGTACATGTGCCGGCAGGCGCCGCGCGTCGTGTACGAACTCGAGCACTTCGGCATGCCGTTCGACCGCAACGCCGACGGCACGATCTATCAGCGCCCGTTCGGCGGCCACTCGGCCAATTTCGGCGAGAAGCCGGTGCAGCGCGCGTGCGCTGCCGCCGACCGTACCGGCCACGCGATGCTGCACACGCTCTACCAGCGCAACGTGCGCGCGCGCACGCAGTTCTTCGTCGAGTGGATGGCGCTCGACCTCATCCGCAACGCCGACGGCGACGTCCTCGGCGTCGTCGCCTGCGAGATGGAGACGGGCGAGGTGTGGATCCTGCAGGCCAAGGTGACGGTGCTCGCCACCGGCGGCGCCGGGCGCATCTTCGCGGCGTCGACCAATGCCTTCATCAACACGGGCGATGGCTTGGGCATGGTGGCGCGTGCCGGCCTCCCGCTCGAGGACATGGAATTCTGGCAATTCCATCCCACGGGGGTCGCCGGCGCCGGCGTGCTGATCACCGAGGGCGTGCGTGGCGAGGGCGGCATCCTCCTCAATGCCAACGGCGAGCGCTTCATGGAGCGCTATGCACCGAACCTGAAGGACCTCGCGTCACGCGACGTCGTCTCGCGCTCGATGGACCAGGAGATCAAGGAAGGGCGCGGGGTCGGCGAGCACAAGGATCACCTGTTGCTCAAGCTCGATCACCTGGGGCCCGAGGTGATCATGAAGCGCCTGCCGTCGATCCGCGAGATCGCGATCAAGTTCGCCAACGTCGATCCGATCCGCGAGCCGATTCCGGTGGTGCCGACGATCCACTACCAGATGGGCGGCATTCCGACCAACATCCACGGGCAGGTCGTGGCGCCGCGCGACGGCTACCACAGTACGCCGGTCACCGGCTTGTACGCGGTCGGCGAGTGCGCGTGCGTGTCGGTGCACGGCGCCAATCGCCTCGGCACCAATTCGCTGCTCGACCTCCTCGTCTTCGGCCACTCGGCGGGCGGCCACATCGTCGCCCAGAATTTCCCGGCGCAGGCCCACCGCGACTTGCCGCGCGACGCGGGCGACCTGTCGCGGGCGCGCCTCGCGCGCCTCGACGGCGCCACTTCCGGCGAGTCGGTTCCGGAGATCGCCAACACGCTGCGCAAGACGATGCAGTCGCACTGCGGGGTGTTTCGCAACCAGGAACTGCTGGCGGAGGGCGTGACCAAGGTGCTGGAAATCGAGCAGCGGGTCGCGCACACGGCGATCAAGGACAGGAGCAAGGTGTTCAACACGGCGCGCGTGGAGGCGCTCGAGCTCGACAACCTGATCGAGGTCGCCAAGGCGACGGTGGTGTCGGCGGAGGCGCGCCGCGAGTCGCGCGGCGCGCAGGCGCGCAGCGACTATCCCGAGCGCAACGATGCGGACTGGCTCAAGCACACGCTGTGGTATCGCGACGGGAATCGCCTCGACTACAAGCCGGTCAACCTGAAGCCGATCTCGGTGGACTCCTTCCCGCCGAAGACGCGGACGTACTGACCGTGCCGCGATCATCATCTCATCCCACCCCCGGCGGCGAGCCCACGGCCGCCGCATCGAAGACCCCGCCGCCATGAAGTTTCGCGTCTACCGCTACGACCCGGAGAAGGATGCCAAGCCGTACATGCAGGAGTACGACGTGGCGCTCGCGCCGACCGATCGCATGCTCCTCGACGCGTTGATGCGCCTGAAGGAGCAGGACGACTCGCTGTCGTTTCGCCGCAGTTGCCGCGAGGGCGTGTGCGGGTCGGATGCGATGAACATCAACGGCAAGAACGGGCTGGCGTGCGTCACCAACCTGAAGGACGTGAAGGAGCCGGTCGAGTTGCGGCCGCTGCCGGGCCAGCCGGTCGTCCGCGATCTCATCGTGGACATGAACCCGTTCTTCAAGCAGTACCACTCGATCAAGCCGTATCTCGTGAACGACACGCCGCCGCCCGAGAAGGAGCGGCTGCAGTCGCCCGAGGATCGCGAAGAGCTCGACGGCTTGTACGAGTGCATCCTTTGTGCCTGCTGCAGCGCCGCCTGCCCATCCTTCTGGTGGAATCCCGACAAGTTCGTGGGCCCGGCCGGCCTGCTCAACGCGTACCGCTTCATCGCCGACACCCGCGACCAGGATCTCGAAGCGCGCCTGGACAATCTCGAGGATCCGTACCGGCTCTTTCGCTGCTACACGATCATGAACTGCACCGACGTGTGTCCGAAAGGCCTCAATCCAGCGCTCGCGATCGGCAAGATAAAGGGAATCCTGGTGAAGCGCGCGGTGTGAACGGCCGCCCCGACATGGAAGCGCTCGCCCCCGACCGGATGAAGCGCCTCGCCTGGCGTTGCCGGCGCGGGATGCTGGAGAACGATCTCGTGCTGTCGCGTTTCCTCGCTCGGCGCGGCAGCGCGATCACCGAGGACGAGATCGCCATGCTCGATGTCTTGCTCGATTTGCCCGATCGCGAACTGTGGGACCTCATTGCCGGCCGGCGGGAGCCGGTCGATGCGGCGGTCGCGCCGCTCGTCGCGCAGTTGCGCAGTACCTGACCGCTCGCTCGCCCGCGAGCCTTCCCGACCCGCCCCGACCTCTGGAGTACCGACGTCATGACCGAACGCACCGCCTCCCTCAAATTCTCTGACGGCTCGCCGGCGGTCACCTTCCCGGTGCTGTCCGGAAGCGTGGGCCCGCAGGTCATCGATATCCGGTCGCTGTACGGCAAGACCGGCAAGTTCACCTACGATCCGGGCTTCCTCTCGACGGCGTCGTGCAGTTCCGCGATCACCTACATCGACGGCGACAAGGGGGAGTTGCTCTATCGCGGCTATCCGATCGAGGAGCTCGCCACGCGCTGCGACTTCCTCGAGACCTGCCACCTCCTGCTCTACGGCGACCTGCCGACTCCGGCGCAAAAGGAGGCGTTCGTGCCGAGCGTCATGCGGCACACGATGGTCCACGAGCAGATGCAGTTCTTCCTGCGCGGCTTTCGGCGCGATGCGCACCCGATGGCGATCCTGACCGGGCTGGTGGGCGCCCTGTCGGCGTTCTATCCCGACTCGATCAACCTGCACGATGCCCGGCAGCGCGAGATCTCGGCGATCCGCCTCATCGCCAAGATGCCGACGCTGGTCGCGATGTCGTACAAGTACTCGGTCGGGCAGCCGTACATCTATCCGCAGAACGAGCTGTCGTATGCCGGCAACTTCATGCGCATGATGTTCGCGACGCCGTGCGGGCCGTACGAGGTCAACGAGGTGCTGGTGCGGGCGCTCGATCGCTTCTTCATTCTCCATGCCGATCACGAGCAGAACGCGTCGACGTCGACCGTGCGCATGTGCGCGTCTTCGGGCACCAACCCCTTCGCGGCGATCGCCGCCGGGGTGGCCTGCCTGTGGGGCCCGGCGCACGGCGGCGCCAACGAGGCGGCGCTCAACATGCTCTACGAGATCCAGGCCGAAGGCGGCGCGGCCAAGATCGGCGAGTTCATCGCCAAGGTCAAGGACAAGTCGTCCAACGTCAAGCTGATGGGCTTCGGCCACCGGGTATACAAGAACTACGACCCGCGCGCCAAGCTCATGCGCGAGACTTGCTACGAGGTCTTGAACGAACTGGGACTGCACGACGACCCGCTGTTCAAGCTGGCGATGGCGCTCGAGAAGATCGCCCTCGAGGACGACTATTTCGTGCAGCGCAAGCTCTATCCCAACGTCGATTTCTATTCGGGCATCGTGCAGCGGGCAATCGGCATTCCGGTGCAGCTCTTCACGGCGATCTTCGCGCTCGCCCGCACCGTCGGCTGGATCGCGCAGTTGAACGAGATGGTCGCCGACCCCGAGTACAAGATCGGCCGGCCGCGGCAGCTCTACACCGGCTCGCCGCGTCGCTCCGTGGTGCCGCTCGCGCAGCGCGCGTGACGCCGGCGCCGCGACCCGCGCAATGCAATCGCAGGAGGTGACGTCATGGGCGTGATGCAGGAACTCCAGGGAACCAGCACGCTGTTCGGCGCCAACGCCCCGTTCATCGAGGACCTCTACGAGCGTTACCTCGTCGATCCGGCGAGCGTCGATCCCGACTGGCGCGCGTATTTCGACGAGTTGCGCGGCGGCGCCGCCGACGTGGCGCACGGTCCGGTGCTGGCATCGTTCGTCGAGCTCGCCCGCAACCGCCGCGTGCAAGGCGCGATGGTCGACGCCACTACGATGCACAAGCAGGTGCTCGTGCTGCGTCTCATCAGCAAGTACCGCACGCTGGGCATGCTGGCCGCCGACCTCGACCCGCTGAAACAGCACCCGCCCGAGTACGTTCCCGACCTCGACCTCGCGACGCACGGCTTCGCCGAGGCCGACCTCGACACCGAATTCGACGTCGGCTCGTACCGCGCCGGTCCGCAACGGATGCGGCTGCGCGACGTGGTGGTCTCGCTCGCCGAGACTTACACGCGCACGCTCGGCGCCGAGTACATGTACATCACCGACACGGCGACCCGCCGCTTCTTCCAGGAGCGCCTCGAGCCGATCCGCTCGCGCCCGACGTATTCCGCCGACGAGCGCAAGCAGATTCTCGAGCGGCTGACCGCTGCGGAGACGCTCGAGCGCTACCTGCACACCAAGTACGTCGGTCAGAAGCGCTTCTCGGGCGAGGGCGGCGACACCATGATCCCGATGCTCGATCGGCTCATCTCCCGGGCAGGTGCCGCGGGCGTGAACGAGGTCGTCATGGGCATGGCGCACCGCGGGCGCCTCAACGTGCTGGTGAACATCCTCGGCAAGATGCCCGCCGATCTCTTCTCGGAGTTCGAGGGCAAGGCGGCGCAGGACCTGCCGGCGGGTGACGTGAAGTACCACCAGGGATTTTCGTCCGACGTGTCGACGCCGGGCGGCCCCATGCACCTGACGCTCGCCTTCAATCCGTCGCACCTGGAGATCGTGAACCCGGTCGTCGAGGGGTCGGTGCGGGCCCGCCAGCACCGCCGCGGCGACGTGCAGGGCGACCACGTGCTGCCGCTGCTCATCCACGGCGATGCGGCGATCTCCGGCCAGGGCGTCAACCAGGAATGCCTCAACATGGCGCAGACCCGGGGCTTCGGTACCGGCGGCACCATCCACCTCGTCATCAACAACCAGATCGGCTTCACGACCTCCGATCCCCGCGACGTCCGCGGCACCCGCTTTTGCACCGACATCGCGAAGATGATCGAGGCGCCGGTACTGCACGTCAATGGTGACGATCCGGAAGTGGCGCTGCTGGCGATCGATCTCGCGCTCGAATATCGCCAGCGCTTCCACAAGGACATCTTCATCGACCTCGTGTGCTTCCGGCGCCTGGGTCACAACGAAGCCGACGAGCCGCTGCTCACGCAGCCGCTCATGTACCGGCGCATCGCCCAGCACCCGGGCACCCGCAAACTGTACGCGGAGGCGCTCGAGCGCGACGGCATCGTCTCCGCAGCCGACGCCGACGCGCTGGTCGCGACGTATCGCGCCGCGATGGACAAGGGGCAGCACACCAACAAGACGATCCTGTCGAACTACAAGTCGCCGTTCACGATCGATTGGTCACCGTACCTCGGCCGGCACTGGTCGGACAACGTCGCCACCGCGGTACCCAAGGCGACGCTCGAAGCGCTCGCCGCACGCCTCGCCGTCGTACCCGAGACGTTCAAGCTGCACCCCCGGGCCGCGAAGGTGATCGCCGACCGCAAGGCGATGGGCGAGGGCACGCTGCCGCTCGACTGGGGCATGGGCGAGACGCTCGCCTACGCGACGCTCCTCGACGACGGCTACGGCGTGCGCATCTCCGGCGAGGACGTCGGCCGCGGCACGTTCTCGCACCGCCACTCGGTCCTGCACGACCAGAACCGGGTGCACTGGGACGAAGGCGACTACATCCCGCTGCAGCACTTGAAGGACGACCAGCCGACCTGCGAGATCATCGACTCGGTGCTCACCGAGCAGGCCGTGGTCGCCTTCGAGTACGGCTACTCGACGTCGGATCCGCACCGCCTCGTCATCTGGGAAGCGCAGTTCGGTGACTTCGTCAACGGCGCGCAGGTCGTGATCGACCAGTTCATCAGCGCCGGCGAGGTGAAGTGGGGGCGGATCAGCGGCCTCGTGCTGCTGCTGCCGCACGGCTACGAAGGGCAGGGGCCCGAGCACTCGTCGGCGCGCCCCGAGCGCTTCCTGCAGCTTTGCGCGCAGCACAACATGCAGGTCTGCGTGCCGTCCACCCCGGCGCAGGTGTTCCACATGCTGCGCCGGCAGATGCTGCGCAAGTACCGCAAGCCGCTCATCGTGCTGAGCCCGAAGAGTCTCCTGCGGCACAAGGAGGCGGTGTCCTCGCTGGACGATCTGGCGCACGGCGGGTTCCGCACGGTGATCGACGAGGTCGACAAGCTCGATCCCAAGAAGGTCACGCGCGTGCTGGTCTGCTCGGGCAAGATCTACTACGAACTGGTCGCGCACCGGCGCGACCGGAAGATCGGCGACATCGCGATCGTCCGTCTCGAACAGCAGTACCCGTTCCCGCACGCCGATTTCCGGGAGGTGCTCGAGCGCTACCCCAAGGCCAGGGAAGCCGTCTGGGTGCAGGAGGAGCCGCAGAATCAGGGGGCGTGGTATCGGCTGCGCGCTTACCTACGTGCCGACACGCCGAGTGCGATGGTGCTCGCCTACGCCGGGCGCGCGATCTCGGCATCGCCGGCGGTGGGCTACGCCCAGAAGCACCACGCCGAGCAGCAGCAACTCATCGAGGACGCTTTCGCCTCCGACTTGAAGTCGGGCGAGATGGTGATCGCGCACTAGGCGGCGGGTCGACCTGGCTTCACGTCCACCGACCCGATCCGCCACGTTCCACGCGGCGCCGCACGGCGCGCGTCGGGGCAACAACGCACAAGGCTTCCCATGCGCATCGAAGTGAAGGTCCCACAGCTCCCCGAGTCCGTCTCCGAGGCGACGCTCGTGAGCTGGCACAAGAAGGCCGGTGACGCCGTCGCGCGCGACGAGA
>JADZAQ010000041.1 GCA_020852555.1 Burkholderiales bacterium
CCGACCCGAAGCTCGCCTCCTACGGCGCGTCGAACTACGTGCTGGCGATCACGCAGCTCGCGCAGACGACGCTGCGCAGCGTCATCGGCCGGATGGAGCTCGACCGCACGTTCGAGGAGCGCGACCAGATCAACGGGCAGGTCGTCTCGGCGCTCGACGAGGCGGCGCCCAACTGGGGCGTGAAGGTCCTGCGCTACGAGATCAAGGACCTGACGCCACCCGCCGAGATCCTGCGCGCGATGCAGGCACAGATCACCGCCGAGCGCGAGAAGCGGGCGGTCATCGCCACCTCGGAAGGGCGCCGCCAGGAGCAGATCAACATCGCCATCGGCGCACGCGAGGCGGCCATCGCCAAGTCCGAGGGCGAGAAGCAGAGCGAGATCAACGTGGCGCAGGGTTCCGCGCAGGCGACCCTCGTCAATGCCGAGGCCAACGCCAAGGCGATCCGCGTGGTCGCCGAGGCGATCCAGGCGCCGGGCGGCCTCGAGTCGGTGAACCTGCGCGTCGCCGAGTTCTACATCAATGCGTTCGCGCAGCTCGCGCGCACCAACAACACGCTCATCATGCCGGCCAACGTCGCCGACATGGCGGGATTGATCGCCACGGCCATGAAGGTCGTGCAGGCGCCGCCATCGCGGTAGGGCGCCACTACAGTCGGAGGCGGGATGGACATCGAACGCAGCAGTTTCGTGGTGACGGGCGGCGCATCGGGACTCGGCGCCGCCACCGCGCGCTACCTGGTCGAGATGGGCGGCAGGGTGGTGATCGCCGACCTCAAGGAAGCCGAAGGCCGGGCGCTGGCGAGCGAGCTCGGCGCGGCGGCGCGGTTCGTCCGCACCGATGTCGCCGACGAGGCGAGCGGCCGAGCGGCCGTGGCGATGGCGGTGACCAGCTTCGGTGGACTGCACGGCCTCGTCGGCTGCGCCGGCATCGTCCATGGCGAGCGGGTGTTGGGGAAGGAAGGCCCGCACGCGCTGGCGAGCTTCGCGCGCACCATCACGATCAACCTGGTCGGCATGTTCAACATGGTCCGCCTGGCGGCCGAGGCGATGGCGGCCGGCGCACCCAACGCCGACGGCGAACGCGGCGTCATCGTGACGACCGCCTCGATCGCTGCGTACGACGGACAGATCGGGCAGGCGGCGTACGCGGCATCGAAGGCGGCGGTGGCGGGGATGACCTTGCCGATCGCCCGCGATCTCGCGCGCCACGGCATTCGCATCGTCTCGATCGCCCCCGGGGTTTTCGAGACGCCGATGGTGGCGTCGCTGTCGAAGGAAGCGCAGGAGTCGCTCGGCAAGATGGTGCCGTTCCCGCCGCGCCTGGGCCGCCCGCCGGAATTCGCCTCGCTGGTCGGCGAGATCGTGCGCAACGCGATGCTGAACGGCGAGGTGATCCGTCTCGACGGCGCGATCCGGATGGCGCCGAAGTAGGGTCCGTTGTTGCCGCCGCTCAGTCCCGCCGCACCAGCGCCAGCGCTGCCACGATCATCGCGATGAAGAACACGAAGGTCCACGCCGGGATGGCGAGGCCGAGCAGCACCCATCCCTGTTCGGCGCACTCGCCGCTGCCCTTGAGCACGCGGGCGATGACGTCGGTGAGGGGCAGCGTCTCCAGCATGTAGTCGAGCCCCATTCCGCAGGCGGCCACCGCGCCCTTGGGCTGCGCCTGGATCCACACCTGCCACGCGGCGAGCCCGGCGCCGATGCCGGCCGCGACGATCGTGAGCGCCGCATAGAGCATCGCCCCGCCGCGACCCGGGCCGTGGAGCGTCGCCACCAGGAACACCACGCCGGTGGCGATCACCGCGACGCGTTGGAAGATGCACAGCGGGCAGGGCTCGATGTCGCGCACGTACTGCAGGTAGAGCGCCCAGGCGATGAGGCCGGCGCAGACCACGAAGCCGACCGCGTACGCGAGTCGGCGCGGCGGCAGCAGCAAGAGCACCATGGCGCTCGCCGCCACGGTCCACGCGGCAATGCGGAACGCCGTGTGGCCGACGAGGTTGGCCACATCGAGGATCTGGAAGACGAGATCCTGCGCGACGAAGACGACGGCGACGAGGAGGGCCGCGAAGGGCCAGGCGAGGGCGGTGTAACGCATGGAGATGTGGGGATGGAAGGGTGACGGCCTGCGCCGGCCGCGCCGTCACTGCGAGCGGGCGAGCGCCTGGTCCAGATCCCAGATGATATCGTCCAGCGACTCGAGGCCGATCGACAGGCGAATCATCGACGGCGCCACGCCGGCCGCGATCTGTTCTTCCGCGGACAGTTGCCGATGCGTGGTCGACGCCGGATGGATCACCAGCGACTTGGCATCGCCGATGTTGGCGAGATGCGACAGGAACTGCACGTTTTCGATGAATTTCTCGCCGGCCGCTGCACCACCGCGCACACCGAAGGTGAGGATGCCGCCGGCGCCGCGGGGGAGGTAGCGCTTTGCGAGCTCGTGATAGCGGTTGCCGGGCAGGCCCGGATACTGGACCCATTCGACGAGTGGATGGGCAGCGAGGTGGCGCGCCACCGCGAGTGCCGATTCGCTGTGCCGCGGCATGCGCAGGTGCAGCGTCTCGATGCCTTGCAGGAGCAGGAACGCCGAATGCGGCGAGAGCGTGGGACCCAAGGTGCGCATCACCTCCATGCGCGCCTTCATGGTGAAGCCGAAGTCGCCGAAGGTCTCGTGGAAGATGACGCCGTGGTAGCCGCGCGACGGTTCGGTCATCTGCGGGAAGCGGCCGTTGTTCCACGGGAACTTGCCCGATTCGACGACGATGCCGCCCATCGTCGTGCCGTGCCCGCCCAGGTACTTGGTGAGCGAGTGGATCACGATGTCGGCGCCGTGCTCGAAGGGCCGGCACAGGTACGGCGACGCGAGCGTGTTGTCGACGACGAGCGGGACGCCGGCCGCGCGCGCAATGGCGCCGATCGCCTCGAGGTCGACGACGTTGAGTTGCGGATTACCGAGCGTCTCGACGTACACCGCCTTGGTGGTGTCGCGGATCGCGTCCGCGAACTGCGGCGGATCGTCGCTGTCGACGAAGGTCGCGTCGATGCCGAACTGCGCGAAGGTTACCGCGAGCTGCGTGTACGTGCCGCCGTAGAGCGTGCGGGCGGCCACAATGTGGTCGCCCTTCTGGCACAGCGTCAACAGCGCGACCATCTGCGCCGCCATCCCGGTCGCGGTGGCCAGTGCCGCCCGGCCGCCTTCGAGGGCGGCGACGCGTTCCTCGAGAGCGGCCACCGTCGGGTTGGAGATGCGCGAGTAGACGTTGCCGAACGTCGCGAGATTGAAGAGGTTCGCGGCGTGCTCGGCGCTGTCGAAGACAAAGGAGGTCGTCTGGTAGATCGGCAGCGCCCGCGCTCCGGTGGCGGCGTCGGGAATCTGGCCCGCGTGCAGGCACAGCGTGTCGAAGCCGTAGCGGCGGTCGGGCATCGGAGGGCTCCTTGTCCGCTAGCCGCGCGCGCCGACCGAGCGCGATGCGACCGGCTCCGGCCGGCGGGCGGAGATGACGCCGGTATTGACGCCTGCCCAGTTGAGCCCACCGAGGATGCGTGCGTGCTCGATCTTCACGCAGCGGTCCATCACCACGTCGAGGCCGCCGGCGAGCGCGATGTTCGCCGCCTCCTCGTTGCGGATCCCGAGTTGCATCCACAGCACGCTGGCGCCGATGGCGACCGCCTCGCGGGCGATGGGGACGATGTCCTGCGGCTTGCGGAAGCAGTCGACGATGTCGACCGGTTCGCCGATCGCGGTGAGCGAGGGATGGCAGCGCTCGCCCAGGATCTCGGCGTACGCCGGGTTCACGGGGATGACGCGGTAGCCCTTGCTCTGCATGTATTGCGCGGCAAAGTAGCTCGGGCGATGCCAATGCGCGGACAGGCCGACGACCGCGATGGTGCGCGCTTGCGCGAGGATCCGCCGCAGCCCCGCGATATCGTCGACGATCGCCATCGGCGCGACCCTAACGCCACCGGGGCGGCGGGTTGCGGAAATTGCCGTCGATGCGCCGTCCCGAGGAGATCTGGTTCGAGAACCATCCGAGTTGCGGATAGTCGCCGGGGCCGAAGGTTCGGCACTCGCCCTGGAAATTGGCGTCGAGGCAGAAGAGCCAGGTCCCGCTCAGCACTCGCAGCGACGACGCGCGATCATTGAACCCGACGTCGGCAAAATTGGCGATGACGTCGGAATCCATCGTGAAATTCCGCCCGCGAAAATTGTCGCGTTCGTAGAGCACCGCGCGACCACCCCCGCCCCAGTTGCCGCCGCCCCCACCCCAGTTGCCGCCCGGCGGCCGGCCGGCGCCGCCGGCATTGGGATCGAAGGGGCGCAGCGAGCTCACCCGGCCGGTAACGCTGCCCAGGTTGTCGTGACGGCCGGGTGGCAGCACTTCGCAACTGCTCAGGTAATTGGCATCGTCGCAGAGCTGCCAAGTCCCACCATTGATCATCGCCGATCGTGCGCGATCGTTGAACCCGGTGCCGCCCAGGTCCGGCATCGGTCCGTTCACGGTGAACGAACGACCGGTGAGCCCGGGGGCCTCGAACAGCACGATCGATCTCCCGCCGCCCCCACCGCCGCCCTGCCCCGGCCGGTTGCCACCACCCCCGCCGACCTCGCGAATCGACGAGACGACGCCGGCCATGCCCATCGCGCCGAGCGACGGGTACTGTCCCGGCTGCAGCGTGACGCAGGCGCCGCGGAAGAACGAGTCCGCGCACAGCTGCCACGTGCCGCTGCGCACGACGGCGGAGCGGGCGCGGTCGTTGAAGCCGACGCGATCGAGATCCTCCACGGTGGAGCCGGCATCGAAGCGCGGCCCCTGGAAGCCGTCGCCGGCAAAGAGGCTGAGCGGCTGCGCGGCGGCACCAACGGCACAGGCGTACAGCACCGCGAGCAGGGCGAGTCGTTTCATGGGGTCGAGGCGGAGTCGGAAAGGCCGAGGACAGTGGTGAAGGTACCACGGCCGCGTCCGAACCGGCGCGGGCCTGATCCTTGCTTGCTCGGGCAGCGCACGGCGCAGCGGCCCTCGATGGCGAATCGAGTGGCCCGGTATCGGCGTACCTTATCCTCTCTCCCAGCCATGGTTCCCGCGCCCTCTGCCCATCACCCCGACGCCGCGCCGATCACGGTGGGTCGGCCCGCGGGACGTGGGTCGCTGCTCGCGCTGTCGCAGCGCAAGTTGAACGCGCTCGGCGTGCCGGTCGCGTACGTCGATCGTAGCCAGCGTTACCGTTTCGCCAACAAGGCATTTCTCGAATGGCTCGATCGGCGGGAGCACGAGGTCATCGGCTGCGACGTGGTCGCGGTCGTCGGCCCCAACCTCTACGAACTCTATCGGGCGTACATCGAGGCGGCGCTCGCCGGCGAGCGAACCGGGTTCGAGCGACAACTCGTCACCTCGGGCCGCCCACCGCTGTGGATTCGGGTCGACTATTTCCCGGATCGCAATGCCCAGGGCCAGATCCGCGGCTTCCTGGTCACCTACGTCGACATCGACCACGTCAAGCGGCTGGAGCTCGAGGCCGGACAACGCGAGCATCGGCTGCGCCTCGTCACCGATAGCGTCGGCTCGCCGATCCTGTACGTCGACCGCCAGCTCAAGGTCCGCTTCGCGAACAAGCCGTTGGGCACCTGGCTGGGCGTTCCGGCGGATGACGTGATCGGTCACGCGCTGCGCGACGTCCTGCCGGGTGCCGCGTTCGACGAGATGGAGACGTACATCGGACGCGCGCTCGCGGGGGCGAACGTGAGCTACGAGCGCCGCGAATTGCAGCGTGTCGGCGACACCCGCTGGATGCGCATCACGCTCTTCCCGGATCGCGAGGCGGGCAGCCGGGTGAGCGGCGTGTTCATCGTCATGACCGACATCGAGGAGGATATCCGTATCCGCGACGCGCTGAAGGCGCAGGAAGCGCAGATGCGGCTCTTCGCCGACAACATTCCGGGACCCATCGCCTACCTCGATCGCAACCTGCGCTATACCTTCGTCAACCAGGCCTTCGCCAGCGCCGTGAACAAGCCGCAGGATGCGATCTACGGCCAGCGACCCGTCGACGTGATGGCCCCTGACGTGGCCGCCTTCCTGCGGCCGATCCTCGACCGTGCCGCGGCGGGCGAGCACGTCGAGTACGAGCGGGTGGGCACCACCGCGCAGGGTGAGCGGCGGTGGCTGCACGGGCGCGTCGCCCCCGATCGTGATGGATCCGGAGCGGTGCGCGGCGTGTACTGCACCGAGTACGACATCCACGACCTGAAACTCGCGGAGCAGGCGCTTGCCACCCGCGAGGAACAGCTGCGGCTCTTCAACGACAACATTCCCGAGCCGATCGTCTATCTGTCGGCGGATTACCGCTATCAGTTCGTCAACGACGCCTTCCTGCGTCTTGCCGGGCTCACCCGCGACGACGTCCTCGGCAAGGCGGCTGACGCGGTGGTCGCGCCGCAGATCGCCGGCATGCTCGAGCCTGGCCGCAATCGCCGGTTTCCGGCCGATGCCATCACCTACGAGCGGGCGGTGCTCGATGCATCGGGCCGCGAACGCTGGATCCGGGCGCGCTGCGTGCCCGATCTGCATTTCGACGGTACGGTGAAGGGCGAGTACGTCGTCGGCCACGACATCACCGATCTGAAGCAGGTGCAGGATGCGCTGGCCGCGCGGGAGGGCCAGCTCCGGGCGATCATGGACGGCGTACCCGCGCCCGTGGCCTACATCGACCGCGACGAGCGTTGCCATTACGTGAATCGCACCTTCCTGCAGTTCTTCGGGCTCACGCCCGAGCGGGTGGCGATGCTGCGTCTGCGCGACGTCGTGGGGCACGGCATCTACCAGAGCGCGCAGGCGATGCTGACCCGCGCGCTGGAAGGCGAGTCGACCGCGTTCGATCGCCTGGTGTCCGGTGCCAACGGCGTTCGGCGCTGGATGACCATCCGCGTGGTGCCGGATGCCTCGCCGGCGGGGGAGGTGTACGGCGCGTTCGTTCTCATGAACGACATCCACGGCTTGAAGCAGGCGCAGGAGGCCTTGCGCGATTCGGAAGCACAGATGCGGCTCATCATGGACAACGTGCCGGCCCGCGTGTCGTACATCGATCGGGACTACCGCTATCGCTTCCTCAATCGGCGCAACGAGGAGTGGCTGGGCGAGAGCCGCAACGAGCTGACCGGACGCACGTTCACCGAGGTGGTCGGCAGCGACCGCGCCGCGCAGCTGGGGCCGATCCTCGACCGGGTGCTGCAGGGCGAGACCGTCACCACCGAGCGCGAGCTCACGCAGCCCGACGGCCAGCAGCGCTGGGAATCGGTCCACTATGCGCCGCACCGCGATGCCGAAGGCAACGTGGTCGGCATCTATGCGATGCACGCCGACATCCATGACCAGAAGCGCAACGAGGAAGAGCTCCGGCGCGTGAACTGGATGCTGTCGAGCCACATCAACAACACGCCACTCGCGGTCCTCGAATGGGATCGCGACCTGCGCCTGGTGCGCTGGTCACCGCAAGCCGAGCACATCTTCGGCTGGCGCAGCGACGAGGTGCTCGGCGTTCCGCTCGCGGCGAGCCCGATCATGCACGACGCCGACCGCAGCGAGTTCATCGCGCTTGTCGCCCGGCTCATGGAGCGCCAGGAGCCGCGAGCGACCGGGGTCACGCGCAACCAGCGCCGTGACGGCAAGACGATCTGGTGCGAGTGGTACCACTCGGCGCTGCTCGACCACGACGGCAATCCCGTTTCCATCCTTTCCTTCGTCCAGGACGTGTCCTCACGCGTCGAGGCTGAGGAGCGGCTGCAATACCTCGCCACCCGCGATGCGCTCACCGGCCTTCCCAACCGGCTGCTCCTGCAAGAGCGCCTGTCGGCGGCGATCGTGCTGGCGAAGCGACATGGCCGACGCGTCGGGGTGCTGTTCATCGACCTCGATCGCTTCAAGAACGTCAACGACACGCTCGGTCACCGGATCGGCGACGAGCTCCTCAAGAAGGTGACCGCCGCCCTGTCGGGCGCGCTGCGTGAGAGCGATCTGCTCGCTCGCCTCGGTGGCGACGAGTTCATGGTGATCGTCGAGGAGTTCGACGACCGCTCGGTGCTGGGCCGCATCGCGCAGAAGCTCCAGGATGCGATCGCGCAACCGTTCGATATCGAGGGGCACGCGATCTTCGTCACCTCGTCGATCGGGATCGCCGCGTATCCGGACGATTCCGACGATCCCGAGGAGCTCATGAAGCACGCGGACGTCGCGATGTATCGCTCGAAGGATCTGCGCGGCAACACGTACCAGTACATCGACGAGGATCTCGCCGAGCATCGGCGGCGCCAGCATTCGCTCGAGACAGCGCTGCGGGCGGCCCTCGCCGAAGGCGCGCTGTCGCTGCACTACCAGCCGGTCCTGCGCATCGTCGATCGCACCGTCGTCGGCGCCGAGGCGCTGCTGCGGTGGAGCGATGCGACGCACGGGGACGTGTCGCCGCTGGTGTTCATTCCGCTCGCCGAGGAATCGGGGCTCATCCATGCACTCGGCGAGTGGGTATTGCGCACCGCGGCACGGCAGTGCGTCGAATGGCGGCGCGGCGGGTTGGATCTCGTCGTGTCGGTGAACCTGTCGGCGAGGCAGTTCTATCGCGACGACCTCGTGCAGCGCGTTCGCGAGATCGTGCGCGACGAGGCGTGCGAGCCGTCGTGGCTCGAGCTCGAGGTGACCGAGACGAGCCTGCTGCACGACCTCGATGCCATCCACAGGGTCCTGCGTCAGTTGCGAGACGAGGGCTTCGGCGTGGCGATGGACGACTTCGGTACGGGATACTCGTCGCTCACCCACCTGAAGCGCTTTCCGATCGATACGCTGAAGATCGACATCTCGTTCATCGCCGACCTGGAAACCGATCCGCAGGACGCCGCGATCACCGAGGCGATCATTGGACTTGCGCGCGGATTGGGCCTGCGCGTGGTTGCCGAGGGTGTCGGCACCGGCGAGCAGCTCCAATTTCTCGCGGCACGCGGCTGCGACTGCTTCCAGGGATTCTGGGCGAGCGAGCCGTTGTCCGCTGCGCGGCTGCCCGACTTCGTCCGCGACAACCGCGGGTAGGACTGCGCCGGGAATCGGGGCTGGCTACTCGAGAGTGGCGATCCACGTCGCGATGCCGCGCGCGACGACCTCCCATTGGCGCTCGAGCATCAGCATGTGCGCCATGCCGGGAACGATGACCGCCTCGACGCCATGATGGCGTGCGGTCGCCCGCACGTCGTCGGGCGTGGCGATGCGATCGCCTTGTGCGCCGAGGACGAGCGTCGGGGCGTTGGCCTGCGGTTCCGTCCAGTGCAAGCGCAGCGAGAGGTCGAAGAGCACGCGCGCCGATTCCGCGTTGAGGTGACGCGTCGCTTCGGCGAGCACCGCCGGGTCGACGTCGTCGCTGAAATAGAATGGTCGCAAGGCGGTGAGAACGTCCGCCGACAGGTGCGTGGGATCGAGGCCCAAGAGGTGCGAGCCGAATGCGGGCGTGGAGGTGGCGAGGCGTGCCGCCACGGGCACGAGGCCGGAGGGCGGCACCGGGGCCAGCAGTCCTGACGCGCGGACCGTGCGGGTGGCCATCATGCGCTCGATGACGGCCGCACCCATCGAATGCCCGATGAGGATCGGCGGTGCCGGCAACCCGCCGGCGGCTTCGTCGACGTCGTCGACGTAATCATCGAGGCTCGCGAGGAAGAGCGCCTCGGCGCCGCTGCTCGTGCCATGCCCGCGTAGCGACACCGCGTACGCCGTATGCCCGAGTTCCGCGAACCAGGGGAGGAAGAAGCGATCCCAGCACCATGCATCGCAATAGCCACCGTGCACGAAGAGCAACGGCGGCTTGCGCGTAGCGCGGGCTGGACGGCGTGAGCGGAGTTCGAGCATTGGGGATCGGCGGGTTGCGCCGATGACGCGCATTCGGCGTGTAGTCGTGCGTGCTGGCCGGGCGAGGCCGGTTGGCGCGACGGTGCGTTGCACGTCGCGTGCCAGCCCGGCGTGGAGCGGCCCGGACGACGAGGCGATGGCGGGCCGTGCGGGGCGTCCGGGGGGGCTTGAAATCGCGAGGCGCGATTCTATCTCGTCATGGGGCGCCGTGCACGACTGACGCCCTCAACGCTGGGGTGTCACCGCAGCGCCCTGCCGGTACGATGTGCCACTCTGGACATTGTTCAGCTGTTGATCCCCGATCCCCGATCTCCGATCCCCGCTCCCCGATGACCAAGACCCCGCGCCTGTCGCAAGTGACGAGTCCGCCCGCGGCCACCCAGCCGCCGGGTCGCGGCTTCGACGCGTCCGAACTGCTGCGCGGGCTGCCGCACCTGCCCGGGGTCTACCGAATGTTCGATGCGGCGGGGAGCGTGCTGTATGTCGGCAAGGCGCGCGACCTCAAGAAGCGGGTGTCGAGCTATTTCCAGAAGACCGGACACGAGTACCGGATCGCCGCGATGGTGTCGCAGGTCGCGCGCGTGGAGACGACGGTGACGCGCTCGGAGGCGGAAGCGCTGCTCCTCGAAAACAACCTCATCAAGGCGCACGAGCCACGTTACAACATCCTCTTCCGCGACGACAAGAGCTATCCGTACGTGTGCATCTCGGGCGATCCGTTCCCGCAGCTTCGCTTCCATCGCGGCGCGCTCGATCGGCGCAATCGCTACTTCGGGCCGTTCCCCAGCTCCACCGCGGTACGCGACGGCATCGCGACGCTGCAGAAAGTGTTCCTGCTGCGCACCTGCGAGAACACGGTATTCGCCAATCGCTCACGCCCGTGCATGCTGCACCAGATCGGGCGCTGCACGGCGCCGTGCGTCGGGCGCATCGGCGAGGCCGAGTACCGCGAGGACGTCGAGGGCGCGGTGCTCTTCCTGCGCGGCAAGGGGCACGAGGTGCTCGCGCGCTTGCAGGCGCAAATGGAGGAGGCGGCGGCCACGCTCGAGTTCGAGCGCGCTGCCCGCCTGCGCGACAAGATCGCCCGGTTGCAGAGTCTCCAGGCGCGGCAGTTCGTCGAGAGCACCACCGCCGGCGACATCGACGTCGTCGCGGCGGCGAGCGGCGGGGGACTGTTCGCGGTGAACGTCGTGATGGTGCGCGGGGGGCGTCACGTCGGCGATCGCAGCTTCTTTCCGCGGCACGTCGACGTGGCGCAGGTGGAGG
Organism: Burkholderiales bacterium; assembly: GCA_020852555.1. GTDB lineage: Bacteria > Pseudomonadota > Gammaproteobacteria > Burkholderiales > Casimicrobiaceae > VBCG01. Next base: position 11,153 of record JADZAQ010000041.1, read on the forward strand.
CCGCCGCAGCGATCGTGCCGGCGTTCCTCGCGCAGCACTACGTCGCGCGTCCGGTGCCGCCGACGATCGTCGTTCCGGACGTGGACGATCACGTGGCGCTCGCCGAGATCCTGTCGGCGCAAGCAGGCCAGAAGATCGAGATCGTCGGCAATCCAGGGGGCGAGCGGCGGGTGTGGCTCGCGATGGCGCAGCAGAATGCGACGCTTGCGATCGCCCAGAAGCTCGCGCAGAAGGCCACCCAGGAGGATCGCCTCACCGCGCTGCAGGAGGCGCTGGGCTTGCCGGCGAGCGCACAGCGCATCGAGTGCTTCGACGTTTCGCACACGATGGGCGAGGCGGCGGTCGCCTCGTGCGTGATCTTCGACCGGCTCGCCATGCAGTCGGCGGAGTATCGGCGGTTCAACGTGACGCCTGCACACGGCGGCGACGACTACGCGGCGATGCGCGAAGCGTTGACGCGCCGCTGTGCGCGCATCGTGGCCGGCGAATATCCGGTACCGGACCTCCTGGTGATCGACGGTGGCAAGGGGCAGGTGGCGATCGCCGCCGGCGTGCTCGAGGAGCAGGGGCTGCACGGCGTCCCGCTGATCGGCATCGCCAAGGGGCCGGAGCGCAAGGCGGGGCTGGAGGACATCGTGTTCCCCGATCGGGAGGCGGTGTTGAACCTGCCGGCGGATCACCCTGGGTTTCACCTCCTCCAGCAGATCCGCGACGAGGCGCACCGCTTCGCCATCCAGGGGCACCGCGCGCGGCGCGCGAAAGTGCGCACGACGAGCGCGCTGCAGGAGATCGCGGGGATCGGGGCGACGCGCCGCAAGGCGCTGCTCGCGCACTTCGGAGGGGTGAGAGGCGTGCAGGCGGCGAGCATCGAGGACATCGCACGGGTGCCGGGGATCTCGCGGGCGCTGGCGGAGCGGATTCACGGCGCGCTGCATTGACGTCGCGGCCCCTGCGTGGTCCGCTCACCGCGCACCCGGCTGCCCGTGCGCGAGTCGTGTGATCGTCCCCACGCGGTAGAATCCCCTCGCGAACGCCGGCGTGGGCCTCACGTGCGGGTGTCGCTCTCGCGGCGCCGCCCCATGCCCTTCAACCTCCCCATTGCGCTCACCTGGCTGCGGATCGTCCTGATCCCGGTCTTTGTCGCGGTGTACTACCTGCCCGACGCCTGGTTGCGCCCGGAGATGAAGAACTGGACCGCGATGGCCATCTTCGCCGTCGCCGCGATCACCGACTGGCTCGACGGATTCCTCGCCAGGCGCATGGGTACGACGAGCGCCTTCGGGGCGTTTCTCGACCCGGTGGCCGACAAGCTCATGGTCGCCGCCGCGCTGATCCTCCTCGTGCAGCTCGGGCGCGCCGAGGCGTACCTCGCGATCATCATCATCGGCCGGGAGATCGCGATCTCGGCGCTGCGCGAATGGATGGCCGAGCTCGGACGGCGCAAGAACGTCGCGGTCGCCTTCGTGGGCAAGGTGAAGACCGCGGCGCAGATGACGGCGATCGTCGCGCTGCTCCTCTGGGAGCCGATCATCCCTGGCGTGTCGACGCCGCTGCTCGGCACGATTGCGCTGTGGGTCGCGGCGATTCTCACGCTGTGGTCGATGTTCCATTATCTGCGCCTTGCCGCGCCGCACCTGCGCGGCGAGACGACGGGCGAGACCATCTCCACCCCGCACCAATAGTCTCTGATTGGCATCTTGTCGCGCCGCAACATGCAACCGCGGTGATTTCCCGGCACACTGCCGGGCGCACCGTAGTGGACCACGCTGCGGCACTCGCCGGAATTCCCCATCGCCATGCCCTATCTCGCCATCGAAGGCCTCTGCGTGTCGTACGGCGGCACGCGCGTGCTGGACCGCGTGAGCATCGCTGTCGAGCGCGGCGAGATGGTGGCGCTCCTCGGCAGCTCCGGTTGCGGCAAGACCACGCTGCTGCGCTCGATCGCCGGGTTCGTGATTCCGCAGGAAGGCACGATTCGCGTCGACGGCCGCGACATCACCCGGCTGCCCCCTGAGAGGCGCGACACCGCGATGATGTTCCAGTCGTATGCGCTGTGGCCGCACATGACGGTGGCCGGCAACATCGGCTACGGGCTGCGCATGCGCGGATGGAAGGCGGCGGCGATCGCCCGGCGCGTCGACGAGATGCTGAAACTCCTCCAACTCGACGGCTTCGCCGCCCGCCCGGTCACGCAGCTCTCGGGTGGACAGCGCCAGCGGGTGGCGCTCGGCCGCGCGCTCGCCATCGACCCGCACCTCCTGCTCCTCGACGAGCCGATGAGCAACCTCGACTACAAGGTGCGCCTCGAGTTGCGCCACGAACTGCGTGCGCTCCAGAAGCGCATCGGGATCACCGCGGTGTACGTCACGCACGATCGCGAGGAGGCGCTCACGCTCGCCGATCGGATCGCGGTGATGGATGCCGGGCGCATCGCACAGCTCGGCGCGCCCGAGGACGTGTTCCATCGCCCGCTTTCGGCGTTCGTCGCGGGATTCATGGGCGCCGACAACGCGCTCGATCTGGTCCGTAGCCCCGACGCGGGATTTGCCCTCGCGGTCACCGGCACCCCGCAGGCCGAGCGCCTGCGTGCGCATTTTCGCAGCGACGAGGTGCGGCTCGCGCACGGCGCCGCGGATGCACCGCGCGACGCGCTCTTGCTGCCGGGCACCGTCGCGCAGTCGTTCTACGTCGGCCACGGCTATCGCTATCGCATCAAGGCCGGCGCTGCCGAAGTATGGGTGGAAGCGCCGGAGCGCCTCGCCGAAGGCGCTGCCACGACGGTCGTGGTACCGCGCGCGGCGCTGCTCGTGTTTCCACCCGACCATTCCCGTTCGCAGGTTTCCTGAAGGAGGCTCATCATGCATGCACGTCGCTTGCTGTCCATCGGCGCCACCGCCCTCGCGCTGGCCGTGGCGGGGTCTGCCGGGGCGCAGACCACGCTCAACGTCGTCACCGCCGGCGACCAGAACATGGTCGACTACGTCAACAACTATCTGGGGCCCAAGTTCGAGGCTTTGAATCCTGGCGTGAAGGTGCGCGCGGTCGGCACCGGGCCGGGCGACGCCGGCTCGCAGAAGATCTACGAGAAGCTTTCGGCGCAGCAGAAGGCGGGGGCGGCGACGTGGGACACCGACGTCGCGGTCGTCCACCAGCGCGGTGCCGCAACGATGGTCGGCGACAAGCTCCTGCTGCCGTATCGCAACGACGTCGCCGCCGGCAAGCTCGTCACCCGCGATACCGCGAAGAACGCGCTGGGCGCCAACGTCGACGGCTACGTGCTGCCGATGTTCCACAGCCAGATCGCGCTCGCGTACAACCCCGACCTCGTCAAGAATCCACCGAAGTCGTTCGCAGAACTGACCAAGTGGGTCAAGAAGAATCCGAAGCAGTTCGGCTACAACGGCGTGAAAGGCGGGATGTCCGGTGTCGGCTTCGTGATGGGCTGGGTCGAGGCCAACAGCGGCCTGGGCGCGAAGCTCGAGAAGGGACCGTACTCGGCGGGTGACAAGGCGGCGATCGACAAATCGCTCGCTGGCCTCAAGGATTTCAACAAGGACGTGACGCTCACCCCGGGCAACGCCGGCACGCTCGACATGCTCAACCGCGGCGAGATCGCGATGGGGCCGGTATGGGTCGACATGTTCTACACGTGGGTCGCCGACGGCAAGCTCAACCCGAAGACGAAACTCCTGCTCCCGTCGCCAGGATTGCCCGGCCAGCCGATGTACTACGTCATCCCGGCCAAGGCCGCGAATGCGGCGCTCGCCAAGAAATTCATCGACTTCGCCGAGAGCCCGCAGGTGCAGGCCGACGGGATCGTGAAGCAGTTCAACTGGTATCCCGGCATCGACCCGCAGCACGTGCAATCGAAGCTCACGCCGGCGGAGTGGAACAAGCTCTTCGCCGATGTCACGCCCGACGAGCTCGCCAAGTACGGCCGGCCGTTCCCGCTGTCGGACTATTTCACCGACATCGTGGAAGGCTACGAGCGCGTGGTGCTGAAGTAGCGGTGGATCACCAGCATCGCGCGGTGCCGCGACGGCGTGCGCGGCACCGCGGCGGCAGGGTCCCGTCGTTGGCGCGCGCTGGCCGTCAGCCGTCGTGTGCGGATCGGGCGAGGTTGCGCGCGGGTCGCGCGCACCGGTTCGCGTGGTGATCGCCGCTGCCGCTCCGGCGCGCTGGCGGGCGTATGCGCTCGTTTTCCCGGCGCTCCTCGTCATCGCCGCTTTCTTCGCCTTCCCGCTCGCGCTCTCCGCGATCCTCGCCTTCCGGGCGAAGGATGGCGGCTTCACGTTCGAGCACTTCGTCAAGGCCTGGGACCTGTATCGCACCGACCTCCTCTTCACCGTGGGGATCGTCGCACTCTCCACGCTGCTGATCGGTGTCTTTGCCGTCGCGATCGCCGGCTACCTGACGCTGGGCGAGCGGCCGCGTGCCGTGGCGCTCCTGCGGTGGCTGTACCGCTGGCCGCTGTTCATCCCGTTCATCGTGACGGGGCAGGTCATGCGCACGTTCCTCGCCAAGAATGGGATGCTCAATCACGCGCTGATCGGCGTCGGCCTGATCGAGCCGCTGCAGGCGCAAAGCCTCCTCGATTGGCGGGGGATCGTCGTGTCTTTCGTGTGGAAGCAGGTACCGTTCGTGACGCTGCTGGTCGCCGGCGCGATGGCGGCGCTCGAGACGCAGCATATCGAAGCCGCGCGCAACCTCGGTGCCAGGCGCCTGCGCGTGCTGTGGGACATCGTCTTGCCGCAGGTGCGCGGCACGCTCCTTGTCGGTCTCGTGCTTTCGTTCGTGACGATGCTCTCGGTCCTGTCGGTGCCGATGATGATCAATCCGAACTCGCCGACGATGATCACCGTGGACATCGCGTATCGCATCAGCACGCTCTCCGACTACAACGTCGCCAATGCGTTGTGCCTTATGTCCCTCGTGGCGGCGGCGGGGGCGGCGTGGCTGTACCTGCGACACGCCGCGGCCGCGCAGGCGAGGGGCGCATGACAGGCGCCCGAGCCGTGAATGTGCTGGGATCGAGACCATGACCGGGGCTTCGACCGTGCGCCGCTGGTCGGACATGCTGGCGCTCGCCGTCGTGCTGGGTCTCCTCGCCTTCGCGATCTTCGGGCCGATCGCCAACCTCTTCCTCTGGGCGTTCGCCGAGAAGTGGTATTTTCCGAACAAGTTTCCGCAGGAGCTGGGGCTCTCCTTCTGGGCACGCGTATTCAGCCCGCGCGGCGGCGCGCTCGCCTCGCTCGGGACGAGCGTGTGGATCGCGGTCCTCACCGTGGTCTTGAGTCTCCTGGTGGCGATTCCCGCGGGTTACGCGCTGGCGCGGCTCAAGCTGCGCTGGCGCGGCCTCATCCTGCTCGCGTTCCTGCTGCCGCAGGCGGTGCCCAACCTGCCCGTCTACGTGAATATCGCGCGTGTCTTCTACGAGATCGGGCTCAACGGTACGGTCCTCGGTGTCGTGCTCGTGCACGCCTCGCACGGCCTCGTCCTCGCCGTCTGGATCGCGTCAGCGGCGTTTGCCGCCGTCGATGCGTCGCTCGAGGAGGCCGCCCGCAACATGGGGGCTTCGCCGTGGACGTGCTTTCGAACGGTGACGCTGCCGCTCGCCGCCCCTGGGCTCATCGCGAGCGCGATCTTCGTCTTCCTGGAGTCGGTCGATGAATTCACCGGCACCTATTTCGTCGGCGTCCCCGACGTGACCACGCTGCCGCTGCTCATGTTCAATGCGAGCATGGGCGGGAACTACCAGATCGCGTCGATCACCGCGTTGCTGCTGCTCGTGCCCTCGATCGCCTTCATGCTCGTGGTCGAGCGCTTCCTGAAGGCGAACGTGCTCGCCGGCGTCGGGCGATAGCGCGGTTCGGCGTAACGGATCGCAAGCGGGGCCGATGGGGGGACGAGCGTCGCCCGCCGCGACGCCGTTCAGGCGTCCTCGGGAACCGGCGGCGGCAGCGCCACCTGCACGCTGATGGCGGCGTGCGTGAGGTGCGCGCGCACCAGCGCCGCCGCGACTTGCGGATTGTGCTCGGCGATGGCGCGCGCGATCTGCTCGTGCTCCTGCCAGATCGCCTTGCGGTATTCGCGGCGCGCGAGCACCTCGCGCATCGCCCGGCGCAGGTGATTCCACAGACCACCCATCACGTCGACGAAGAGGCCATTGCCCGAGAGCTCGTACAGATACGTGTGGAAGCGCATGTCGGCGCGGATGAGATCTGGAATCGCGTTGCGCTGCGCCGCGTCGCGCCCTTCGACCATGATTTCCTCGAACCGGCGCACCGCCTCCGGCGTTGCGTGCTGCGCGGCGAGGGAGGCGGCCAACGGCTCGATGCCGAGGCGCAGTTCATAGATCCAGCGCATGAATTCGTGGTCGAGCGGCGCAACCATGAGGCCGCGGCGGCCGGCATCGATGAGGAACTTCTGCTGCTTGAGGAGCAGCATCGCCTGGCCGATCGGCTGGCGTGACACGGCGAGCTTTGCCGCGAGATCCTCCTGCGTGACGCGCTCGCCCGGCTCGAGTTGGCCGTCGCAGATCGCGTCGAGGATGGCGCGGTACGCCTGCTCGACGATCGTCGGTTCGCGCTGTAGCGATTCCATGATGCAGGGCGATGTTACGCGATTCGGCGCCGGGCCGCGCCGCTTTTTGCCAGCGCGGGCGGGACGCGTCGACCGGGATGGCAGCGGCGGATCGACGCGACCTCCCTACGCCGCCAGTGCCAGGGCCCAGCCGGCAGCGCCGGCGCCGATCACGACCAGCGCCGGCGCCGCCCGTCCGACGACCAGGAGGCCGAACGCGGCGAGCGCGAGCCCGAAGTCGGTTTTGGACGCGATCGTGCCCGTCCACACCGGATCATAGAGCGCAGCGGCCAGCACGCCGACGACGGCGGCATTGATGCCGGCCATTGCGCGTTGTGCGGGCCCTTGCGCGCGCATCGCTTCCCAGAACGGCAGCGTGCCGGCGACGACGAGGAATCCGGGAAGGAACACCGCGAGCAGCAGCACTATCGCGCCGACGAGGGCGTTGGGGAACATCGGCAACAGCGCCCCAAGATAGGCGGCGAACGCAAACAGCGGCCCCGGGATCGCCTGCGCGACACCGTACCCCGCGAGAAACGCTTCGGCGGAGATCCACCCTTGCGGGACCACCGCGGCCTGCAACAGCGGCAGCACCACGTGGCCGCCACCGAAGACGAGCGCGCCGGCACGATAGAACGACGCGATCGCAGCCCACCGCGGTGACCCGGTCGTCACCGCGACGAGGGGGAGGACGAGGAGCAGCGAAGCGAAGACGACGAGCAGCACGACCCCCGCGCGATGCGTGATGTGAAAATCCCGGCGTTCGTGCAGTTCCAGCGGCAGTGCTGGCACGGCGGCCAGGCCCACGATGCCGCCGATCGCGATCGCTGCGATTTGCCCGAGCGCATCGGGCGACGCCAGTGCCGTCAACGCGGCCACGATGGCGATCGCCCTGCGCGGCCGGTCCGGGCACAAGGCTTTGCTCATGCCGAGGACCGCCTGCGCGACGATCGCGACCGCGGCGATGCGCAGTCCATGGACCGCGCCGGAAGTGGCAAGCCCCGCCCAATGCGCCATCGCGTACGCCGCACCGACGAGGACCGCCGCCGATGGCAGCGTGAAGCCCAGCCACGCCGCCAGGGCACCTCGCCATCCGCAGCGCCCGAAGCCCAAGGCAATGCCAACCTGACTGCTCGCCGGTCCCGGCAGGAATTGGCACAACGCCACCAGGTCCGCGAAGCCCTTGTCGTCGAGCCAGCGCCGACGCGTGACGAACTCGGTGCGAAAGTATGCGAGGTGCGCGATCGGACCGCCGAACGACGTGAGGCCCAGGCGAAGGAAGACGAGGAACGTCTCGATCGGCGAGCCGCGGTTGTCGGGTGACTCCGGTATCGGTGCGGTCGGCATGACGTGCCCCCATGCAGGGCGGGCGTGGTCACCGGGCGATGATCGGTCGCGCATCGAGGAATCCAGTTCGACTGCAGCGCCACAACGCCGGACTTGCGCGACTATACAGCGCCGGTATTCACGATCGCGGGCGCCCGGTCAGGCTCCGCACTTCGATCATTGCCAGTATCGCGGCGGCCCCGGGCTGGGCGCGACGCGTTCGTGCCAGTCGTGCCGCGGGGCGGCCGTCACCCGGCAGGCATCCGGCGCGGTCTTTTGATTTAACCGTCTTTGACCCACGGACCCAGTGCACGCTATACTTATTGGCTGATTGCGGTTGTCCTTCCGGTGACCCGTGTCGTGGTCGCCGCGCCAGGCCTTCCCTTTCGATTCCCCGATAGCTCAGTCGGTAGAGCGACGGACTGTTAATCCGCAGGTCCCTGGTTCGAGCCCAGGTCGGGGAGCCAAATTCCTGCGATACCTCAGTAACTTGCCGTTCGGTATCGCTTCCGAGCGCCCGCTCGCCCATGCGAATACATCCAGATTTGGATGTATTTCACGCTGAGGCGATGATCGCGCGCTCGTTTGGACGCACGGTCTCAGGCACCAACTGCTTCAGGTAGATTTCCGTCGTCTTGCTCGACTTGTGTCCGAGCAGCGCCTGAATCTCGCGGATCGGCCGTCCGTTTCGGTACTCCTCCGTCGCGCCCTTCGCCCGCAAGTCACGCAGCCCGAAGTCGGCAACCCGGGGAGATGCCGGCCGCTTCTTCGTGCCTACCGCGTAACGCCGAAACATCGCGCCAATGCCGCCGACGGTAAACGGCTTGCCGTCACGCCGATGCACGAACGTTGCAAAGACGACCGGTGCCGCAAGGTGGGCGTCGATGAGTTTCGCCAGCTCGCCGACAATCTCGATCTCGACCGGAACGTTCGTCTTGCCTCGCGCGAACCGGAACACGCGGCGGCCGTCGTCGAGACGGATGATGTTCGCAGGCCCCATGCGCAGGATGTCACCCGGTAGCGCGAGCGTCCTTAGGGCAAGCTGCATCGCAAGTTTCACAGCGGTGCCGGCGCGGTCGTAGACCGTCAAGAACTCCTTGTCGCTGATGAGACGTGTGCGGATCGGCTTACTCGGCCACGCCACCTCATTACAGGGATTGGAATGCACTCGCCCGGCCTCGACCGCCCACGCAAACATGGCTGACAATGCTGCAATCTCATTTCGAGCGTGCGACGGCGCGTCTTGCGTACGAGCGTCTCGGAACGTTGCGATGTGGTGTGGCTTGACCTGCGTGTAGGGCATGTGGCCGAGGCCGGTTTTCACGACCTCCGCGTCTCGCAGGTAATCACGGGCAGTTCGGTCAGCGAGGTCCTTCGACTTCACCTTTGCGGGGCAAACAACGCTCGTAAAGTGATCCAACAAACTAGCGACGGTCCCCTCGGGTGAGGTATCGGCGCCCATCCATGTGGCGTACAGGCGCATCGCCTCCACGTAGTCCTCACCGAAGTAGACCCAATCCCCCCGCGCGCGTTCGGCACGGTACTTGCGCCCGTGGCGATATAGCCCCGGCGGCAGCGGTCGATCTTCGTCAATGCGGACGCGGCGTCTTCCCATGGTTCCGTACGCCTTGGATGTTGACGGTAAAGTCCATGGACTCTACACCCGCTGCGCCTTCAGCAGCATCCGTGGTCGGCCCGCCACCGATGACTGCCAAGGCTGCGGATCGCGAGACCAGCAAGCAGCGATCTACCGGATGCTCCTTGTAGGGAATCCCAAGGCGTCGCAGGATGCGAGCTTGAGCGGCTGGCCGATCACGTCGAGTCAGCTCGCGCAGTTCAGCGGCAGTGAGAACCAGCGGTGTCACGTGAAGACTGTGTGCTTCTCATATGATCTTCACGGAATTGTCGGGCAGAATTGCGGACGGTGCTTTTCCGCTTATTCGATACTTTCAAGGGCAGAACGCGAATAAATGCACAAAATCGAAATCTCCCGTGAGCGCTCCCCGAACGTGATCTCCAGAGATCGATGAGCGCTAACCACACTGGCGATCTGGCAGAGCTGGAAGATGCGGAGCGCGAATCTGACCTGCGTGCGCTCCTCGTCTCGACGGTCGATGAACTGGTACAGCGCTATCGTTGGGGCGAGAAGCGGTTGCGCAAGGTAATCAGTTTGACACTGGCAGACCTTGAAGCCCACGACGCCGTTCAGTTGGCGCGCATCCGCGCCATCGCATCCGAACTGTTGCCGCCCAAAGACGCGCCATGACCGATTTCTATCGCCACAGTCCCATTGACTGTGGCAGACGCTTTCCCACGGCGCCTCCGGTGCGCGGCAGCTCTCCCGCAACCGCTGCTACCTGATGCGCGCCATCCTCAACTTCCTCTGGTTCATCCTCGGCGGCGTGCTGATGGGACTCGCGTGGTGGCTCGTGGGCCTCGTGGCCTTCGTCACCATTGTCGGCATCCCGTGGGGCCGGGCCTGCTTCGTCATGGGCAACTTCTCGTTCTTCCCGTTCGGCAAGGAGGCCATTAACCGGCGGGACCTGACCGGCGCCCACGACATTGGCACCGGTGCGCTCGGCATGGTCGGCAACGTGATCTGGTTCCTCTTCGCCGGCGTGTGGCTGGCGCTGGGGCACGTCGGCTGCGCCATCGCCAACTTCGTGACGATCATCGGTATCCCTTTCGGCTGGCAGCACCTGAAGCTCGCCGGGATCGCGCTGGCGCCCAATGGCATGACGGTGGTCACCAAGGAGGTCGCGGCGGCCGCGCGGCAGCGAAACGCGGCGGCGACCGTGGACGGGCTGCGCAAGGGGTGAGACGCCAGAGCGTTCAGCCCCTCGGTGCGTTGCCTGCAGGTGCGTGCGCGTCGCGTAGCACCGGCAGCGAGGGCCACCAGCACACGATCCCGACCGCGCAGCCGCCGCCGGGAGTGACCACGGCCTCGCGGTACACGGGCTCGGCGCCCAGCGCGGCATAAAAGCCCCGGGCGTCGCGGTTGTCCTCGTAGACCCACAGGTGAAGCCCGGCGACGGACCCGGCTCGCTGGAGCTGCGCGACCAGCTCGCGCATGAGTCCGTAGCCAATGCCGCGCCCGCGCACTTCGGGGAGTACGTGCAGGTTGTCGAGCAGCGTGCCCCATCGCCCGTGCTCGTCGCGAACGGCAAAGACGAATCCGGCGGGCACGCCACCCTGCAGCGCGAGCACGCCAACGTCGCGCTCGGTGGGTGCTGCGAGCCGTCGCTGCCAATGCGCAAGGCGGTCCGCGTCCACGTCGCGGTCGAGGTAGGCGTCAGGCAGGATGCCGCGATATGCCGCGCGCCAGCTCTTCACGTGGATGCCGGCGATGGTAGTCGCGTCGGTCAACGCAATCGGTCGGTAGACGATCACGCGGCCGGCTCCGCTGCAACTCCCCTGTCCCGATCCAGGCGTAGGCTCACTCTCGTGCGTCTGATTTTGGCCCGCAACACCGGTCGGCGGCAGCGCGTGAGATCAGGCATGTCCGGTCGCCCGGAAAGAACGGTGGCAATCCGGACAGCTCTCCCCGATTGAAGAGATCGCCATACGCGCGCTCCACGGGGTCGTCGCTGTCGATTGCAACAACGTCGAGCGCGGTCTTGGACACATCTCTCGCGAGTTGCTCCCGGTTGCGGGCATCTCGCACGGCATATGACCGCATCGTGATCGTGTGTGCGAGCAGCTTGCACTCTGCGATTTCGATTTGTTCGGTGGTCGGCGCCTTGTACTGCTCGATGGCTCGCTGTCGCGCCACTTCGAGCAGCTCAGCCTCCGGGTAGGACTTCCGCACCAGCGCAACAACCTCGTCGCGCTTTCTCGGCACCGGCTTGGGCAACGCCTGCCTGCTCGCGAGCATCTCCTTCATCTCGGCCACCTTGAGCACGCGGAGCGCATCGTCGATCTGTTGCCGTACGTCTGGTCCAAGGCCCAGCAGTCCGTCGATCCGAAGCCACATGTAGGGCCACTGCTTCTTCTCGGCGAAGTGCTTGGCCCAACGGTCGAATTCGGGCCACTTCCATCCCGAGCCCATGAGGTGGGAGGTCACAACGTTCTCCTGCACCCTCGTGTCGCCAGCACGATCCGCACGCGCGAACGCATCGCGGAACGCATCGGATAGCGCGCTCGACAGGCCCATGTTGGCCGTGATCTCGTCGAACGCTTCCCGGACAATAGGCTCGGCCGTCGCAAATTGCGGCCCGAAACCGAATCCTGCTCCTCCGCCCTCGGGCGCGGCCGCAGGCTCTGGAGCGGGCTTGCGCCCAAAGAGGCAGGAAAGCCGTCCCAATCTAACTGCTCGTTGACGACGGCGCCTCTGCGGCATTGCCCGATTGGCGGACGGACTCTTCCCAAAATTGACGGTATGCGTCGCGAGTCTTTTGCACGACAGGCAGCCGTAGTGCCACCAGCTCCTCTGGCGTCTTGTCCTCGAAGTTCACGCCATTCGCAGCCGCCTGATCGAGATACCGGTTGCCGGCAACGTTGCAGAACTGGCAGCACGCGACACGAAATGCCGCGTCGTTCCGTTTCGGATGCCCCTTGGGCAGCAGATGGTCCTCTGAGAGCGTGAGCCAGTTGGAGAACGACTGCCTGCCGTCGAGCCCGCAATAGCGGCACGTGTAGTTGTCACGAGCGAGAATCTTGGCAGCGTAGCCTCGAAGGGCGTCGGTGTAGGTGGGCATGCCTGTGTCCTCGCGAGAGCAACGCGCCGGATGTCGGTGTTGGTGATAAGGGAGAGATCGAGATATTAGGCGATTGATTCAGTGGCATGGATCACGCAGCACCTTTGGGACGCCCAGCGCCAATCAGGAACGGCCGCGCGGTCTTCTTCAAAGCAGCCTCAATCTTCGAGCTACTCGCTCCGCGCGGTATCGCGATGGTTACGGCTTCGGGCATCATATCCGCCGCATTTTCGACGTTGCGCTTCGCTGTCGCGAATGCTCGTTGATGCTTCATCGCCGCGCCCTTGGGGAGAACGAAAATGACGAGTAACCGATCCAATCGCCGTCGTCCCCCGTTCACTACGTCGATCCATATTCCATTGGGTACGTGCGCGAGGGATGCCTTGCCGACCGGATTTGGTTTGGTCTGCGAAGTCGATTCCTCCGATTGTAGGATGACCCCAAGGAGCAGCGAGACTTCCGCGGCCGGATCGCCGCCCTCTCCAGAATGAACTTTGCGCTCCGACAACAGGATGCCATCGGAGTCCATGACCTTGACCCATATGTACTTGCGGCTCCTGAAGATGGGCGAAAAAAGCGATCTGCTCTTGCTCGCGACCTTGCCCATGCTGGAATCGGCGGCTAGGTGTCGTAACGCGTCGCTTAAACGATCCGTGAATTTAGTTTGCGCCATTTCCCGTTACCAACCGACCCCCGATCATGAGGACCGAATCGTATGAAAGGTAGTGAACGCTGGGCAGGTTGACGA
>JADZAQ010000042.1 GCA_020852555.1 Burkholderiales bacterium
CCCGCCGCGGCGTAGGCGGCGAGCGCCACCGGCGGCGTCACGTCGGCGAGCACGCCGTAATAGAACACGAAGAAGTGCGTCGCCAGCAGCGGCACGCCGAGCGTCGCCAGCGCGGGCGCGGCGATCGAGGCGAGGATGATGTAGGTCGGCGTGGTCGGCACGCCGGTGCCCATCAGGATGCAGGCGATCGCGACGAACAGGAGGCCGAAGAACACCTTGCCGCTCGTCTCGGTGAAGAGGTCGAACGGATCGACGGCATTGAGCGCCGCGGAGACCGCGCCGGCGAGCTCGACCACGGCGCCCGAGAACTTGAAGCCGAGCCCCGAGAGCGTCAGCGTCCCGAGGATCAGGCCGACGCACGCGCAGGCCGCGCCGATCGCCAGTGCGTACTTCGCACCCTGGTCGAGCGCTGCGACCAGCGGCTTCGGCGTCAGCGTCTCGCCCTGCAGCCCGTGGTAGCCGAAGCGCCGCGCCACCGGCGGGATGTACGAGCAGGCAAAGCAGAGCACGATGCCCCAGAACGCGGCGAGAAACGGCGTGTAGTCGAGCAGCAGCAGCGTCACCAGCACCACGAGCGGCAGCACGAGATGCCAGCTCGCCGCCAGCGCCGAGCGCAGCGACGGGATCATGTGCGCGGGCAGGCCGTGGAGCTTCAGCCGCTTCGCCTCGAAATGCACCATCAGCAGGCAGGCGAGATAGTGGAACAGCGCCGGCACGATCGCGATGATCACCAGGTGCTTGTAGGGAACGCCGAGCAGCTCCGCCATGACGAACGCCGAAGCGCCCATCACCGGCGGCGTCACCTGGCCGCCGCACGATGCCGAGGCTTCGACCGCGCCCGCGAAGCGCGGCGAGAAGCCGTATTTCTTCATCATCGGGATCGTGAGCGACCCGGTGGTCACCGCGTTCGCGATCGCCGAGCCGGAGATCATCCCGAACAGTCCCGACGACACGACGCTCGCCTTGGCGGGCCCCCCCGAGAAGCGGCCGGCGGCGAGCGTGGCGAGGTCCATGAACAGGCGCCCCAGGCCGGTCATCTGCGCCAGCACGCCGAACAGCACGAAATGGAACACGTAGGTCGCGACCACGCCGACGGCGATGCCGTAGATGCCCTCGGTGCCGATGTAGATGTGGTTGACGACGCGCACGACGCTGTAGCCGCGATGCGCGAGCACGCCGGGCATGTAGCGCCCGAGGAGCGCGTAGAGCAGGCACGCCATGCCGATCACCGGCAGCAGCGGCCCCATCGTGCGGCGCGTCGCCTCCATCACCATGATGATGGCGATCACGCCCATCATGTAGTCGTTCGCGTTCGGACTGCCGACGCGCCGGATGAACACGTCGTCGAAGAACACCAGGAAATAGAGCGAGATGCCGGCTGCGGCGAGCGCGAGCGGCCAGTCGATCCACGACGGCTCGTCCTCGTAGCCGCCGAAGCGCCGCACCGGCAGCGTGATGGCCACGAGGAATGCGACCAGCGCGAGGAACGGCCAGCCGCTGGCGAGCTCGCCGCTCTCGGTCAGGCGACCGACGAGGTCCCAGGCGAGGTAAAGGTAGAACGCGCCGAACACCGCCGCCCAGCTCCATTCCTTCGCGACGGCACGGGCGCGCACCGCCGGCACGGGGTGCGGGAACACGAGGAAGATCAGCCCGAGGACCAGCATCAGGTGGAACGAGCGATGCTTGATCTCGTCGAGCAGGCCGAATCCGGCCGTGTAGATGTGGAACGACGACAGCAGCACGGCGATCGCCGTCACCAGCATGCCGACGGGCCCGGCGAGCCGGCGGAAGTTCGACTCGTGGTCGAACTGCCGGATCAGGTTCCGCTGCTGCTCGGTAGAAACCGTTTCGATCGCGTCGCCGAGCGCGGTCGCGTGCGCGGGACCCGGGTTCACGGCGTCGCCCGCTTCAATGCGAGTCGCAGGCAGCCGCGCGCAGCACGATCGCGCGGTTGCCCCATGCGGCGAGATCGAGCGTGCGGCCGTCGGCCGCGAGTGCGGGCGACTGGTCCGCGTGCACGCGCATGGTCACGGCCTCGAAGCGGCGCCGCATGGTCACGACGAAGCCGTCCGGCGTGCGCCGGAACGCGTACCCCGCGTCCGCCTCGGTGGGCAAGCCGGGGCCGTGCTCGCGGAAGCGCATCTCGGTCTGCACGATGGCCCCGCGCTCGATGCGATAGCGCTCGAACACCGGCGTGCGCGTCACCGAGTGGACGTAGCTCACGGTGAACGCCTCGGCATCGACGAACGCGAGCGGCGCGGCGTCGCGGGCGGCGACGACGGCGAGGCACGAAGCGCCGGCCGCCGTCGTCGCGAACACGGCGAACGCGGCGGCGAGCGCCGCGCCCCGTGCCAGCGTCACTTGACGAGGCCCTTCTCGCGGTAGTAGCGCTCCGCGCCCGGATGCAGCGGGATCGAGATCGACTGCAGCGCGGTCTTGAGCGAGATCTCCTTCCCCTTCGGGTGCACCTGGCCGAGCGTCTCGGTGTTCTCGTAGAGCGCCTTGGTCACCTCGTAGGCCATCTGGTCGGACAGGCCGTCGTGCGTCGCCCATACCGCCATCACGGCGAGCGTGCTCACCGGCTGCGCCTGGCCCTTGTAGGTGTTCGCCGGCAGCTGCACGTTCGCGTAGTACGGCTGCTTCTTGCGCATCGCCTCGATCTCGGGACCGGCAAGCGGCACGATCGCGATCTCGCGCGCGTTCGCGAGGTCGCTGATCGACGAGGTCGGCGCACCCGCGGTGATCAGCGACGCGGTGAGGTTGCCGTCCTTGATCTTGTCGACCGACTGCGTGAACGACGACAGGTCCTCGCCGATGTCCTTGCGCGTCATGCCATGCGCCTCGAGGAGGTCGCCGAGGAGCTGCCATTGCCCCGAGCCCGGCGACCCCGACGACACCGACTTGCCCTTGAGGTCGCGGAAGCTCTTCACGTTCGCGCTCGCGAGCGTGACGAGCTGCACCTGCTCGGGATA
>JADZAQ010000043.1 GCA_020852555.1 Burkholderiales bacterium
CCGAGTTCGACCTCCCAGTCGAGCTGCGTCGAGTTCTTGGGTGCGATCACGTTGTCGTTGGGCCCGACGATGCAGCCTGGCGACTTGAAGAACACGACGGGGTGCTCGGGGATCGGCGAACCGGTCTCCTCGGCGTGATCGACGTAGTTGAGCCCGATCGCCACGAACTGCGAGGGCTTCGCCACGCACGAACCCAGCCGCTGCTTGCCCTTGACGAGGGGCAGCCGCTTCACGTCGAGCTTGGCGAGCATGGCGAGAACGGCGGGCGCGAGCGACTCGCCGTCGATGTCCTTCACTTTCTTCGACAGGTCGCGCAGCTTGCCGTCGGCGTCGATGAGCCCCGGCTTCTCCTTGCCGGCGGGTCCGTAGCGTACGAGCTTCATGGTGTCTCCTGGGTTGGATCGTTGCCAAGGGTGGCCGGCTGCGGCGGGCGCCGCAGCCGGCCTCAAATCGTCATGCCGCCGTCGACGCTGAACACCTGGCCGGTGGCGAACGCCGATTCGTCGGAGGCGAGATAGATCACGACGGGGGCGATCTCCTCGGGCTTGGCGATGCGCCCCATCGGCTGCCGTGCGACGAACATCTTGCGCGCTTCGGCGGGATCGGGGAACGCATTGATGCGGTCGGCGAGCGACGGCGTATCGACCGTCCCCGGAGCGATCGCATTGCAGCGCACACCCTTGTTCACGAAGTCGGCGGCCACCGCCTTGGTGAGTCCGATCACCGCCGCCTTGCTCGTCCCGTAGACGAACCGGTTGGGCAGCCCGCGGATCGACCCCGCCACCGACGCCATGTTGACGATCGACGCCCACGCGCCGGTCTTCTGGTGCCGGTCGAGCATCTTCGGCAGCGCGGCCTGGATCGTAACGTACATCGCGCGCACGTTGAGGTCCATGCTGAACGCCCAGTCACGCGCCGAGCAGTCGAGGATCGTGCCGTGGTGGACGTAGCCCGCGCAGTTGAAGAGCACGTCGAGCGCGGGGAGTTCGTCGATGGTCTGTCGAACCGCCGCGTCGTCGAGCACGTCGAGCTTGCGGGTGATGACATTGGCCACGCCGGCGAGGTCGACGAGGAGTTCCGGCTTCACGTCGGTGGCGTACACCGTCGCGCCTTCGGCCGCCATCTGCAGCGCGCAGGCGCGCCCCATGCCCTGACCGGCCGCGGTCACCAATGCCGTCTTGCCGGCGAGTCGTCCACCCATCATGTCCTCCCACGTGCATCGTCGCGATGCGACAGCGGCGCCGTCGGCAAGCCGCCGTGCCCATCACGGCTATCTTAGCGCAGGCGTGAGCGATGCTCCTGGATCGGCCCAGCGTTCGTTGGGAACGAGCGGGTACCAGCCGGGGCGGCCGGGATCGCGGTCGTAGGGGTAGCCACCGACTTCGCGGAAGAGTTCGTGGTAGCGGGCGAGCTTGTCGCGATCGAGCGCGACCCCGAGGCCCGGCGTGTCCGGGACGCGAATCGCCCCGCCCTCGTAGCGCAGCGGGCCGCCGGCGATCACGTCGTCGACCAGGTGGTGGTAGTGCGCATCGGCGGCGTAGCCCAGGTTCGGCACCACGCTGCCCATGTGCAGCATCGTGGCGAGCTGGATGCCCAGTTCACCGGAGCTGTGCACGGCGACGCCGAGGCCCATCGTCTCGCACACGCCGGCGGCCTTGACGCAGGGGCGGATGCCGCCCCAGAACGTGGTGTCGAGGAGGATCACGTCGACCGCGCCGTTGCGCACGTTCTCGGCGAGTTGCTCGAAATTGACGACCACGGTGTTGGTCGCGATCGGCAGCGGCACGAAATCCTTCAACCGCTTGAGCTGCGACATACCCCACACCGGATCCTCGAAGTAGTCGTTGCGGATGTCGAGGATCGCCTTGCCGAAGGCGATCGCATCGGCGAGGCAGAGCGCCGAATTGGGGTCGTAGCGGAAGCGCTCGCCGGGGAGCGATTGCGCGAGCGCACGGTAGCAGGCGAGCTCGTGCTGCGGCGGGTACACGCCGCCCTTCAATTTGTGCGCGGTGAAGCCGTGCTTCGCCTTCAGCGCTGCCGCGTGCGCCACGAGCTGCCCGGGGGTGCGGACTTCGCCTTCGCAGCTTGCCGGGTCGGCGTAGCGGAAGAAGAGGTAGCTCGCGAACTCGACGCGGTCGCGTACCTTGCCGCCCAGGAGCGCGTGCACCGGAACGCCGAGCTTCTGGCCGATGATGTCGAGGCAGGCGAACTCGAGCGCGGCGTGGAGCTGCGTGCGGTTGTTGTACAGGCTCGCCGTCGGGTTGCAGATGGCGAAGCGCATCTTCTCCAGACTGAAGACGTCGTGGCCGCGCAGGTAGGCGAGCAGATTCGCGAAGGCCCGGGTCGCGTCTTCGCCGCCGCCTCCCATCTCGCCCAGCCCGACGTAGCCGTCGGCGGTCTCGACTTCGACGATGGTGCGCACGAAGCGGCCCCAGTGCGCGCCGTTGCTGTGCAGCAACGGCGCTTCGAGCGGTACGGTGACGGGGGTGGCGCGGATGGCGGCGATCGTGGTGGCGGACACGGCAAGGCCCCTGCAATGGTTGGCGGACAGCGGACGGCCCGGAATGAGGCGTCCGTGGACGCGTTCCGGTGCGCTATCATCGCACCGGAGCGCCGCCCCGGGGTGCGCTTTGCCGTCGCTCGGGACCGTCGCGTACCGGAGGAGAACCCTATGCTGGCCTGCCGCATTCACGCCAAGGAAGACCTGCGCATCGAACCCGTCCCGGCGCCGGAAGCGGGGCCTGGCGAGGTGCTGCTGCGCCTGGGCGCGGCGGGGATCTGCGGATCCGACCTGCACTACTATTTCGAAGGCCGCAACGGCAACTTCGTCGTGCGCGAGCCGCTCATTCCCGGGCACGAGGCGTCGGCCGTGGTGGCGGCAATCGGCGCCGGGGTCACCCGCGTCAAGGTGGGCGACAAGGTCGCGGTCTCACCGTCGCACGCCTGCGGCCGTTGCGAGTATTGCCGCGAGGGGCGCGAGCACCTGTGCTCGCAGATGCGTTTCCTGGGCAGCGCGTCGCGCTTCCCGCACGTGCAGGGGATGTTCCAGGAATACTTCGTGATGGGCGAGCGCCAGTGCTACCCCGTCCATGGCGACATCTCGCTGGGCGAGCTCGCCTTCGCCGAGCCACTCGCGGTCGGCCTGCACGGCGTCAACCGCGGCGGCGACCTGCTCGGCAAGTCGGTGCTCGTCACCGGCGCCGGCACCATCGGTTGCGTGACGGTCCTCGCCGCGCGCCTCGCCGGCGCGCGCCGGATCACCGTCACCGACGTGCTCGACCGGCCGCTCGCGCAAGCGAAAACGGTCGGCGCCGACGTGACGATCCGCGCCGACCGCGAGGCGCAGGCGCTCGCCGAGCCGCAATTCGACGTGGCCTACGAAGTCTCGGGCAACTTCAACGCGCTCAAGAGCTGCGTCGCCGCGACCAAGCGCGGTGGCGTCGTCGTCCAGGTGGGCACGCTGCCGCACGAGCCGCTGCCGTTCGTGGTGAACGAGCTCATGGCCAAGGAGCTCGACTTGCGCGGCGCCTTCCGCTGGGGGATCGAGTTCGACTGGGCGGTCGATTACCTCGCCAGCCGCCGGGTCGACGTGCGCCCGCTGCTGTCCGGTCAGTATCCCCTGCAGGACGCCGTCGCGGCTTTTGCCGCGGCCGCCGACAAGAACAAGAGCACCAAGGTGCAGGTCATCGCGCCGGAAGGTGACGGCACGCGCCACTGATCGGCACCCGCAACCGCCGTACCGGGCGCACCACCAACGCACGATCGACAACGTCAACGAACGCGCAGCAGACGCGCACGAACCAGGAGGAGGCATCATGCATTGCATTCGCAAGGCGGCTCTCGCGGCGGTCGCCGTGATGGTGCTGGGCGCCGGCCCGGCACTCGCGCAGCAGAAATTGAAGTGGGCGCACGTCTACGAGACGAGCGAGCCGTATCACACCGAATCGCTGTGGGCGGCGCAGGAGATCAAGAAGCGCACCAACGGCAAGTTCGACATCGAGGTGTTCCCGGCGTCGACGCTCGGCAAGGAGACCGACATCAACCAGGGTCTCACGCTCGGCACCGTCGACATGATCATCAGCGGACCGTCGTTTGCCGCGCGCACCTATCCGCGCATCGGCATCGCCTACTACCCGTTCATCTTCCGCGATGCCGACCATCTCATCGCGTACTCGAAGAGTCCGATCTTCGCCGAGATGGTCGAGGAATTCCGCAAGAAGACGGGGATCCAGATCACCGCGTACACCTATTACGGCGCCCGGCACACCACCGCGCAGAAGCCGTTCAAGGACTGCGCCGGGATGAAAGGTCTCAAGATCCGCGTGCCTGACGTGCCGGCGTACCTCGCGATGCCGAAGGCGTGCGGCGCCAACCCCACGCCGATCGCCTTCGCCGAGGTCTATCTCGCGTTGCAGAACGGCACGGTGGATGCCCAGGAGAATCCGCTCACCACGATCGAGGCCAAGAAGTTCTACGAGGTGCAGAAGGCGATCATGCTGACCGGCCACATCGTCGACGGCCTCACCACGCAGATCGCGCCGCACGTGTGGAACAAGCTCACCCCGGATGAGAAGAAGGTCTTCACCGAGGTGACGCGCGAAGCCGCGGCGCGGGCGACCGACAAGATCAAGAAGCGCGAGGCCGAGCTCATCGAGGAGTTCAGGAAGAAGGGCCTCGAGATCGTCGCCGTCGACAAGAAGAGCTTCTCCGACGCGGTGCTGAAGAACACGCCGCTCGAGTCGCTGGGCTTCACTCGGGCGGATTACGACAAGATCCAGGCCGCCAAGTAGGCGCTGCCACGGCGGGGGCGTGACGCCCCCGCCCACCGATACATCATGTCGCACATCGAAGGTCAGAACGAAGTCCCGCCGCCCTCCGGCCCGGTGCTCGATGCCGAGGGGCATTTCCACGCCACCGACGCCCCGATCGACCTCTCCGAGTACGTGTTCGAAGACTGGCTGTCGTTCGCCTTCTTCTGGCTCCTCGGAGCCTGCGTCTTCTACCAGTTCTTCACCCGCTATGCGCTGAACGACTCGGCGGCGTGGACCGAGGAGATCGCGCGCTACCTCCTGATCGCGACCACCTTCGTCGCGATCGCCGCCTCGGTGCGGCGCACGCGGCACATCCACGTCGATTTCCTGTACCGCCTCGTTCCGGCGAAGGTGGGTCGCGTCCTATCGACGCTCGTCGACCTCGTGCGGGTGGGCTTCTTCGCGGTGGCGGTGGTGCTGACGGTGCAGATGATGCAGCGTATGGAGAGCCTGCAGATGACGATCGTCGACCTGCCGATGAACATCATCTACGGGATCTGCGCGTTCGGCTTCCTGTGCGCGACGGTGCGGGCGGTCCAGGTGACCGTCGAGAACTGGCAGCGCGGCTTCTCGGTGCTCGAGCGGCCGGATTACGAAATCGAGGAGACGATCGAATGATGGTCGCCAGCGTCATCCTGCGGATCATCCACGCGGCCGGCGATCGGCTCGCCCCCACGACGCTGCGGACCCATTGACATGACCGGCGCGCTCCTCACCTCCTTCCTCGCCTTCATGGTCACCGGCATCCCGGTGGCGATCGCCATGGCGGGCTCCGCGCTGGTGTACATCTGGCTCACCGGCAATACGCCCGGCCTCGTTGTCGTGCACCGGATGATCAGCGGCATCGACAGCTTTCCGCTGCTCGCGGTGCCGTTCTTCATCCTGGCCGGCAACCTCATGAACAATGCCGGCATCACCAACCGCATCTACAACTTCGCGCTGGCGCTGGTCGGCTGGATGAAGGGCGGGCTCGGCCACGTGAACATCGTGGGGTCGGTGATCTTCGCCGGCATGTCGGGGACCGCGATCGCCGACGCGGCGGGCCTTGGCACGATCGAGATCAAGGCGATGCGCGACCACGGCTACAGCAAGGAATTCTCGGTCGGCGTGACCGCGGCGTCGGCCACCCTCGGCCCGATCATCCCGCCGTCGCTGCCGTTCGTGATCTACGGCATGGTCGCCAACGTGTCGATCGGGCAGCTCTTCGTCGCCGGGATCGTGCCGGGGCTCGTGCTCACCGTGCTCATGATGCTCACCGTCGCCTACTACGCGCACAAGAACAACTGGGGCGCCGACGTGAAGTTCATCTGGCCGCGGGTGTCGAAGGCGCTGGTCGAGCTCGCCATCGTCATCGCCTTCCCGCTCGTGATCTGGGCGGGCATCGCAGCCGGCGGGATGCCGGTCTTCGTGGTCGTCGTCGCGCTGGTCGCACTGTTCCTCGCCGACTGGAAGTGGAAATTCGAGGCGGTGCTGCCGATCATGACGCCGATCCTGCTCATCGGCGGCATGAGCACCGGCGTGTTCACGCCGACCGAAGGCGCGGTCGCGGCGTCGATCTGGGCGCTGGTGCTGGGACTCGTGTGGTACCGCACGCTGTCGTGGCGGATGCTGGTCAAGGTGTCGATGGAGACGATCGAGACCACCGCCACCGTGCTGTTCATCGTTGCCGCGGCGTCGATCTTCGGCTGGCTGCTGACGGCCACGCGGGTCACCGACATGGTCACCGCGTGGGTGCTGGGCTTCACGAGCTCGCCGTGGGTCTTCCTGCTGCTCGTGAACCTGCTGCTGCTCTTCGTCGGCTGCTTTCTCGAGCCGACCGCGGCGATGCTGATCGCGCTGCCGGTCCTGCTGCCGGCGGTACACGAGCTCGGCATCGATCCCGTGCACTTCGGTCTCGTCGTCGTGCTGAACCTCATGATCGGGCTGCTCCACCCACCGATGGGGATGGTGCTCTTCGTGCTGGCGCGCGTGGCGCGGATGTCGCTCGAGCGCACCACGATGGCGATCCTGCCGTGGCTCGTGCCGCTGCTGGTGAGCCTCGTGCTCATCACCTACGTGCCCATCGTCTCGCTGTGGCTGCCGCGGCTCATCTATCACACACCGTGACCAGCGCGGCAGGTCGCCGCGCCGCCCTTTCACCACCGATTCACGAGGTCCCGCCATGTCCCGCATCGAGCGCATCGAGTTGTTGCAGGTGGATCTGCCGGCCAAGGTCGCCCGCCGCGACGCCATCCAGGCCTTCGACAAGCAGGAGACGCCGATGGTGCGCATCACCTGCGCCGACGGCGCGGTGGGCACGGGCTATTCCTACACGATCGGCACCGGCGGCTCGTCGGTGCTCGCACTGCTGCGCGATCATCTGGCGCCGCGGCTCGTCGGCCGCGACAGCACCGAGATCGAGGCGATCTGGAAGGAGCTCTTCTTCGCCACCCACGCCACCGCGGTCGGCGCCATCACCAGCATCGCGCTCGCCACGATCGATACCGCGCTATGGGATCTGCGCTGCCTGCGCGCCGGTCAGCCGTTGTGGAAGATGGCGGGCGGCGCGCAGCGCCGCGTCCCGGTCTACACCACCGAGGGTGGCTGGCTCAACCACTCGCGACAGCAGATCGTCGACGAGGCGCTGGCCGCGAAGGCGCAGGGATTCCGTGGCGCCAAGGTGAAGGTCGGCAAGCCGTCCGCCAGCGAGGACGTCGATCGCCTCGCCGCGGTGCGCGCTGCGGTGGGTGGCGAGTTCACGCTCATGGTCGACGCGAACCAGGTCTTCACCGTGGCCGAGGCGTGCCGGCGCGCGCACGCCTACCGCGACCTCGATCTCGGCTGGTTCGAGGAGCCGCTGCCCGCCGAGGACCTGGGCGGACACGCCGAGCTCGCTGCCAAGGCGACGATGCCGATCGCCATCGGCGAGTCGCTCTACCACCCGTCGCACTTTCGCGAATATCTCGCGCGCCGCGCCTGCTCGATCGTGCAGGTCGACGTCGGCCGCATCGGCGGCATCACGCCGTGGCTCAAGGTCGCGCACCTCGCGGAGGCCTTCAATGCACCGGTGTGTCCGCACTACCTCATGGAGATCCATGTGTCGCTCGCCGCGGCGGTGCCCAATGGCGCATGGGTGGAGTACATTCCCCAACTGGACGATGTGACGTCCGCACGCATGACCATCGAGGATGGTCATGCGGTGCCTCCCGCCGCTGCCGGCCTGGGGATCGCGTGGGAGGCGCCGGCGCTCGCGCGCCATACCGTCGCCCGCCATGCCGTCACCTGAAGAGGATCATGATGTCGACCCGCAACTCGCTCGTCGTTCGCCTCCACGCCGCCGATGACGTGGTCATCGCCCGCACGCAACTCGTCGGTGGCACGCAACTCGCGGACGAGAGGGTCACCGTCAGCGGCCTCATTCCCCCAGGGCACAAGGTCGCCACCCGTGCGGTCACCGCCGGCCAGCCGGTGCGCCGCTACAACCAGATCATCGGCTTCGCGAGCCGTGACATCGCTCCCGGCGAGCACGTGCACCTCAACAATCTCGCGATGGGCGACTTCGAGCGCGACTACGCCTTTGGCGTCGACGCGCGGCCGACCGAGTACGCGCAGCCGGCGGCGACGTTCCAGGGGATCGTGCGCCCCGACGGCCGCATCGCCACGCGCAACTACATCGGCATCCTGTCCACCGTGAACTGCTCGGCGACGGTCGCGCGCGGGATCGCCGACCACTTCACGCGCGAGCGCCTCGCCGCGTACCCGAACGTCGACGGCGTGGTCGCCTTGACGCACGGGACGGGCTGCGGGATGGATACGCACGGCGAAGGCATGCAGGTCCTGCGCCGCACCCTCGCGGGCTATGCGCGGCACGCGAATTTCGGCGGCGTGCTGATCGTGGGGCTGGGCTGCGAAGCGAACCAGATCAGCTCGCTCATGGGCGCCGAGCATCTCGAGGAGGGACCGCTCCTCGAGACCTTCAACATCCAGGACACCGGTGGCACGAAGAAGACGATCGCGCACGGCATCGCCCGCATCGAAGCGATGCTGCCGCACGCGAACGCCGTCGAGCGACGCACGGTGCCGGCCGCGCACATCGTCGTCGGCTTGCAGTGTGGCGGCTCCGACGGCTATTCGGGCATCACCGCCAATCCCGCGCTCGGCGTCGCGGTCGACCTCCTGGTGCGCCACGGCGGCACCGCGATCCTGTCCGAGACTCCCGAGATCTACGGCGCCGAGCACCTGCTCACGCGCCGCGCGGTGTCGCGGGCGGTGGGCGACAAGCTCATCGCGCGCATCAAGTGGTGGGAGGGCTACACCGAGCGCGAGAAGGGGGAGATGAACAACAATCCGTCGCCGGGCAACAAGGCGGGCGGATTGACGACGATCCTCGAGAAGTCGCTGGGCGCCGTCGCCAAGGGCGGCACGACCAATCTCGTCGACGTCTACGAGTACGCGCAGCCGGTCACCGCCAAGGGTTTCGTCTACATGGATACCCCAGGGTACGACCCGGTTTCGGCCACCGGGCAGGTCGCCGGGGGCGCCAACATGATCGTCTTCACGACCGGACGCGGATCGGCGTACGGCTGCGCGCCGTCGCCGTCGCTCAAGCTCGCCACCAATACCGCGCTGTGGGTGCGCCAGGAAGAGGACATGGACCTGAACTGCGGCGAGATCGTCGACGGCACCGCGAGCGTCGAGGCGATGGGGCAGCGCCTGTTCGAACTCATGCTCGCGACGGCGTCGGGGACCAAGACCAAGAGCGAGGCGCACGGCTACGGGCAGAATGAGTTCGTGCCGTGGCCGCTAGGGGCGGTGATGTAGGACATCGGCTCCATTGCGCGACTCCCGATTGACAGCGCGATCGGGCCCCCGTAGGCTGCCAATCGCTGGATCACGAGACGCCAGAATCACTCGAACACGCGGCGTCGGGGTCATCTCAACGGAGGGTTCTCGCATGAAGCTCGTCGCCAACGTCGCTGCCGCGCTCGTCGCGGCGGGCATGCTCACCGCCGCGATTCCCGTGGCGGCACAGGAGAAGCTCGTCGTCTGGTGGGTAAAGGGGTTCTACAAGTCGGAAGACGATGCCCTGTTCGAGGCGATCAAGAAGTACGAGACGAAGACCGGCGTCAAGATCGAGCTCTCGCAGTACCCCGTGCAGGACATGATCCCGAAGACCGTTGCGGCGCTCGACGCGGGCAACCCGCCCGACGTCGCGTACGCCGACGTCTACGACTTCCAGGTCACCGGCAAATGGGCGTTCGAGGGCAAGCTCGAGGACATCAGCGACATCCTCGCGCCGATGAAGGACAAGTTCCTCAAGAACACCGTCGAGACGACGTACCTCTTCAACGACAAGGCGAAGAAGAAGGCGTACTACGCGTTCCCGCTGAAGCAGCAGACGATGCACATTCAGTACTGGCGCGACATGATCGGCGAAGCCGGCTTGAAGGAGTCGGACATCCCGACCACCTGGAAGGCGTACTGGGACTGGTGGTGCGATAAGGCGCAGCCCGCGTATCGGTCGAAGACCGGCAAGCGCGTGTTCGGCATCGGACAGCCGATGGGGGTCGATTCTTCCGACTCGTTCTATTCGTTCCTGACCTTCGTCGATGCGTACAACGCGAAGCTCGTCGACGACAACGGCAAGCTCCTGGTCGACGACCCCAAGGTCAAGGCGGGGCTCACCAACGCCTTGCGCGACTACACGGCGGTGTACACCCGGGGCTGCACGCCGCCCTCGTCGACGAGCTGGAAGGATCCCGACAACAACGTCGCCTTCCACAACAAGACGATCATGATGACGCACAACGCGACGATCTCGATCGCCGCCAAGTGGCTCGACGACGCCAACAATCCGGCGCTGTCCGCCGAGCAGCGTGCGCAGGCGAAGAAGAACTACGAGGAGCTCATCGTCACCGCCGGTTTCCCGTCGAAGCCCGACGGGAGCAAGTTCGTCTATCGCGCCGCGATCAAGACCGGCGTCGTGTTCGATCAGGCCAAGAACAAGAAGCGGGCGAAGGAATTCGTCGCTTTCATGCTCGCCGACGAGAACCTGCAACCGTACGTCGAAGGCTCGCTCGGCCGCTGGTTCCCGGTGACGATCTCCGGCACCAAGAGCGCGTTCTGGCAGGGCGATCCGCATCGCAAGGCGGTGTACAACCAGTTCATGGCCGGTACCGTGCCGTTCGAGTTCGTCTACAACTGGCGGTTCACGATCCTCAACAACGAGAACGTGTGGGCGAAGGCGATGAACCGCGTGGTCAACGACAAGTGGACGCCGGAGAAGGCGACCGAAGAGATGATCGCGCGCATCAAGCAGGTGGCCGGCTGAGGCCGTAGATCGCGGGCGCCGCAGCGTGCCGCCGATACCGACGGCACGCTGTAGCGATGAAGTGCACGACGTCTTTGGGACCATCCCATGGCATCGGTCGCGTTGCCGGAAGCGAAGGCTCTCCCCGAAGGTCCGACCGGCAGGCGGTCGTGGTCGCCGTGGCAAAAATGGGGGCTCATCCTCCTCGCACCGTACGTCGTCGTCTTCCTCGTGCTGGTGCTCTATCCGGTCGCGTACGGCCTATGGCTCGCGCGGCACCCTGAGAGCTACACGAAGCTCTTCGCCGATCCGATCTTCGGCCGGTCGGTCGTCAACACGCTCGCCTTCCTGGTCATCGCCATCAACATCAAGATGGTGATCGCGCTGGCGTTGTCCGGCTTCTTCATCACCGCGCGCACCTGGATCAAATGGCTGTCGCTGCTCTTCATCCTGCCGTGGGCGGTGCCGTCGATCCCGACCATCCTGTCGTTCCGCTTCATGCTGAACCCGGAATGGGGGATCATCAATTCGCTCATCTTCCGCTACACCGGAATCGACGGCCCCAACTGGCTCAACGATCCGATTCTCGCGTTGAGCCTCGCCATGGTCGTGCACGTCTGGAAGTCGCTGCCGTTCTGGACGCTCATCCTGATCGCGGGCCGGCTCGCCATTCCGCAGGAGCACTACGAGGCGGCGTCGGTCGACGGCGCCACGCGCTGGCAGCGCTTCCGCTTCATCACCTGGCCGGCGATGCGCACGCTCTACCTCACCTGCACGATCCTGTCGATGATCTGGACGCTGGGCGACTTCAACAGCGTCTATCTGTTGACCGGCGGCGGTCCGGCCGACATGACGCACGTGCTGGCGACCCTCGGCATCCGCTACCTGCGCCTCGATCAGGTCGACCTGTCGATGGCGGCGATCGTCGTCGCCTTGCCGGCGATCCTGCCGCTCATCTACTTCATGATGAAACGGCTTTCGCGATGAGTGCCGGCATCACCTGGCGCAAGGTCTCGACCGAGGCGAAATTGCTGCTCATCGGCGTCCCGGTGGCGATCTGGACGCTGCTGCCGATCTACCACCTCGTCCTCTTCGCGATCTCGCCCAAGGATTCGGCGATGAGCGGGCACCTGTGGCCCGAGCATCCGACGATCCGCAACTTCGTGATCGTCTTTACACAGCAGCACCACTACCTCGAGTACTTCTGGCGGCAGATGTGGAACTCGCTGTTCATCGCCGTCGCGGTGGGCGTGCTGACGCTTTTCGTGGCCACCGGGGCGGCGTTCGCGATCAGCCGCTTGCGCGTCAAGGGGGGGCGCGCGGTGATGAACCTGGCGCTCCTCACCTACTTCATTCCCGCGGCGTTCCTCGCGGTGCCGATGTACAAGACGATGGGCGTGTACGGGCTCCTCAACACGCAGTGGGCGCTGATCCTCGCCATGATGGCGATTGCCGCACCGTATGCGATCTGGGTCCTGAAACAGGCGTCGGACAAGCTGCCGGTCGAGCTCGACGAGGCGGCGCGCATCGACGGCGCCTCGCCGCTGCAACTCTTTCGCCTCGTCTACCTGCCGCTCATGATGCCGTCGCTGGTCGCGGTGGGCACCTACGCGCTGCTGCTCGCCTGGAACGAGTACCTCTATGCTTTCCTGCTCCTGTCCAACGACCAGCAGCTCACCCTCGGCGTCGCGCTCGGCAACTTTCTCGCCGCCGACGACTCGCCATGGGAGCTCCTCATGACCACCGGCCTCATCTATGCCTTGCCCCCGGCGGCCATCTACTATGCGTTCAAGCGCTACATGGTCGGTGGGCTCACGGCGGGTGCGGTAAAGTCGTAGCGCACCATCAGGGCGTCTTCCGACATTCCCGTCGTCCATTTCACGGAGTCACGCATGGCCACCGTTTCGTTCAACGCCGTCGCCAAGGCCTTCGGCGCGACGAAAGTCCTGCACGGGATCAGCTTCGACATCGACGACGGCGAATTCGTCGTGCTGGTCGGCCCGTCGGGCTGCGGCAAGTCGACGCTCCTGCGCATGCTGGCGGGTCTCGAGGAAATCACCGCCGGCGCGATCGCCATCGACGGCAAGGTGGTCAACGACGTCGAGTCCAAGGATCGCGACATCGCGATGGTGTTCCAGAGCTACGCGCTGTACCCGCACATGACCGTCGCCGACAACATGGCGTTCAGCCTGAAGCTGCGCAAGGCCGATCCCAAGGCGATGCAGGAGCGCGTGGCGCACGCGGCGAAGATCCTCAATCTCGATCCGTATCTCAAACGCTATCCGCGCGAGCTCTCGGGTGGTCAGCGGCAGCGCGTCGCGATGGGGCGGGCGATCGTGCGCGATCCCAAGGTGTTCCTGTTCGACGAGCCGCTATCCAACCTCGACGCCAAGCTGCGGGTGGCGATGCGCGCCGAGATCAAGGCGCTGCACCAGCGCCTGAAGACCACTACCGTCTACGTCACGCACGACCAGGTCGAGGCGATGACGATGGCGGACCGCATCGTGGTCATGCACGACGGCCGCATCGAGCAGATCGGCCGGCCGCTCGACCTCTACGATCACCCGGCGAACCTTTTCGTGGCGCAGTTCATCGGCTCGCCGGCGATGAACGTGGTCAACGGCACGATTCGTCGCGGCAGCGTGGGCGTCGTCGTCGACATGGGCGACGGCGTGCAGTGGCCGCTCAACGGCGGTCCCGGGAGCGAAGGCCAGAGCGTTGCCTACGGCATCCGGCCGGGAGACCTGTCGCTCACCAGCGCGAGCGCGCCAGGGTCGGTGCCGGGCGAGATCGTCGTCGTCGAACCCACCGGTGCCGAGACCGAGCTCGTCGTGCAGGCCGGGCAGGCGCAACTCATCCTGGTGACGCATGGCCGCCCTGCCGTGAGCCCCGGGGATCGCGTGGGGATCGCCGTCGCGCCCGATAAGGTGCACGTATTCGATCGGACGAGCGGCGAGCGGCTCGCCGCCTGAGGCCGCTTCGCTCCACGCGGCGCGCGTTCGCCGCGCCCTTCGAAGCAGCGCTCGCCCTGCGTCGACCGGGCCACCGTAACGACTGACCAACCGCAACGACAGACCATGGCCAAGAAAGCTCCCAAGAAGCAACCCGAATTGCGCTCACGCAAGTGGTTCGGCCTTGCCGATCGCGATGCCCTCGTGCATCGCTCGTGGATGAAGAATCAGGGCATTCCACACGACCAGTTCGACGGTCGCCCGGTGATCGGTATCTGCAACACGTGGTCGCAGGCCACTCCCTGCAACGCGCACTTCCGCGAACTCGCGCAGCACGTGCGCGACGGCATCCTCGATGCCGGTGGCTTTCCGATCGAGTTTCCGGTGATGAGCCTGGGCGAGACGCTCATGCGGCCGACTACGATGCTCTTCCGCAATCAGGCGGCGATGGACGTCGAGGAGTCGATCCGCGCCAATCCGTTCGACGGCGTGGTGCTGCTCATGGGCTGCGACAAGACCACGCCGGCGCTGCTCATGGGCGCCGCGTCGTGCGACTTGCCGACCATCGGCGTGTCCGGCGGGCCGATGCTGAACGGCAAGTTTCGCGGCACCGACATCGGCTCGGGTACGCACGTGTGGAAATTCACCGAGATGCTGAAGACCGGCGAGATGAAGCCCGCCGACATGGTCGAGGTCGAGTCGTGCATGTCGCGCTCGGCCGGGCACTGCATGACGATGGGCACGGCCTCCACGATGGCGTCGATGGTCGAGGCGCTCGGCATGGGCCTGCCCACCAACGCCGCGATCCCCGCCGTCGATTCGCGCCGCCGGGTGCTGGCGCGCATGGCGGGACGGCGCATCGTCGAGATGGTGCACGAGGATCTGCGCATGTCGAAGATCCTCACCAAGGCTGCCTTCGAGAACGCGATCATGGCCAACGGGGCGATCGGCGGATCGACGAATGCGGTCGTGCATCTCCTCGCCGTCGCCGGCCGCATGGGGATCGACCTGACGCTCGACGACTGGGACCGGCTCGGCCGTGACATGCCCTGTCTCGTGAACCTGATGCCGTCGGGGCAGTACCTCATGGAGGATTTCTACTACGCCGGTGGCCTGCCCGTGGTGCTGCGCGAGATCGGCAAGTTCCTCCACAAGAAGGCGCTGACCGTCAACGGCAAGACGATCTGGGAGAACGTGAAGGACGCCGTCAACTACAACGAGGCGGTGATCACGCCGCTTGGGGCGCCGTTCAAGCCGTCGGGCGGCATCGCCGTGCTGCGCGGGAATCTCGCGCCGTCGGGTTGCGTCATCAAGCCCTCGGCGGCGACGCCGAAGCTCATGCAGCACAAGGGGCGCGCGGTGGTCTTCGAGGATGTCGACGACCTGCACGCGCGCATCGACGATCCGAAGCTCGATGTCGATGCCGATTGCGTGCTGGTGCTGAAGAACTGCGGGCCGAAAGGCTACCCCGGGTTTCCCGAAGTCGGCAACTTCGCGCTGCCCGCCAAGATCCTCAAGCAGGGCGTGACCGACATGGTCCGCATCTCCGATGCCCGGATGTCGGGCACCGCGTACGGTACGGTGGTGCTGCATACCGCACCCGAGGCCGCGGCCGGCGGGCCGCTGGCGCTCGTGAAGAATGGCGACCTCGTCGAGATCGACGTCGCCAAGCGGCGCATCCATCTGCACGTCACCGACGCCGAGCTCGCGCGGCGGAAGAAGGCCTGGAAGCCGCTGCCGCCGCATGCCGATCGCGGGTGGGTGAAGCTCTACTGCGAGACGGTGCTGCAGGCCGACCGCGGCGTGGATCTCGATTTCCTCGTCGGCCAGTCGGGCGCCAAGGTCGGTCGCGAGAGCCACTGATCCTCATAAGGATCCGCCGTTGGCTCGCTGGTGGCCCGTACGCGCGCGCGGTGTCGCGCGTCAGGGGGGCACGCCGGGCGCCGCAGGACACGAGCTCGCCGCACTCGCTCGATTGACGCCGGACGACGTGCTGCGCCGTCTCGACACCGGTCTTGCCGGGTTGCTGCCGGCCGAGGCGGCGGCACGTCTCGCGCAGTACGGGCCCAACGAGGTGGCCCGCGAGAAGCCGCGCAGCGTGTTGCGGCGCCTCGTCGAGCTCCTCGTCACCCCGCTGTCGATGCTGCTGATCGCGCTGTCGATCATCAACTACGAGACCGGCGAGGTGCGCGGCGCCATCGTCATCGTTGTCATGGTGATCCTCGCGGTGGCGCTCTCGTTCGTCCAGGAATACCGGTCGAGCCAGGCCGCCGAGCGGCTGCGCGCGATGGTGCGCACGACGGCGACGGTCAGCCGGCGCACCGGCACCGATCCGCCGCCACTGGACGCGCCGCTGTCCGCGCTGGGTGATCGCAGCGAGGTCCCGCTCGCCGAGGTCGTTCCGGGCGACATCGTGCACCTCTCGGCCGGCGACATCCTGCCCGCCGATGTCCGCATCCTCGCCGCCAAGGACCTCTTCGTGAACCAGGCGTCGCTGACCGGCGAATCGCTTCCGGTGGAGAAGTTCGCGGCCCCGGCCGTCGCCGAGAAGCCGGCGCTCGAGCTCGACAACGTGGCGTTCATGGGAACCAACGTGATATCGGGAACGGCGACTGCCGCTGTCGTCGTCACCGGCACGCACACGTATTTCGGCAACGTGGCGTCGAGCGTGCTGGGCGCGCCGGCCGCGACGAGCTTCGATCGCGGCATCACCCGTTTCATCGGTCTCATCCTGCGCTACATGGCGGTGATGGTCCCGCTCGTGTTCCTGGTCAACGGCCTCACCAAGGGCAACTGGCTGGAGGCGTTGCTCTTCGCGGTGGCGGTCGCGGTGGGCCTCACGCCGGAAATGCTGCCGATGGTGGTGACCGTCAACCTCGCCAAGGGTGCGCTCGCCATGGCGCGCAAGAAAGTCATCGTGAAGCGCCTGAATGCGATCCAGAACCTGGGCGCGATGGACGTGCTGTGCACCGACAAGACGGGCACGCTGACGCAGGGCAAGGTCCTGCTCGAGCGCCACGTCGACGCCTTCGGAGTCGAATCGGAGCGCGTCCTCGAGTACGCCTACCTCAACAGCTACTACCAGACGGGGCTCAAGAATCTCCTCGACGTCGCCGTGCTCGACCATCTCGAGGTCCACGCGCGGTTGCGTCCCTACGTACGTTTCGCGAAAGTCGACGAGATCCCCTTCGACTTCCAGCGCCGCCGCATGTCGGTCGTCGTCGCCGAGCGCGACGGACCTCGCATCCTCATCTGCAAGGGTGCGGTGGAGGAGGTGTACCACGCCTGCGATCGCATCGAATTTCGCGGCGAGGTCGTGCCGCTCGAGGAGGAGCAGCGCGAGCGGGTGCAGGAGGTGGCGCGGCAGTTCAACGACGATGGCTTTCGGGTCATCGCCGTGGCCTACCGCGAATTGCCCACCGGCCAGACGACGTGCAGCGTCGCCGACGAGGCACACCTGGTGCTTGCCGGTTACATCGCTTTTCTGGATCCCCCGAAGGAGTCCGCTGCCGAGGCGATCCGCGTCTTGCAGGCGCACGGCGTCGCGGTGAAGGTGCTGACCGGCGACAACGAAGCGGTTTCGCGCAACGTCTGCGCGCAGGTGGGGATCGCCACCGATCGCGTGATGCTGGGCAGCGACATCGACGCCTGGTCCGACAGCGAACTCGCGGCGGAACTCGCCAGGGCGTCGTTGCTCGCCAAGCTCTCGCCGGCGCAGAAGGCGCGCGTGGTGAAGGCGCTCCACCAGTCCGGGCACGTGGTGGGATTTCTGGGCGACGGGATCAATGACGGACCGGCGTTGAAGGCGGCCGACGTCGGCGTCTCGGTCGACACGGCGGTCGACATCGCCAAGGAATCGGCCGACATCATCCTTCTCGAGAAGAGCCTGCTCGTCCTCGAGGCGGGCGTGATCGAGGGCCGCAAGGTCTTCGGCAACATCACGAAGTACATCAAGATGGGCGCGAGCTCGAACTTCGGCAACGCCTTCAGCGTGCTGGGCGCGAGCGCATTCCTGCCGTTTCTCCCGATGCTGCCCGTGCAGATCCTCGTCAACAACCTGCTCTACGACCTCTCGCAGACGGCGATCGCCACCGACAACGTCGACGACGAGTACGTCGCGGCACCCCGGCAGTGGGACATCGACAACATCAGCCGCTACATGCTCTTCCTGGGGCCGGTGAGCTCGCTCTTCGACTACGTGACATTCGCCGTCCTGCTCGGGCTGTTCGGGGCGTGGACGCAGGCGGAGCTCTTCCAGACCGGGTGGTTCGTCGAGTCGCTCGTGTCGCAGACGCTCATCGTCCACGTGATCCGCACCGGACGGATCCCGTTCGTCGAGAGCCGGCCGAGCCTGCCGCTCCTCGTCACGACCGTGGGCATTTGCCTCCTCGGCCTGTGGCTGCCGACGTCGTTCCTGGCGCCGGCGCTGGGGCTCACGGCGCTGCCGTGGGGCTACTCGGTGGCGCTCGTCTTCATCGTCGGCGGCTACATGGTCTGCACGCAGCTCGTGAAGGTCTGGATGATCCGCCGCTTCGGGTTGAGCTGATGCGCTCGCTGCACTACACGGTTGCGCCGACGCGCGTCAGCCGGGCAGGCAGGCCGGCCCGAGCGGCGCGAATTGCTTGTAGGTGAGGATGAACTCCCGGTGCTGCAGCGCTTCGGATTGGGTGGCGGCGCCATTGGCGACGGCGAGCACGAGATCGAACACCTCGTGCCCGACTTCGGCGAGACTCGCCCGGCCTTCGAGGATGCGGCCGGCATCGACGTCCATGTCGTCGCTCATGCGCCGGTACGTCTCGGGATTCGCGCAGACCTTGATCACCGGCGCGATCGCCGATCCCACCACCGAGCCGCGGCCGGTGGAGAAGAGGATCACCTGTGCTCCGCAGGCGATCAACTCGGCGATCTCGGCGTTGTCGTTGATGTTGGGGAAGCCGAAGCGGACCTCGCCGTCGGGCACCACGTCGAGGAGGTAGAGCCCGCCACGCGGCGGCGCGATGCCGGGCTTGATGATGCCGGCGATGCGCGATTGCCCCGACTTCGCGTAGGCGCCGAGCGATTTCTCCTCGATCGTCGTGAGGCCGCCGTCGGCGTTGCCGGGGGCGAAGCTCGCGTAGCCGAGGGTCGCGTAGTACGTCGCCGCCTTCGCCACGCACTGCTTCAGCGCGTCGCCGAGTTCCGGCGTGGCGGCGCGCGCGGCCATCAGCTGCTCCATGCCGATGAGCTCGCCCGTCTCCTCGAAGATGGCGGTGCCGCCGGCCTCGACCAGGAGATCGAAGGCGACGCCCATCGCCGGATTGGCGGTGAGCCCCGAGGTCGCGTCCGAGCCACCGCAGATGGTGCCGACGACCAGCTCGTCGAGGGTCATCGGCACGCGCGTCGCTTCGCCAAGCGCGGCGAGCGCGCGTGCGACCCACGCGCGGCCGCCGTCGATCGTCTTGCGCGTCCCGCCGCTGTCCTGGATGCCGAGCACGTGCACCGGACGCCCGCTCGCCGCGACGGTGCGGGCGAGGCCGTGCCGGTCGAAGCCTTCGCAGCCGAGCGAGACGAGCAATGCGCCGCCCACGTTGGGGTGCGTGCACAGTCGCTCGAGCATCGAGTGTGCGTAGCGGTTCGGGTAGCAGCCCGGGAAGCCGATGAGGTGCACGTCGGCGTCGCGGAAGCCGTCGGCGATCTCGCGCGCGACGTGGTGTGCGCACTCGACGAGGTAGACCACGACGAGGACGTTGCGCACCCCCTTGCGGCCGTCGGCGCGCGCGTAACCGGTGAGCGCGGGAGTCATCACGCCGCCGGCAAGGTATAGGTGGGCAGGTACGCGCTCTTCACGTTGTGCGTATGCACGTGATGGCCGGCGGCGATGGGTGCGGTGGCGACCCCGATCGGACAGAGGTATTTCACGATGGCCTCGTCGGACGCGATCGGGCGAGCGGCGACCTTGTGGCCGACCGCGATGTCACGATCGACGGTGAGCGGCACGCCGTCGAGGACGAGCGATTCGCCCGCCCGCAGCGGGCGCAGCGCGACCGCCACGTTGTCCCGCGGCGCGAGCTTCATCACCGCCGGTCGGGCAGGCGTTTCAGAACTTGCCATAGCGGTCGTAGGCTTCGACCGGATCCATGCCGCCGATCAATGCGCGGCGCATCTCGCTCTCGGTGGCGACGACCTCCTCGGTCCTGGCGACGACCTCGGCGACGACCGCGCGCGGGACGATGACCACGCCGTCGCGATCGGCGAGGAGGTAGTCGCCGGTGACGATGGTCACGCTGCCGATGGTGATCGGTTCGGCGTAGCGGTCGGGGATCCAGCGCTGCACGATGTCCGCCGGCGTGAGGAACGAGCAGAAGACGGGGAAGCCCTGCGCGAGCACGTGCTCGGTGTCGCGCGAGCCGCCGTCGACGACGTAGCCCAGCACGCCGCGCGCCTGCAGCGTCTGCGCGGAGAGCTCGCCCATGAGCGCCACCTCGTGGTTGTTGGGCTGGCAGACGATGACGTGGCCGGCCGGCGCCCTCGCGAGCAGCGTGCACCAGCCGCGCAGCGTCTCGTCGCGCGTCTTCGTGCGGTCGAGGTGCCCGGCGACGGTCCACACGGGACCGGCGAGGCGCGTGCCGGGCGCGATCGCCTTGATCGCCGGGGGCAGCACGACGTTGTCGTGGCCCAGCATGCGCAGCACGTCGTGCACCGCGCCGGTGTAGCACGCGGCAAGGCGGGGGGTGAGGGGGTCGCCGGTGGGTGGCATCGTGTTCCTTTCCTTGGCGGTCGAGATTCGTTCCAGTCGCGGGGCATCGGGGGCTGCGATCGGGGTATTGCCGCGCATCAGAAAAGCTCGCCCTGTGCGACGCTCGCGCGCGGCGGGCGAAAGCGCGAGGTGTCGAGCGGCGCGGCATGCCGCTGCGCGAGGCCGGCGCGGCGCACCGCGAGCGCGAAGCGCGCGGCGACGAGATCGGCGAAATTGCCGGTACCGCGCATGCGCGCGCCGAAGCGCGAATCGTTGTCGCGTCCGCCGCGGACTTGCTGGACGATGCTCATGACGTGCGCCGCCCGCAACGGGAAGTGCTCGTCGAGCCAGGCGCGGAAGAGCGGCGCGACCTCGCGCGGCAGGCGCAGCATCGTCCAGCTCGCGCTGGTCGCGCCGTGCGCGGCCGCGGCTGCGACGATCGCCTCGAGCTCGCGGTCGTTCAACTGCGGGATGATCGGCGCCACGAAGACGCCCGTCGGCACCCCGGCGGAGGAAAGCGTGCGCAGGGTCTCGAGGCGGCGCTGCGGCGCCACCGCCCGCGGCTCGAGCTTGCGGGCGAGCTCGCGGTCGAGCGTGGGCAGCGACACGAAGACGCGCGCCATGTGCTTCGCGGCCATGGGCGCGATGAGGTCGAGGTCGCGCTCGACGAGTGCGGACTTGGTGACGATGGTGAACGGGTGCTGGTGCGCGGCGAGGAGTTCGAGGATCGCGCGCGTGATCTTCCAGTCGCGCTCGATCGGCTGGTATGGATCGGTGTTGCTGCCGAGGTTGATCGGGTCGCAGACGTAGCCGGGGCGGGCGAGCTCGGCGCGCAGCAGCGCTGCGGCGTCGGGCTTGGCAAAGAGGTGCGTCTCGAAGTCGAGGCCGGGGGACAGATCGAGGTACGCGTGCGACGGCCGCGCGTAGCAGTAGATGCAGCCGTGCTCGCAGCCCTGGTACGGATTGATCGACTGCGTGAACGGGATGTCGGGCGAGTCGTTGCGCGAGATGATCGTGCGCGCGCGCTGGATCGCGACGGTGGTGCGCAGTTGGCGCGGGGATGCGCCGCCGGGTGGCGCGCCGGTCGTGCCGTCGTTCGCCGAGGTCGACGTCGCCCACCCGTCGTCGCACGCTTCGCGGGTGTCGCGGCGGTAGCGGTTGCCGGGATTGAACGTGGCGCCGCGACCGCGCACCGGCTCGCCGGGCGCGTGGCGCAAGGGGTCGGGGACGGCTCCGGGCGCGTGGTCCGGGACGGATTTCATGCGGACGATTCTACGCCGCGCGCGCGGGCGCCGCCTTACCTCCGCCGATGAATCCGCCTAGAATGGCGCACCGTCGCACCTGCCCCAGCAATGACCACCGCCAAGACCCATCGCTTCGACACGCTGTCGCTGCACGCGGGCGCGGTGCCCGATCCCACGACGGGGGCGCGGGCGACCCCGATCTACCAGAGCACGTCGTTCGTCTTTCCCGACAGCGATCACGCCGCCGCGCTCTTCAACATGGAGCGTGCGGGTCACGTCTACTCGCGCATCACCAATCCGACGGTGGCGGTGTTCGAGGAGCGCATCGCCGCGCTCGAAGGCGGCGTGGGGACCATCGCCACCGCGAGCGGGCAGGCGGCGCTGCATCTGGCCATCGCCACGTTGCTGGGCGCCGGGCAGCACATCGTCGCCTCGCGCTCGCTCTACGGCGGCTCGCACAATCTCCTCGACTACACGCTGCCGCGCTTCGGGATCGAGACGACCTTCGTCGATCCGCGCGATCTCGCCGCGTGGCGCGCCGCGATCCGGCCCGAGACGCGGCTCCTCTTCGGTGAGACGCTCGGCAACCCGGGGCTCGAGGTGCTCGACATCCCGCGGGTGGCTGCGCTCGCGCACGAGCACGGCCTGCCGCTTCTCGTCGATTCGACGTTCACGACGCCGTGGCTCCTGCGTCCGTTCGACCATGGCGCCGATCTCGTGTTGCACTCGGCGACGAAATTCTTATCGGGGCACGGCGTGGTCATCGGCGGGGCGATCGTCGACGGCGGTACGTTTAACTGGGATGCGCCGGCGTCGCGGGCCAAGTTTCCGACGCTCACCGAGCCGTACCGCGGCTTCCACGACATGGTGTTCAGCGAGGAGTCGACGATCGCGGCGTTCCTGCTGCGCGCGCGGCGCGAAGGGATCCGCGACTTCGGCGCCTGCATGGCGCCCTTTACCGCGTTCCAGATCCTGCAGGGGATGGAGACGCTGCCGCTGCGCATGGCGCGTCACGTCGCCAACGCGCGCGTGATCGCGAACTTCCTCGCCGCGCACCCCTTCGTGGCGGCGGTGGGCTACCCCGACCTGCCCGATCACCCTGACCACGAACTCGCCAAGCGGCTCCTCCCGCGCGGCAGCGGCGCGGTATTCAGCTTCACGATCAAGGGCACGCGCGCGCAGGGGCGCAAGCTCATCGAGTCGCTGACGCTCTTCTCGCACCTCGCCAACGTGGGCGATGCGAAGTCGCTGGTGATCCACCCCGCGTCGACCACGCACTTTCGGATGTCCGCGGCCGATCTCGCGCGCGCCGGGATCGGCGAGGGCACGATCCGGCTCTCCATCGGGCTCGAGGATCCCGACGACCTCGTCGACGACCTGTCGCGTGCGTTGTACGTGGCCGGGAAGGCCACGGCCTGAG
>JADZAQ010000044.1 GCA_020852555.1 Burkholderiales bacterium
GACGCCATGCCGGCGGCGAGCGCGGCGAGGTTCGCGGCGAGCGCTTCCGGCGTGCGCTTCCACGATTCGCGCACGGCCGCCTCGAGCGCCTCGCCCGGCACGCCGGCGAGCGCGCCCGCGAGCCCGAGCGCCACCATGTTGGTCCAGCTGCCGGGGATGCCCTTCGCGGTCTTCTTGAGCGGCCGCGACACCATGCGCGCGCCGGTCGCCTTGTAGACCTCGGGCGCCTCGCCCTCGTCGGGATCGCCGATCACGACGCTCGACGCGCCGATCGGGATCTCGTCGGCGAAGCGATTGATGTTCTGCCAGTCGATCGCGAGCAGGATGTCGAAGCGATCGTCGAGCGTCTCCACCGGCGTGCGCGACAGGCGCACCAGCGCGGCCGCTTCGCCGCCGCGGATCTGCGGCCCGCTCGTGCGCACCATCAATCCGTACCAGCCCGCCTTCGCCGCTGCCGACAGCAGCAGCGTGCCCGCGGTCATGACGCCGCTGCCGCCGCTGCCCGCCAACGCGATCGACACGCTCGATGCCGCGCGCCTCGCCGGCGCGTGCTTGGCCGCCGTGCCGCGCTCCAGGTTCACCGTGATGTCCACGCCGCGCCTCCTCGTGCATTCATGGTTCGCAGTAGACCGGGTCGGCATCGGGGTGCAATTGATTCAAATCAATGCGTCGCCAACCGGCCCGCCGCAGCATGATCGCCACACCCAATTCGGTATTGCGGTACCTATTTACCACAAAGGCGGCGGCCCGCGGAAGTCGGGGCACGGCGCCGGAGAACGCCCCATGGTCACCGAATCGCATCGCTGGATCATGACCGCGGTCAAGGCGCCGCTGGTGCGCGAGGCGTTCCGGCCGGAGCCGGCTGCCGGCGAGGTCGTCGTCGCCGTGGCCGGGTGCGGCGTCTGCCACACCGACCTCGGCTACTACTACGACGGCGTACGTACCAACCACGCGCTGCCGCTCGCGCTCGGCCACGAGATCAGCGGCCGCGTGGTCGCGGCCGGGGAGCGCGCCGCGCAGTGGGTCGGCAAGGCGGTGATCGTGCCCGCCGTGCTGCCCTGCGGCGAATGCGACGTCTGCCGGCGCGGCCTGTCGACGATCTGCCGCGCGCAGAAGATGCCCGGCAACGACATCCACGGCGGCTTCGCCTCGCACATCGTCGTGCCGGCGCGCGGGCTGTGCGAGGTCGACGAGTCGCGTCTTGCCTCCGCCGGCCTTTCGCTCGCCGACGTGTCGATCGTCGCCGACGCGCTCACCACGCCCTACCAGGCGGTGCGCCGCTCGGGCGTGGGCCCGGGAAGCCTCGCGATCGTCGTCGGCGCGGGCGGCGTGGGCGGGTACTGCGTGCAGATCGCGAAGGCGTCCGGCGCCACGGTGGTCGCCGTCGACGTCGATCCGCGCAAGCTCGAGGCGATCGCCGGCGCCGCCGCGCTCACGCTCGACGCGCGCAGCCACGATGCGAAGTCGCTGAAGGGCGCGATCGCCGCGTTCGCGAAGGAGCGCGGCCTTCGCGGCACCGAGTGGTCGATCTTCGAGTGCTCGGGCACCGCGGCCGGCCAGCTCACCGCGTACGGCCTCCTCGTCCACGGCGCGACGCTGTCGGTGGTCGGCTTCACGATGGACAAGGTCGAGATCCGCCTCTCGAACCTGATGGCGTTCGACGCGCGCGCGATCGGCAACTGGGGCTGCCCGCCCGAGCAGTACGGCGCGGCGCTCGACCTCGTGCTCGACGGCAAGGTCGCGATCAAGCCGTTCGTCGAGACGCATCCGCTTTCCGACATCAACCGCGTCTTCGACGCCGTGCACCACCGCGAGATCAGCCGCCGCGCGGTGCTCGTTCCCTGACCCGACAAGGACCCCGATGAACGCCCCCGACGCCGTGCCGGTGCAACGCGAGTTCAAGAACCACGACATCGTCGACGACATCTCGAAGCCCGGGGTGCGCTACGAGCTCAAGCCCGCGAAGCGCCCCGACGGCCGCGTCGTCGACGGCCTGTACAACGCGTGGATCACGCTCGACAAC
The DNA here is from genome assembly GCA_020852555.1 of Burkholderiales bacterium. Lineage (GTDB taxonomy): Bacteria > Pseudomonadota > Gammaproteobacteria > Burkholderiales > Casimicrobiaceae > VBCG01. The sequence goes on from JADZAQ010000044.1 coordinate 2,024, forward strand.
CCGTCGCAATACAACTCCTACACCACCGACATGGTGAAAGGCGTGATCCTGGCGTTTCGCGCCGCGTCCAACGCGCGCGACGTCAATTGCGTCGTGTTCACCGGCGCCGGCGACAAGGCATTCTGCACCGGCGGCAACACCAAGGAATACGCGGAGTACTACGCCGGGCATCCGCAGGAATACCGGCAGTACATGCGCCTGTTCAACGACATGGTCAGCGCGATCCTCGCCTGCGACAAGCCGGTCATCTGCCGCGTGAACGGCATGCGCATCGGCGGCGGGCAGGAGATCGGCATGGCGTGCGACTTCTCCGTCGCGCAGGACCTCGCGCGCTTCGGCCAGGCAGGTCCCAAGCACGGGTCGGCGCCGATCGGCGGCGCGACCGACTTCCTCCCGGTGATGGTCGGCGCCGAGCGCGCGATGGCCGCCTGCGTGCTGTGCGAGCCGTTCTCGGCGCACAAGGCGTACTGGATGGGCGTCCTGACCGACGTCGTGCCGGCGCTCAACGTCGACGGGCGCTTCGTCGCCAACCCGCTGGTCGAGACGCGCGCGACGACCGACGAGTACGGCCGCTTCGTGTTCGGCGAGCCGAAGACCGGCGATGCGC
>JADZAQ010000045.1 GCA_020852555.1 Burkholderiales bacterium
CCGACCTCCCCGAGACGGCGAGGCTGCACGCCAACATCGCCCGCGGCATCGCACGCGGCAAGCCGGCGGCCGCCGCCGCGGCGACCGATCGCCTGCTCGACACGATCGAGGAGTTCACCCGGGCGACCGTGGACATCGACGTGTAGGGCATGCAGCGCCGGCGCGGCGCTGCGCGTCGCTCACGTTGATCCATATCAAGCAGGCGCGCGTGACACGGATCGCGCGCCAGACATGCGACTAACATGTCACGCTCGGGCGAGGCGCGACGCGTCGCGCCGCGTCATCGCTTGCGAGGAGACGACGATGGTCACCCACAAGGCGCGCATCCTGGCTGCGCTGCGCGGCGAGCCGGTGGACCGGCTGCCCTATGTGCCCCGCCTCGACCTGTGGTACCTCGCGAACTCGACCTCGGGCACGCTGCCGAAGCAGCACGCAGGCCGGGCGATGAACGAGATCGCGCGCGCCGAAGGCTGGGCCTTCCATCACCGCTTCGCGGACGACCAGCTCGACCCCGCCTATCACGCGCAGTACCTGCACCGCGGCATCAACGTCTTCTACAGCCGCGACACGGTGTTCGACGTCGTCCTTCCCGCGGACGTCGAGGTGAAGGTGAACCGCAGCGGGCCGCGCACCCGCGTCGAGTACCACACGCCGATCGGCATGGTCAGCACGACCACGCACTACGACGTCGACTCGCAGCGCCACGGCATCACCATCCCGGCCCTCGTCGAGCACCTGATCAAGACGCCGGACGACTACGCGCCAGCCGGGTACCTGTTCGAGCACATGGACGTCGTGCCGAACTTCGAGCGCTTCACCCGCTGGGCCGCGGAGGGCATGGGCGACAACGGCGTGCCGGTGTGCATCGGCTCGCTCGACGCGTCGCCGTTCCACGTCATCCAGCGCGATCTTTCCGACGCGACGCAGTTCTTCATGCACTACCGCGATCACCACGATGCGATGCGCGGGCTGGCCGATCGCATCGCGCCGCTGCTCGACAAGGAGCTCGCGATCCTGGCGCGCTCGCCCGCCGACGTCGTCTGGTGGGGCGCGAACTTCGACGACATGATCACCTTTCCGCCGTATTTCGCGGCGGAGATCCAGCCCTGGATCCGCAGGGCGGCGGAGGTCCTCGGGTCCGCCGGCAAGCGGGTCCTTTGCCACACCGACGGCGAGAACCGGGGGCTGATGGACCTGATCCGCGACTCCGGCATGCACATCGCCGAGTCGTTCTGCCCGGCGCCGATGACCAAGGTCGGGCTGCGCGAGTACTACCAGCGATGGAGCGGGCATCTGACGCTCTTCGGCGGCATTCCGTCGACGGTCGTCATGCCCGGCACCAGCGACGCCGATTTCGAGGCGTACCTCGACGAGCTGTTTCGCGCCGTCGCGCCCGGACAGCGCATGGTGGTCGGCATTGCCGACGAAGTGCCGCCCGCCGCGGTGTTCTCGCGGCTGCAGCGCATCGGCGAGCGCATCGAGCGCGAGGGAAGCCTGCCGCTCAGGGCCGGCGATTTCCGCCCGGTCGTTCCCGCGCCGGCGATCGCCGCCGGCAAGGCGGCCGAGCCTTCGGATGCCGCCGGCGACGAGGTGTTCGAGGCGGTGCGGCGCGACGTGTTCAAGGGCAAGCACCTCGATATCCGCGCACACGTGCGCGAGCTGATCGACGCCGGCGTGCCCGCCGCGCAGGTCCTCGAGCGCGGCCTGATCCATGCGATCACCCTCGTCGGCGACCGCATGGCGAGCGGCGAGGCGTTCATTCCCGAAGTGCTGCTGGCCGCGCGGGCGATGGCGACGGCGGTGAACGACCTCGCGCCGCTGCTGGCGGCGAGCGGCGATCAGGAACGCGGCAAGGTCCTGATCGGCACGGTGACCGGCGACATGCACGACATCGGCAAGAACCTGGTGGTGACGATGCTGCGCGGCGTCGGCTTCGAGGTGCGCGACCTCGGCATCAACGTCGCACGCGAGCGGTTCTTCCAGGAGATCGAGTCGTTCCGGCCGGACGTCCTCGGCCTGTCGTCGCTCCTGACCACCACGATGATGGAGATGCCGGCGATCATCGACGGCATCAGGCAACGGCGCCTGGACGAGCGCTGCAAGGTGATCGTCGGCGGCGCCCCGGTGAGCGCGCAGTTCGCCGCCCAGATCGGCGCCGACGGATACGCCCCCAACGCGGTGGAGGCGGTGCGACTGGTGAAGCGGCTGATGGCCGGGCAGCCGGCGGCGCTTCCGGCCTGACGACGCGGCGGCCTGCGCGCCAATGGCCTCGACGACTCCGAAAAAAGCTGTGGACGCAGCGGCCGAGGATGGCAGAATATGCCGCTGATATGTCAGGCGCGGGCTTCGCGGCCGCGCCCTCGAGCCCACAGGAGGACAGGATGGCCCAGCTCGGAGACACCCTGGTCGAGCGGCACGCCATGAGCGAGCGCCAGCGCGGCTTTCGCGAGCAGTACCGCTCGGAGATCAGCCCGCTGTACAACGGCGCCGTGCACATCGGCGTCATCTACGTCGTGGGCGTCGCCGTCATCGGCTGGTGCGCGAGCCGGCTCGTCGGCGCGACCTGGGAGTGGCTGCTGGCCGTGCCCGTGTTCCTGCTGTCGAACCTGTTCGAATGGTGGATCCACAAGTACGTGATGCACCGGCTGGTCGACGTCTGGGCGCTGCGCGCGATCTACGATCGCCATACGCGCCAGCATCACCAGTACTTCACCGACAACGAGATGACGGTGGAGAGCAACCGCGAGTGGCGGATCATCTTCTTCCCCTGGCGCGCGCTGTTCACGTTCATGGCGCTGGGCGTGCCCTTCGCGCTGGCGCTCGCCTGGCTCCTCGGGCCGAACGCGGGCTACATCCTGATGATCACGATCGTCGGGCAGTACCTGATCTACGAGACGTTCCACTACTGCTGCCACGTGCACGACAACTGGTTCGTGCGCTATGCGCCATTCATCAACACGATCCGGCGCCACCACACGATGCACCACAACAAGGGCATCATGATGGATATCAACATGAACCTGACGTTTCCCGTCGCCGACTGGATGATGGGGACGAGCGATCTCGATCGCGGGCTCTTCGGGCATGTCTTCAACGGCTACAGCATGAAGCACGTGAAGCCCGCGCTGCGCGTCAAGGTCGAGAAGCACCTGGGCGAGGCGGAGCCTGCGACCTCGCGCGGAGCGGGAATGGAGCCGGCGGCTTGACGGAAGCACCCACGACACGGAGGGGCCAGCGATGAGGAAGCGTGAGTTCTTGAAGGCGGGCGCGGTATCGGCCGCGGCGGCAGCGACAGCGGCGGCCGCGACGGCGGCACGCGCCCAAGGGGCGCAGTCGCACAACCTGAAGATGGCGACCGGCTGGGCGGGCGGGCCGCTGATGGACGTCGGCGCCAAGCTCTACGCGCAGCGCGTCGAGCAGCTCTCCGGCGGCCGGATCAAGATCCAGGCATTTCCCGGCGGGGCGCTGGGCAACGCGCTGAAGGTGCCCGAGACGGTGAAGAACGGCGTCGCCGAGCTCGGCCACACGTGGATGGGCTACGACTGGGGCAAGGATCCGACGACCGTGCTGTTCGGCGGCTACGCGGGGTCGTTCGACACCGAGCTGATGCTGCACTGGATCTACGAAGGCGGCGGCGCGCAGATGCAGCGCCAGTTCCGCGAGGAGAAGGAAGGCATCGTCTCGCTCCCGCTGTTCATCCGCACCGCCGAGGTGTTCCTGCATTCGCGCAAGCCGGTCAAGACGCTCGCCGATCTCAAGGGACTGAAGCTGCGCACCGCGGGCGCGTGGCTCGAGATGGCGAAGGACCTCGGCGCCGCGCCGGTGACCACGGCCGGCGGCGACGTCTACCCGATGCTCGAGCGCGGCGCGATCGACGCGACTGAGTGGGGCACGCTCTGGGAGAACATCTCGCCCGGGTTCTACAAGGTCGCCAAGTACCTGATCTACCCCGGCGTGCACCAGCCGACGGCGCCGTTCGAGCTCTGCATCAACAAGGAGACCTGGGGCAAGCTCTCCGAAGCCGACCGCAACCTGATGGAGATCGCCGCCAAGCTCGTGACGTTCGAGAGCTGGCTTCGGATCGGCCAGGAGGACGCCAAGGCGCTCGATTTCTACCGCAAGGCGGGCAACACGATCATCGAGCTCGATCCCGAGGTCCAGTACGCCGCCCGCAAGATCGGCCTCGA
>JADZAQ010000046.1 GCA_020852555.1 Burkholderiales bacterium
CCACTGCGGCCGGATCCGGCCGGCGGCAACGCTGCGCAGGGTGCGCTCGCACGATTGCTCCATCGGCACCCCGCGCAGCGCCCATAGGGGGTGGCCCGACGTGACCTCGAGAGGCGTGAGCGAATGCTTGACGTCGACGGCGACCATCGCGTCCTTCTGTTCGTACACGAGCCTTGCCAGCACTTCGCGATACTCGCCCGCCTGTCCGAGCACGAGGTCGCCCTTGCCGATCTGGCGGATCGGAACGGGCCCGCGCTGCGTGTAGACGAGCGTGTCGGGCGCGAAACACTGGTTGACGGCCACCGCGGTGTCGTTCACCACCTTGAGGAACGGCACCACACCCTGCGACTTGCCGTTGGTGCCCTTGATGTGCGAGCCCATCGCGCGCACGTTGGTCCAGTCGTTCCCCAATCCGCCCGCGAACTTGGAAAGGAGCGCATTTTCCTTGATCGCCTCGTAGATCCCGCCGAGATCATCGGCGACGGTGGTGAGGTAGCACGACGACAGCTGCGAACGGTGCGTCCCCGAGTTGAAGAGCGTGGGCGTGCTCGACATGAAGTCGAAACTCGAGAGCACGTCGTAGAACTCGATCGCGCGCGCCTCGCGGTCGATTTCGTTCAGTGCCAGACCCATCGCCACGCGCATGAAGAAGCACTGCGGCAACTCGAAGCGGCGCCCGCCGACGTACTGGTCGACAAGGAAGTAGCGGTCGTAGAGCGTTTGCAGCCCGAGGTAGCCGAACTGGAGGTCGCGCTCGGGCTTGAGCGCCGCGCCGAGCCGCGCGAGGTCGAACTGGAGCAGGGCGTCGTTGAGCAGGCCGATCTTCACCCCGTGCTGCACGAACCGTGGGAAGTACTCGGGGTAGCGCCCGGTCATGTCGGCCTGCGTCGCTTCGCTGCCGAGCGCCTCGTGACGCAGCGCATCGAGGAGGAGTCGTGCGGTGACGTACGAGTACGCGGGGTCCTTCTCGATCAGCGCCCGTGCCGCGAGGACCACGCCCTTGCGCACTTCCGCCGCCGCGACGCCGTCGTAGAGATCCTTGAGCGTCGCCTTCAGGATCCGCTCGGGCTCGACGTCGGCGAGGCCCACGCACGACGCGTGGACGAGGTTCGTGAGGCGCTCGAGATCGAGCGGCCGGCGTACGCCGTCGTCGGTGACGCTGATCGCGTGTTCGTCCGCCGCGGGGCGCTCTTTCGCCTTGGCTTGCGCGCGCTCCTGCGCCCGCTTCTCGCGGTAGAGGACGTAGGCGCGCGCGACCTCGTGCTCGCCGCCGCGCATGAGCGCCAACTCGACTTGATCCTGGATCTCCTCGATGTGGATGGCGCCGCCTTCGGGCTTGCGCTTGACGAGCGAGCTCACGACGACTTCGGTGAGGCTCGCGACCTGCTCGCGCACCCGCGCCGACACCGCGCCCTGGCCGCCGGTGACCGCGAGGAACGCCTTCGTCATCGCGATGCTGATCTTCGACGGCTCGAAGCCCACCACCGATCCGTTGCGACGGATGATCTTGTACGGGGCGAAGCGCGGATCGGCGCCGCTCGCCACCGGACTGCCGGCTTCACCGACGAGCAGATCACGGGGTGGAGCGGTGGTCGCGGTGGCCGGTGGCATGTGGCGGGCTTGCATGGCGTACTTCTCCTGCATGTGCGATGGCGGTCGACACCCGGAGACCCTCGGCGCCGCCCCGGGAGCGGTGCCTGCGGGCACCGGCCGCCGACGATGGGCGACCGGGCACCAGCGAAGACGACCTGCCCCGTAGGGCTCTGGGCGGCGCGGGCGATGACCGAGCAATTGCGCGTAACGGGTCCGAGGGGTGGCGATGTGGCCGGCGCGGCCTTCCCCGTGCGGTAACGGGGTCGTCCGGGGCGCGCCCTCGGGGCGCACGGCGACTGCGAGCAATCGCCGTGCAAAGCCAAACCTACTAGATCTTGTGTTTTTGTGGCTCGTGAAGACCAAGGATAGTGGCTGTTCCGGCCAACGGCAAGGAAAATCTCGGATTTCGCGGGTGCGCCGAAATAACGCTGTCAAAACAACCCGCTTTGCGGCACGGGCGCACCCGGTGCTGGGTCGCCACCGCCTGTGTACGACACGCAATGGCGTGATCGCGTGCCGACGAGCGGCGTGCCGGGGTTGCGGATTTGCGACAATGGTGCGCGGTTGACGGGCCTTCGATCCCATCGCACGATGCGGGGCATCGCGCACCTGCGCCGCCTTGCGGTGCAGGTGGATCGAGGTCGACCGAAGAGGAGGCAGCGTTGCGTCCGAACACCGCCAAGCGCAGGGCCCACGAAGGGAAACTCACCCTCGGCATCTTCTGCTGGAGCGCGAGCCCGCTCATGGCCGAATGGCTGGGGCACGCCGGGTACGATTTCGTCGCGATCGACCTGCAGCATGGCGAGGCCAATCTCGACAGCGTGCAGACGATGCTGCAGGCCTTGAGCTCGACGCCGGCGACGCCGATCGTGCGCGTACCCGCGAACGTTCCCATGTACATCCAGCGCGTGCTCGATCTCGGGGCGTACGGAGTGATCGTGCCGCAAGTCGATACCGTCGCTGCCGCGCAGGCCGCGGTCGCGAGCGTACGCTACGCACCCCACGGGCATCGTAGTTGGGGACCCGTGCGCGGCTCGATGTATGGTGGCCGGGACTATTTCACCGGGGCAGCGGCCGAACTGCTCACGCTGGTGATGATCGAATCCCGCGCGGCGCTCGCCAATGCCCCGGCGATTCTCGCCGTCGACGGCGTCGATGGCTGCTTCGTCGGCCCCGCCGATCTCAACATCACGCTCGGGCACGCACCGGATCGGTTGCCGCAACTGGCCGACGAGACCGAGGTGGGCATCGCCGCCATCGCCGCAGCGGCCAAGGCGGCCGGCAAGATTGCCGCCGTGCACGCATTCTGCAACGCGGACGTGCCAAAGCGCGCCGCGCAAGGCTATCGTCTGCTGACCGTGATGACCGAGGCGAACCTCGTCCAGGCGGGCGCGACGGAGTCGCTGCGCGCGGCGCGCGCCGTGGATGCGTAGGCGGGCGATCGCGATGCCTCGGTTTGCCGCCAACCTCACGTTCCTCTTCAACGAGGTACCGTTCCTCGATCGCTTCGCCGAGGCCGCGCGCGCCGGCTTTCGCGCGGTCGAGTTCGCCTTCGGCTACGACTTCGCCGCCGCCGACCTCGCTGCCCGCGCTGCGGCACACGCGCTCGAGGTCGTCCTCATCAATGCGCCGCCGGGCGATTTCGCGGGCGGCGAGCGCGGGCTCGCTTCACTGCCCGGCCGCGAGGACGATTTCGCAGCGAGCATCGCCACCGCGTTGCGCTACGCGCAGGCGCTGAAGTGCCCGCGGCTGCACGTCATGGCGGGCGTGGTCCCCGAAGGCGCCGACGCCGCGGAACAGGCGCGGCGCTGGGCCACCTTCCGGCGCAACCTCGCGCTCGCCTGCCGCGAGGCGGCGAAGGTCGGCGTCACGGTGATGATCGAACCGATCAACCGGCGCGACTTCCCGGGCTACCTCCTCACGAGGCAGGCGGAGGCGCACGCCATCCGCGAGGAATTAGGACTGCCGAACCTGTCGGTGCAGATGGACTTCTATCACGCGCAGATCGTCGAAGGTGATCTCGCGACCCGCTTCCGGCAGTGGCAGGCACACATCGGCCACGTGCAGATCGCGGGTGTGCCCGGCCGCCACGAGCCCGACGTCGGCGAGATCAATTACGCGTATCTCTTCCACCTTCTCGACGAGCTCGGCTACGACGGCTGGGTCGGGTGCGAATACAAGCCGGTGGCCGACACCATCGCGGGCCTCGCGTGGCTCCGCGAACTGGTCGACCGGTCGCCGGAGACCGGCCGTCTCCCCTTCTACTAAGCGACCATATTGTCTAGACGCCGGTGAGGACGCCGCCGTCGATGAGGAACGACGAACCGGTCACCATCGCCGACTCGTCGGAGCACAGGTACACCGCCATGTGGCCGATCTCGTCGGGCCGGATCATTCGGCCGATGGGCTGGTACTCGGAGAAGCGCCGGAACGTCTCTTCTTCCTTGCCGGCGTACGAGGTCTTGAGATAGTTGTCGACCATCTCGGTGTGGACCCGCGCCGGGCAGATGCAGTTCGCACGAATTCCCGATTTCACGAAATCGAGCGCGACCGACCGCGTCATCATCTGCACCGCCGCCTTGCTCGCCGAGTAGGCGAAGCGGTCGTGCATCGCCGTGAGCGATGCCAGTGAGGCCATGTTGAGGATGGCGCCGCCGCCGCGTTCGATCATGCCGGGAAGCAGCGCCTTCGTCACGTTGAAGACGCCCTCGACGTTCACCCGGAGCACGCGCCGCAGATCCTCGAGTGTGGTTTGCAGGATCGTCCCGACGTGGATCACGCCGGCGTTGTTGACGAGAACGTCGGGAGCGAACCCCGCCTTGGACAGCTCGGCGCAGGCTTCGTCGACGCTCGCGGCATCCGCCACGTCCATGCGTACGGCAAGTGCCGCGCCGCCGGGGGCGAGCGCAGTGGCTTGCGCACGAGCGCGAGCGAGGTCGATGTCGGCGATGGCCACACGCGCGCCCTCGCGTGCGAAAGCCTGCGTGATCGCCAATCCGATGCCGGTGGCGGCACCGGTGACGAGCGCTGTCTTTCCCTGCATGCGCATGCTCGTGCTCCTCGGGCTTGGCCCCGACTACAACCCGACCGACATCCCGCCGTCGATGAAGACGATCTGCCCGGTCATGTAATCCGCGGCGCGCGAGGACAGGAATACGGCGAGTCCGGCGATCTCGGCGGGCTCTCCCCAGCGGCCAGCCGGCGTGCGCTTGCACACCCAGGCGTTGAACTCGACGTCGTCAAGGAGGGCGCGGTTCATCTCGGTGGCGAAGTAGCCGGGCGCGATGGCGTTGACCTGGATGTTGTGCGCGGCGAGTTCCACCGCCATCCCGCGCGTCAACTGCCGCACGCCGCCTTTGGCGGCGGCGTAGGGGATCACCGTCGGCCGTCCGAACTCGGACAGCAGCGAGGCGATGTGCACGATCTTGCCGCGCTTGCGCGCGATCATCCCGGGCAGCACGGCCTGCGACACCATGAACGGCGCCGTGAGGTTGGTCGCGATGACGTCGTTCCAGGCCTCCGGCGTGAATTCCGGCATCGGCGCGCGGCGCTGGATCCCGGCGTTGTTGACGAGGATGTCGACGCCGCCGTGCTTGGCGGTGGCCGCCGCGATGCCGGCGTGGATTGCGTCGCGATCGGTGACGTCGAAGGCAGCGCAGTCGGCGCGCAGCCCGTCCTTCGTGAGGGTCCGTGCTGCCTGCTCGAGTTCGGCTGGCCGCCGACCGTTGAGGAGCACCGTCGCCCCCGCCTCGGCCATGCCGCGCGCGATGGCGAAGCCCAGGCCGCGCGTGGCGCCGGTGACGAGCGCGACGCGGTCGGCGAGGCCGAAGGGGGAGGAAGCAGCAGCCATGACAAGCTCCGGAGGGGTCACTTCACCCCGGTCATCGTGATGCCGGCGATGAATTGCCGGCGGGCGAAGAGAAAGGCGATGACGAGCGGCGCGGTGAGGATCGTCGCGGCGGCGGTGAGCGCACCGTAGTTCGAGCCCGTCTCGGCATCGGCGAAGAACATCATACCAAGCGGAGGCGGCGCGAGCTTGGCGTCGGAGATCACGATGAGCGGCCAGTACAGGTCGTTCCAGTGCGCCACGAACGAGAAGACGGCGAAGGCGGCGATCGCCGGCCACGCGCTCGGGGCGACGATGCGCCAGACGATCTCGAATTCGCTCATGCCGTCGAGGCGCGCCGCCTGGATGATGTCGTCGGGGAAGCCCTTGAAGAACTGGCGCAAGAGGAAGATGGCGAAGACCGAGAGGAAGAACGGCATCATCATCGAGAAGTACGTGTTGAGGAGCTCGAGCTTGGCGAGCGCGATGTACAGCGGGAGTGCGGGCACCTGCACCGGGATGGCGAGGGCGAGCAGCGTCAGCACGAACAGCGTGTTGCGACCGGGGAAGCGGAGCTTGGCGAGTGCGTACGCGCAGGGGATCGCCACCAGGAGCTGCACGGTCAGGATCCCGGCGCAGACGATGAGCCCGTTGAGCGCGAAGCGCAGCAGCGGCGCCGAGGTGAGCGCGAGGCGATAGTTCTCGACGGCGGCGAAGCGCTGCGGCCACAGCCGCAGCGTGGCGGTGAAGATCTCGTCGGGCGGTTTCACCGAGGTCGCGAGCATCCACACGAACGGCAGCAGCGTGAACGCCGCGCCGACCAGCAGCACGGCGTGGATGAGCGTGAGCGAGACGAGCTTGCGCATGGTCGTCAGCCGTAGTGCGTGCGCCGGTCGAGGACGAGCGTCTGGATGACCGAGAACACGAGGATGAAGACCAGGAAGACGACGGTGAGCGCCGCCGCATAGGCGGTGTGGAAGTACTGGAACCCCTCGAGGTAGATCGAGTAGAGGATGACGTCGGAGGCGCCCATCGGCCCGCCGCGCGTCATCACCGCGACGGTGTCGAAGACCTTGAAGGCGGTGATCGTCGTGGTCACGATCACGAACATCGTGGTGGGGCCCAGGAGCGGCCAGGTGATGGTGAGGAAGCGGTCGACAGGGTTGGCGCAGCCGTCGACCTCGGCCGCCTCGTACAGGTCTTTCGGGATCGCGGTGAGGCCGGCGAGGAATAGCACCATGTTGAAGCCGACGAGCTGCCAGACGCCGATCACCGCGAGCGTGGGGAGCACGAGTGCGGGATCGGAGAGGAAGGCGAGCGGAGGGAAGCCGAGTGCGCCGAGGAAGGCGTTGATCGGGCCGAGCTTGGGGTGCAGCAGGAACGTCCAGACGAAGGCCATCGCAATGAGCGTGGACGTCACCGGCAGGAAGTACACGACCTCGTAGAACGAGCGGGTGTGCCTGCGACCGTGCACGAGGATCGCGACCAGGAGCCCGAGCGCCACGGCGAGCGGAAGGACGATCGCCACGTACACGAAGGTGTTCCACAGCGACTGGCGGAACACGGAGTCGGCGAGCGCCTTGCTGAAGTTGGTGAGCCCGATGAAACGCAGATCGACGTTGCCCAGGTCGTAGTCGGTGAACGACAGCACGAACAGCACGGCGAGCGGGGTGAGGCTCATGACCACGAGGAGCAGCGTGGCCGGCATGGCGAAGCCCATCCCGGTGAGCTTCTCGAACCACTCGCGACGCCGCGCGGCGCGCTGGGCGGCGACTTCGGGATCGATCGGCATCATGGCGCGGCGTCGGTGCGCAGCGGCGCCGGCATCGGCTTTGGCGCGATCGATGCCCGCGCGCCGGGCACCACGATACGCTCGCCCGCGGCGTCGAAGAGGTGGCAGTCCGCGGGCGAGAAGACGAGTTCGAGCGGGCCCGGCTCGAGCGGCGCGACACCCGCGGGAATGCGGCTCGTGACGGTGACGCCGTCGAGCCCGATCACGTCGCAGTGGAGGATGAACTCGGCGCCCAGGTTCTCGGTGCGCCGCAGGCGCGTGCCGAGCGCGACGCTGTCGCCGCCGCTGCCCGGCGCGTGCGGCACCAGCGCCTCGGGCCGCAGGCCCACACTCACCGTGCCGCCCGCCGCGCGGTCAACGGTGAGCGGCAGCGTCGCGCCGGCGACGCTCACCCGGCCGGCGCTGTCGACGGCGCCGGGGAGCACGTTGATCGCCGGGCTGCCGATGAACTGCGCGACCTTGAGGTTCGCCGGACGCGTGTAGAGCGCGGTGGGCGTGCCGAGCTGGAGGATGCGCCCGGCGTCCATCATCGCCACCCGATCGGACATCGTCATCGCCTCGACCTGGTCGTGCGTCACGTAGATGAAGGTCGACTGCAGGCGACCGTGCAGCTCGGCCAGCTCGCTGCGCATGTGGACGCGCAGCTTCGCGTCGAGATTGGACAGCGGCTCGTCCATGAGGAACACGTCGGGGTGGCGCACCATCGCGCGTCCGAGCGCCACGCGCTGCCGCTGGCCACCCGACAGCTGGGCAGGGCGGCGCTCGAGCAGCGACTCGATCTGCAGCTGGCTCGCGATGCCGGCCACTTCGCGCATGATGTCGGCCATGATCCGCCGACGGCGAGGCGACAGCTGCTTGACGAGCGGCAACCGCTCCCACAGCGACAGCCGCTGCATGGTGAGCGGCAGCGCGATGTTGGCGCCGACGCTCATGTGCGGGTACAGCGCGTAGCTCTGAAACACCATCGCCACGCGCCGCTCGTGCGGGCGCAGGTGGTCGATCGGGCGCCCGCCGATCGCCATGTTGCCGGAGGTCTGCGGCTCGAGGCCGGCGATGATCCGGATCAGCGTGGACTTGCCACAGCCGGAGGCGCCGACCAGCGTGATGAATTCGCCGTCGGCGATGTCGAGTTCGATACCGGCCAGCACCTGCGTGCTGCCGAACGACTTGGTGATCCCGCGAAGATGAACGCTCGCCATGAACGGGTGCCGCCGTCACGCGCCGCCGCGCGGCGGATAGACCTCGTGCACCACGTCGTCGATCCAGTACCGGGTGAGCTCGGGGAGCTCGTCCATGCGAACGGTCAGCGTGTCGCCCGCGAGCTCGTAGACGACCGCACCGAGCTTCTTGTACCCGGGCATCGGCTCCTGCAGGCGCTCGCCGACGACGAATCCCGACGACGGAGCCCACAGGTAGCGGCAGCCGTCGAGGATGCGGTCGTGCATCTTGTGCAGGTGCCCGGTGGCGATCACCGCGATACCGTGCCGGCGCACGCGTTCGAGGATGTCGGCCCGCGGTGCGGGCTTGACCGTCCAGTAGCCGGTATCGCCCTCGTCCGGGTTCTCGAGGAATAGCGGCTTGTGCATGAACCACGCGATGCGGCGACCATCGGCGTCGCGCAGCGTGGCGTCGAGCCAGGCGAGCTGCTCGCGTTCCTCCGGAATGTCGGCGCCGAAGAGCATCGAGTCGAGCCCGATGAGGCGCCAGCCCTCGATGTCGATCGACCAGTAGTCACCGCCGAAATGGCGCCGCCAGCGGGCCACACGGTCGCTGCTCGTCGGCTGGTAGGCGTGTTGCGGCTCACCCACGTCGTGGTTGCCGGGGACCGCGTGCACCGGCACGCCGAGGCTCGCGAGGAGGCCGGCGCAGTACGCGAAGTCGGCGTCGACGTCGGCGCCGTCGACGGTGACGTCGCCGGTGTGCACGATGAGGTCGGGCTCCTGCGCGAGGATCCATTGGCGCAGCGGCGACCAGTTGGCTGCGAAGTGCCTCTTGCCGGGGCTCAGGTGGGTGTCGGAGATCTGGACGATGCGGGTCATGGTGCAATCATCGGGTAACGGCGTGGCGGGTTCAAGCAACGGCCGACAACGGTGGCTCCCTTACCTCGGAGCCGGGCATGGTCAGCGCAAAACGTTCAGCGAGATCGCGATACAGCGAACGGAATATCGCACGGCGTGCGGCGAGCTCGTCGGTAAGCGACGACTCGGGCTCGATGACGTGCGTCACGCCACGCGCGGCAAACGCCTCGCGCGCCGGCACGCCGGCGCCGACGCGGGCGAGCCCGGCCGCGCCCAGCGCCGGGCCGACATCGCCGCCGCGCGGATAGGCGAGCGGGCGCTGGAGCGCCGCCGCGATGAGCCGTCCCCATGCGCGCGAGCGCGAGCCGCCGCCGACCACGGCAAGCGACGCGACACGCGAGCCCGTCGCCTCCAGCGCGTCGAGGCCGTCGGCAAACGCGAAAGCGACACCCTCGAGAGCGGCACGTCCGAGATCGGCGCGGGTGGTCGTCGCGTCGAGACCGAAGACGACGCCGCAGGCGGCAGGGTCGTTGTGCGGCGTGCGCTCACCGTCGAGATACGGCAGGACGACGAGCCGCCGCGGATGCGGTGTCGCCGCGGCTTCCACTTCGGCGACGAGCGAGGCCTCGTCAGCGGCGCCCGTCAAGCGCACGACGGCGCCGAGGGTCGCGGTGCACGAAAGCGTGACCGCGAGGCGCAGCCAGCGTTCGGGCAGGCAGTGGCAGAACGCGTGCACGGCGCGCGCCGGATCCGGGCGCGGCCGATCGTCGGCGACGAGGAGCACGCCCGACGTGCCAAGCGAGAGCAGCGCCTGGCCATCGTCGATGACACCGATGCCGGCGGCGCCGCAGGCGTTGTCGCTGCCGCCACCGACCACCGGGATGCCGGCGGCGAGACCGAGCGCGCTCGCCGCGTGCGCCGTGAGCGAGCCGCTCGTCGCCGCGCTCTCGACGAGCCGCGGCATGGCCGCCTCGGTGAGGCCCGACGCGGCCAGCAGCGGCGGCGACCACTGGCGGGTGGCGAGATCGAGCCAGAGCGTACCCGAGGCATCGGAGGGTTCGCTCGCGTGCTCGCCGGTGAGCTCGAGTCGCAGCCAGTCCTTGGGCAGCAGCACGCGTGCCGTGCGCGCGAAGACGCCGGGCTCGTGCGCGGCGGTCCAGACGAGCTTGGGGGCGGTGAAGCCGGGCATCGCGAGGTTGCCCGACAGCGTGCGGCTCGCCGGCTCGCGCGCTTCGAACATGCGGCAGGCGGCGGCGGCGCGGCCGTCGTTCCACAGGATCGCCGGACGCAACACGCGGTCGTTGCGATCGAGGAGGACCGCGCCGTGCATCTGCCCGGCGAGCCCGATCGCGCGTATGCCCTCGCGCGCCGACGTGGGCAGCTCGCGCACCGCGGCGGCGGTGGCGCGCCACCAGTGCGCCGGATCCTGCTCCGACCATCCCGGACGAGGCGACTGGCGGGTGAGCGGCGCGAGCGCATGCGCCACGACGGCGCCCGCATCATCCACCACCACGGCCTTGACGCCGGACGTCCCGAGATCGATGCCGAGGTACACGCAGCGCCTATCCGATGTAGCGCACGAGTGCCTGCGCGGCGCCATCCTTGGTCAGCGCGCGCAGCGCCGCATCGAAGGCGGTCGCGAAGACGGGGTGCGCGCCGACGTCGCCGTAGATGTCACGCATCGCAAGCCACGCGCGCGAATCGCGCTTCGCCTCGCGTGCCGTGGCCGTCAGGCGATCCCAGGCGTCGTCGTTGGGAGCGATGACGGCGCCGCTGTCGGTCGTCCCCTGGCAGTAGCGGCACCACGCCGCCGAGGCCAGCGCGAGTCCGCCAACGTCGAGCCCCTGCGCGAGCCGCGCGGCGATCGTCGGGACGATGAACTTCGGTTGCCG
Organism: Burkholderiales bacterium; assembly: GCA_020852555.1. Classification (GTDB taxonomy): domain Bacteria; phylum Pseudomonadota; class Gammaproteobacteria; order Burkholderiales; family Casimicrobiaceae; genus VBCG01. The sequence goes on from JADZAQ010000046.1 coordinate 11,122, forward strand.
ATTCGAGCCGTCGAGGCAGAGTCTGCGGACCGTGTCGCCGACGGCGGGATTGGCGAAGCGCCGCTCCACCGTCGCCTGGTAGCCCGCGAGGTCGACGCCAGGCACCGGCGGCACCACCGGCCGCACTTCCTCGGTCAGGAGCTTGCCGAGGAAACGCGCGATGCGCGGGTCGGCCATCGCATCGTGGACGTAGACGATGTCGAGCAGCGCCGCGGGATAGGCGATGGCCGCGTGGCCGCCGTTGAGGATGCGGATCTTCATCCGCTCTAACGGATGCACGTCGGTCACGAACTCGACGCCGACCTTCTCCAGCGCCGGGCGGCCGGCACAGAAACGATCCTCGAGCACCCACTGGCGGAACGTCTCGCAGAACACGGGGCGCGCGTCGTCGACGCCAAAGCGCGTCCGCAACAGCGTGCGCTGCGTATCCGTGGTCGCTGGCGTGATGCGATCGACCATCGCATTGGGGAAGGTGACGTCGCGGTCGATCCACGAGGCGAGGCCGGGGTCCACCTTCTCCGCGAGACCCAGGACCGCGGCCCGCGCCGCGTCGCCGTTGCCGGGCAGGTTGTCGCAGGACATGACCGTGAACGGATCGTGCCCCGCGGCCCGGCGCCGG
>JADZAQ010000047.1 GCA_020852555.1 Burkholderiales bacterium
ACGTCGTGCTGGTCGCGGCGCCGGTCGCGCAGTTCCCGTCGCTGTTCGCCGCGATGGCGAATGCACTCGGCGCCGATACCGTGGTGACCGATGCCGGAAGCACGAAGCTCGGCGTGATCGCGGCGGCACGCGCGGCGCTGGGGTCCCGCTTCGGGGCGTTCGTGCCGGGGCATCCCATCGCCGGCACCGAGCACACCGGCGCGGCTGCCGCCTTTGCGACGCTCTTCGCCGGCCGCAACGTGGTCCTCACCCCGGTCGCCGGGACCGATCCGGCCGCCGTCGAGCGCGTGCGCGCCCTTTGGCGGGCGTGCGCCGCGCAGGTGTGCGAACTCGCCCCGGAGCGCCACGACGCGATCTTCGCCGCGGTCTCGCACCTGCCGCACGTGCTCGCGTTTGCGCTCGTCGCCGAACTCGCCGCGCGTCCGGACGCGACGACGTACTTCGCTTTCGCCGCGAGCGGCTTTCGCGACTTCACGCGCATCGCCGGCAGCTCGCCCGAGATGTGGCGCGACATCGCGGTCGCGAACCGCGGTCCGCTGCTGGCCGAGATCGACGCCTACGCCCGGGCACTCGGCGCGGCGCGCGCGCTGGTCGCGGCGGGTGACGGTGACGGCCTCGCGGCGTTGTTCGAGCGGGCCAGCGCGGCGCGGCGCACCTGGGGTGCGCGCTTGGCCACGCCGGCCGACGATTCTCGCTGATCGCTGCCGCGGCGCTCACTGCGAGTGCCGTCCCGCCATGACCCTCGATTTCCCTCCGCAACTGACGCTGTCGCCGGCAAGCCATGCCGCCGGGACGATCGCGCTGCCCGGTTCGAAGAGCATCAGCAATCGCCTGCTCCTGCTCGCCGCGCTGGCGCGCGGGACGACCACCTTGACCGGTCTCCTCGAATCCGACGATACGCAGGTGATGGTGACCGCGCTGCGCGCGCTCGGGATCACGATTCGCGACCGCCGCGCGCAGCGCTACGAGATCGACGGAGCGGGTGGGCCGTTTCCCGCCAAGGCGGCCGACCTCCATCTGGGCCTGTCCGGGTTGTCGATGCGCACGCTGGTCGCTGCACTCGCGCTCTCCGGCGGCCATTACCGCGCCGACGGCGTGCCGCGCATGCGCGAGCGCCCGATTGGCGACCTGGTCGACGCCATGCGCCCGCTTGGTGTGGACATCCGCTACGAGCTCGCGGCGGGCTTTCCGCCGGTGCTGATCGGCCCCGGTGCGCCGCAGGCGGCGCCGGTACGCGTGCGTGGCGACGTGTCGAGCCAGTTCCTCACCGGTCTCCTGCAGGCGCTGCCGTTGTTGCGCACGCGCATCCCGGTCACCGTCGATGGCGACCTCGTGTCGCGGCCTTACGTCGAGATCACCTGCAATCTCATGCGCCGCTTCGGGGTCGACGTCGTGCTGGAGTCGGCCGGTGTCGTGGTGCCGGCGAGCGCCGGCTATGCGAGCCCGGGCACGGTCGCGGTGGAGGGTGACGCCTCCGGCGCGTCGTACTTCCTCGCCGCCGGCGTCCTGGGCAGGGGCCCCGTGCGGGTGACGGGTGTCGGCCGCGAGTCGGTCCAAGGTGACGTCGGCTTCGCGCACGTCCTCGCGGCGCAGGGTGCGGACATCCGCATGGGACCCGACTGGATCGAGGCGCGGGCCGGTGCCCGCTTCCGCGGCGGCACCATCGACTGCCTCGCCATTCCCGATGCGGCGATGACCCTCGCCATCACGGCACTCGGCGCCGACGCCCCGACCACGCTCACCGGCATCGCCTCGTGGCGGGTGAAGGAGACCGATCGCCTGGCGGCGATGGCCAGCGAATTGCGCAAGCTTGGCGTGACGGTGGAAGAGGGGCCGGACTGGCTGCGCGTGACGCCGCCGGCGTCGCTGCAGCCGGCGACCATTGCGACTTACGACGATCATCGGATGGCGATGTGCTTCGCCCTCGCATCCCTGCTCGGTATCGCGGTGACGATCGACGATCCAGGCTGCGTTCGCAAGACGTATCCGGATTACTTCGCCGCGCTGGCGGCAGTGACCGCCTGACATGGTGGGTTCCGCGAACGAGGCCGACCCGGCGACGCCGGCGCCGGTCATCACCATCGACGGCCCCGCCGCCTCGGGCAAGGGCACCGTGGCCGCGCGCGTGGCGCGGGCACTGGGCTTCCATCTCCTCGACAGCGGTGCGCTCTACCGGCTGGTGGCGCTGAAGGCGATCGACGCCGGCATCGCCCTCGACGATGCGCCGCGGCTGGTCGCGCTGGCGGCGGCACTCGACGTCGCCTTCACGGCGGCCGGCGTGGCGCTCGACGGGCGCGACGTGACGCGCGCCATCCGCGGGGAGGCGATCGCCGAAGCCGCGTCGCGCGTCGCGGTGCACCCGGGGGTGCGCAGCGCGCTGCTGGCTCGCCAGCGCGCGTTTTGCGCGCCGCCCGGGCTGGTCGCGGACGGCCGCGACATGGGGACCGTCGTCTTTCCGCAAGCCGGTACCAAGGTCTTCGTCACCGCGAGCCCGCAGGCGCGCGCCGAGCGACGGCGCTTGCAGCTCGCCGAGCGCGGCGTCGTCGCCGCTGTCGATGCACTGCTCGCGGAGATCCACGCCCGTGACGCGCGTGATCGCTCGCGCGCGGTGGCGCCGCTCGCCCCGGCGAGCGACGCGGTCGTTCTCGATACGACCGACCTCACGATCGACGACGCGGTTGCCTTCGTGCTCGCTCGCTTCGCACAGCGCAGCGCCTGACAACGCGGCCATCCGGCGTCGTCGCGTGGGCGGGTGTTCGTCGTGCGCTGCACACGGCGTCGTGCCGGACGCGACGGCTGTGGACAGCGGCTCAGGGTGTCGCGACAACCACCGGAATCTCGGTCGCCGGCGGCGTGTTGCGGCTGCGCCCGCAGCGCACGATCCCGTCGATCATGACCATGCCGACGCCGGGGAGGTCGCCCAGCGCGACGCTTTCGAGCAGCGTCCGGCCGGCGCTGTGCTGTGCGCGATCCATGAACACGAAGTCGGCGGCGCGGCCGACCTCGATGAGCCCGCAGTCGAGCTTGCGCATCCGCGCGGTGTTGCCGGTGGCGAAGCAGAACACCTGTTCGGCCGGGATGCCCGCGACCGACGACAGGAAGGCGATCATGCGCAGGATGCCGAGCGGCTGCACGCCCGAACCCGCCGGGCCGTCGGTGCCGAGGATCACGCGGTGCGGGCACTTCAATTCGAGCGCGGTGCGGGCGGCGGCGATGGCGATGCGCTCGGTGCCGTTGTGCACGATCTCGATCGCGCGCGAGCTCTTCTCGCACAGTTCGCACACGTGTTGCTCGGGCAGCGCGGTGTGCCCGCCGTTGATGTGGCCGATCACGTCGGCGTCGGCCTCGAGCACGACATCCTTGTCGATGAGGCCCGAACCGGGGATCGACGGGCCGCCGGTGTGGATCGTGCTCTGGATGCCGTGCCGGCGCGCCCAGGCGACCATCGTCTTCGCCTCGGCGCCGGCCTTGACCGAGCCCAGCCCGATTTCACCGAGGAGCTTGACACCCGCCTTCGCGAGGTCGGCGAAGTCCTCCTCGACCATGCCTTTCTCGATGACCGGTGCACCGGCCAGCACCTTGACGCCGCCTGGCCGGAAGTTGTCGTACGCGCGCTGGGCGGTGATGGCGAGCGCCTTCAATCCCACGATGTCCTTCGGACGTCCGGGCAGGTGCACTTCACCGGCGGAGATCATCGTCGTGACGCCGCCGTGCAACGTCGAGTCGATCCAGCCGAGCTGTCCCTGGCGTGGCGTCCAGTCACCGAAGACCGGGTGGACGTGGCTGTCGATGAGTCCCGGCGCGAGCGCGGTGCCGCGCGCATCCACCACGAGGTCGGCCGGCGCGGTGTCGCAGTCCTTCTCGCGCCCGACCGCGGCGATCCGTCCGTCGCGGACGACGACGGTGTCGGCGTCGAGGAGCGGGCGGTCGAGGTCGCCCGAGAGCATCACGCCGACGTTCCTGATCACCACCCTGCCGGACGTACCGCCCGCTGCCGCTTCTGCCATCGTCGCTCTCCGTCGGTGCCGGCGCGGCGCGCCGCTTCATGTAGCAGATGCTAAACCGCGTGCCCGGCCGGCGGCAAGCGCCGGAATCAGCCGGCAGGCAAGCGGTCTGGCGGCGCCAGCGTGCGGCGCACGGCGTCGACGATGAACGCCTCCCAGTGCGCGAGCGCCGCGGGCGAGTCGGTGCGCTCGCCCAGGAACGCCGAGAGCGTGTGCCGGTTGCCGAGGTAGAAGTACCCCATCCCGGCGATCATGAGGTAGATGTCGCGTGCGCTCACCGTGCGCCGGAACATGCCGCAGGCGATGCCGCGCTCGAGCGCATCGCGCAGCAGACGCATCGCAAACGGTGCGAATGCGCTCGCCCGCGGCGACTTGGCGATGTGCCGGCCGCGGTGCAGGTTCTCGTCGTTGAGGAGCGTGATGAATTCGGGGTGGCGCCGGTAGTAATTCCACATGAAGCGGACCGCGACGGCGACGGCCTCGTCGGGCCGATCGATGTCGGGCGGGAGCTTCGCCTCGGCCTCGTTGAAGCGTCGGTACAACTCCTCCAGCACCGCGACGTAGAGCCCCTCCTTGCTGCCGAAGTAGTAATAGATCATCCGGTCGTGCGACCGTGACGCCTTCGAGATCTCGTCGACGCGCGCGCCGTCGAAGCCACGCTTCGCGAAAATCCGCGTCGCGGCCCGCAGGATCGCCCCGCGCGTGGCCTGTGCGGCGGCGGCCCGGGTGCCGGGTGCCGGGCCGTTGCGCGGCGCGCGCCGCGCACGACTCACCGCCGCTTCGCCGGGCGTTACCCGCGCCGGGGCACGGCTCAAGGGTCGATCCCGGCGAGCTTGTTCTTCACGTCCTTCCATTGCTCGGCGTCGGGGAGTGGATCGTGCGCCTTGGCGAGCACCGGCCATTCCTTTGCGAGGCGGGCGTTGATCTCGAGGAACGGCGCTTCGGCGGGGGGCATGTCGGCCTCCGCGTAGATCGCATCGACCGGGCACTCGGGGATGCACACCGCGCAGTCGATGCACTCGTCCGGATCGATGACGAGGAAGAGCGGCCCCTCGTGGAAGCAATCGACGGGGCAGACCTCGACGCAGTCGGTGTACTTGCAACGGATGCACGCATCGGTCACGACATGGGTCATCGGCGACTCCTTCGCACGGTTGCGTGAGGGCGGCGGATGCGCTACGCTAACCGCGCCCCCATGTAGTGAACGCAACATGTTTCATTATGCAATTACTACATGAGTGACGCACCGAGGAATGTACCGCAGACGCCAGGGGTGCGCAATCCCGGGAGCCTCGCTCCCGGGTGAACCCGATGTCCCCGGGAGGCTCGCGCGATGACCGAACATACCAAGACCGACGGGCTGCCGGGTATCGAGCCCGGCGCGATCCCGCAGGTGGTCGAGCGCGCCCGGCCGCGCAACGAGCGCATGGCGAGCGACAAGATCGAGTGCAACGCCTGTCCGATCCTGTGCCAGATCGCTCCGGGGCGGGTGGGTGCGTGCGATCGCTACGCCAACGCCGACGGTGCGCTGGTGCGCGTCGACCCCGCGCTGTTCCTGCGGCGCAGCGCGCACGAGGGCGATGCGGCGCCGGCCGCCTTCCTGCCGCGCCAGGCGGCGGCGCCGACGACGACGGAGGCCGCGGCGGGCGAGTACTTCGTCACCGGCATCGGCTCGTCGACCACGTATCCCGATTACAAGCCGGCGCCGTTCATCGTGGCATCGAAGGTCGACGGCGTCGACATGATCACGGTGGTCACCGAGGGGATCTTCAGCTATTGCAGCTTCAAGGTGAAGATCGACACCGATCGCTTCCTCGGGCCCGAGCAGGCGAACATCCGCTGCAAGGGCGAAGTGGTGGGCCACGTGACGACCGCCGAGTACGGATCGCAGATGCTCTCGCTGGGCGGCGTCCATCACTTGACCGGCGGCTCCAAGAAGGAGGGCCGGGTCACCTGCGAGATGATGGAGGCGCTCGGCAACAAGGCTGCGGTGGAACTCGCGATCGACGGCGGGTCGCAGGTCGTCGTGCGCTCGGGGCATGCGCCGATCGTCAACGGCGTCGTCGAGCAGCGGATGCGCGTGGGCTGCGGCTCGGCGACGGTGGGCATCTTCGCCAAGCAGTTCCACGGGCTCGCCGACGAGGTCGTCGTCGTCGACGATCACATCACCGGCGTGTTGACGCAGCACCAGGCCGGGCGCTGCCTCGACATGCGCGCATCCGGCGTGAAGATCCGCGGGCGGCGCTCGACTCCGGGCCGCTATTTCCAGGTCGCCAATCCGGGTACCGGCTGGGGCGGCACCGACATCGTCGATCCGCTCGCCATCGTCGAAGGCTGGGATCCAGCGACGGCGTGGCCGGGGCTGCGCCTGCTCATGGTGTCGACCACCGGCGAGCACGCCGAGTGGTACGTGCTGGACGATGCGCTGCAACCGCAGCGCGCACCGCTGCCGGCCGCGGTTGCGCGCATCGTCGAGCGCATCGGCGAGAACTGCGAGCCGTCGCTGTGCTCCGTGCTCTTCGTCGGCGGCGCCGGTGGCAGCCTGCGTGCCGGCGTGACCGAAAACCCGGTGCTCCTCACGCGCGCGATCAAGGAAGCAATCGTCAACGTCACCTGCGGCGGCGCGCCGGCATACGTCTGGCCGGGTGGCGGCATCACGATCATGGTCGACGTGGCGCGGATGCCGGACAAGAGCTTCGGCACCGTGCCCACGCCGGCACTCGTCGCGCCGATCGAGTTCACGCTGCGCGCCGCCGACTATCGCGCGCTCGGCGGACACATGGAATTCGTGCGCACGATCGACGACGCCTTGCAGCACGGGCCGTGGCACCACGACGGCGCGCCGACCGCGCGTCGCATCGAGACGATCGCGGCCGCGAATCCCTGGCCGATCGGGCGTGCGCCGCTCCTGGGGTGAGGTCGCCCGAACGATGACCGCCGCGCGCGCACGCCTGCCCGAGGGGCGATGGCACTTCCAGCACGGGCCGATCGACCTCGTGATCGGCGCCGATGGCGATGCCGGTGCGGTCGCCGCCGCGCACGAAGCGGCATGGCGGCGGTTCACGACGATCCTCGACGAGCTCGTTGCCGAATTGCCGCTGCTGCGCCGGCCGGTGGCGGCGGCCTGCCCGCTCACCGGAGTCGTCGCGCGCCGGATGTGGCAAGCGTGCCATCCGTTCCGGGAGCGGTTCATCACGCCGATGGCAGCGGTGGCGGGCGCCGTCGCGCAGGAAGTCGCGACGGCGTATCACCGCGACGGCGTGACGCGCGCCTGGGTGAACAATGGCGGCGATATCGCGCTCCACCTCGCGCCAGGTGCATCGGTGTCGGTGGGGCTCTACGCCGATCTTGCGCGCTTCGATCCGGTGACGGCCGGCGCGACCCTTGCCACCGACGCCGATTTCATCGTTGCCGCCGATTTGCCGGTGCGCGGGATCGCGACCTCCGGCTGGCGCGGACGCAGTTTTTCGCTGGGCATCGCCGACAGCGTCACCGTGCTCGCTGCCACTGCGGCCGAGGCCGACGCTGCGGCGACGGTGATCGCCAATGCGGTCGACACGGACGATCCGCGGATCGTCCGGCAGCCGGCACGCGCATTGCGCGACGACAGCGATCTCGGCGAGATCCCGGTCACCGTCGACGTCCCGCCGCTGGGCGACATGGCGGTGCGCGGGGCGCTCGCCGCCGGGGTCGTGCGCGCCCGCGCGATCCGTGCCGCTGGCCTGTGCCACGATGCGATCTTGGTCTGCCAGGGCTGGGTCGCAGGCCTCGATGGCGAGTCGCAGCGACTGGCGCCGCCGCGTGCCGCTCCCGCAGCGTCCGTCGCGGCAGTTGCCGTTCACGCTTGAAGGAAAGACGCCGATGATCGAAGTCCGCCGCATCCTGACGCATGTCGAGGACATCCACCACGAGTTCGGCCCGGTCGCCGCCGTGCCACAACGACGCGGCACCATCGCGGTCGTCATCACCAATCCGTTTGCGGGGCGCTACGAGCCCGAGATCCTTCCGTTCATGGAACTGCTGAATCCGCTCGGCCTCGACCTGGCGCAGCGCTTGCAGGCGGCGATGCAGGTGCCGATCGCGGCGATCGAGAGTTACGGCAAAGG
>JADZAQ010000048.1 GCA_020852555.1 Burkholderiales bacterium
AGCCCGCCGGAACCACCCCTTCCCATCCCGAACAGGACCGTGAAACGGCAGCACGCCGATGATAGTACGGAGCTCCCGTGCGAAAGTAGGTCATCGTCAGGCACCTACCCAATGCAAAAGGCCCACCTCGGTGGGCCTTTTGCATTGCTGGCGTCGTCGATCGCGCACGGTCGTGAGCCGTCTCGCCTGCTATCATCACCGACCCGCGCGCGGCGTCTGACCGGGATCACCGGCTCTGCGCGGGCGCGCCTACCAGCCACGACACGTCGATGAGCCTGCGTACCCGTCTGCGCCGCTGGATGCGGCGACGTTCCCTGTCCGCCCCACCCGCGGCGAGGCAGGGGAACGTGCCGGCATCGACGCCGGCCGACGGCCCCCGCAATCCAGGCGTTGTGGCACTCGGCAATCGCTACGAGGAGCGCGTCCGCGAGTTCTATGCGTATCTGCCGGTCGACGTGCGCGACATCTTCGTCGGCGATGCGCTCTATCACCGCGCGCGTTACCTCGATCTCCTCGCGCAGCCGTTCGGCGCGGAGATCGTCGAGCTTGGTTCGGACAAGCCGTTCCTCACCCACCACCTGCGCACGCTCAATCCGCGGTCGCGCGTCCAGACGATTTCGATCGATATTCCGTACAGCCCGTATCCGATCATCCGCATCGATATCGAGAGCGAAGCGTTTCCCTTCGCCGATGCCTCGGTCGACGACGTGGTCTTCACCGAAGTCCTCGAGCACCTTTTCCGCGATCCCGCATGGACGATCGCCGAGATCGCGCGGGTCTTGAAGGTTGGTGGGCGACTCTTCCTCACCACACCCAATGCCTGCGGCTACGACGTGCTCGTCAATCTGCTGTCGCAGGTGAATCCGAACGGGCGGAACCAGTTCTACGAATCGATCGAATCCGGGCACCCCCATTTGTGGACTGCCGACGAGTGCCGGATCCTCCTCGAGGCACACGGTTTCGTGATCGACGCGCTGACGACGGTCGACTACTACGACGTGCCGCTGCCCGTTGCGGTGCGCACGTTCCTCGCCACTCATTCCGTCGATCCGGCGCGCAACGGGCAAGTGCTGCGCATCGTGGCGCACAAGGAGCGCGCGATTTCGGCGGCGAGCTATCCGGAGGCGCTGTTTCCGCAGGGGCACGGCGTCCGGCTGGGCGGCGCGCTGCGGAAATGGGCCGAGCATGAGATGAAGGACGGTCGGAGCGATCGATGAACATCGTAGCCCGTGCCCGGCCGTCATGGTGCGGCCTCCCGGCCGCGAGCGTCCGCACCGCGCGCCCGCGGTACCGTCGAGGGCTGCCGTGACACACAAGCGCGACCTGCTGCGCTTTGCCCTGGCAGGTGACGTCGAGACCGGAAAGACGACGCTGCTCGATCGCCTCCTGCGCGACGCCGGCGCCATCGACGAGGCTCGGCGCGGCGCACCGCGTCGGCGTGGCGACGACGATACCGTTCGCGTACCGGCGTCCGTCAGCGATGGCCTTCTCGCTGAACGCGCACGGGCGATCACGGTCGACATCGCCCAGCGCGGCTTCTCGACAGCCGAGCGCCGCTTCATCGTCACCGACACGCCGGGGCACGCGACATCGACGCGCAGCGTGGCTGCCGCCGCCGCGACCGCCGACCTCGCGATCGTCCTCATCGACGCGCAGACCGGAATCCGGACGCCAGCACGGCGGCACGCCTTCATCGCTTCGCTGATGGGCGTTCCGCGCCTCGTCGTGGCCGTGAACAAGATGGACCTCGTCGGCTACGACCAGGTCGTGTTCGAGCGGATCAAGGACGAGTTCGGCGCGTTTGCCGCCCGCCTCCACCTCGCCGATCTGACCCTCATCCCGATGAGCGCGCTCGCGGGTGACAACGTGGCGATACCGAGCGAGCGCATGCCGTGGTACGCGGGGCAGGCACTCTTGCCGTACCTCGAAGCGGTGTACATCGCCGGCGCCGCCAACCTGGTCGACTTCCGCTTCACGGTGGACCGCGCCGCCCGCCTCGACGATGGCGGGCAAGGCGTCGCGGGCGAGATCGCCTCGGGTGTGGCGCGTCCCGGCGATGCCGTGGTCGTGCTGCCGTCGGGAAAGCGTACCCACGTCACGCGTCTCGTCGCCGCCGGCGAAGAACTCGCGCAGGCGGCGCCGCCGATGGCGGTGACGCTCGGCCTCGCCGACGACGTCGTGGCGCACCGTGGGGACATGCTGGCGCACCCGGCGAACGTGCCGCCGGCGGAGCGCGCGGTCGAGGCGATGATGGTGTGGATGGCGGAGGCGCCGCTTGCCGAAGGCAATGTCTATCTCGTCCGGCACGCGAACCGCATCGTGCGCGGCTCGTGCGCGAATCTCGCCTACAGGGTCAATCCCGACACGCTGCGCCGCGAGCCGGCGACGACGCTGGGACAAGACGAGATCGGCCGCGCGCGGTTGACGCTCTTCGAGCCCATCTTCGCGGACGAATATCGACGAAACCGGGTCACGGGAACGCTCCTCCTCCTCGATCCTGAAACGCAGGCGACACTCGGCGCGGCGATGGTCGTCGACCGTCGCGCCTCGCCGGCGGTCGCGGGCGAGGATGGCGAGGCGCAGGTCAGTCGCAACGTGGTCTGGGAGCGCAGCGGCGTCGATGCCGAGGAGCGGGCCGCGCTCCTGCATCAGCGACCGCTGACCATCTGGCTCACCGGACTGTCGGGTTCGGGAAAGTCGACGATCGGCCGCGCGCTCGAGCGGCGGCTCGTCGATGCGGGGCATGCCTGCTTCGTGCTCGACGGCGACAACCTGCGCCACGGACTCAACCGCAACCTGGGCTTCACGCCGGAGGATCGGCGCGAGAACGTCCGGCGCACCGCGGAGGCCGCACGGCTCATGAACGATGCCGGACTCATCGTGATCACCGCGCTCATCTCGCCGTACGCGGAAGACCGCGCGATGGCCCGGCAGGTGATCGGCGCCGAGCGTTTTTTCGAGACCTATCTCGCTGCCGACGTGGACGCCTGCGAACAGCGCGATCCGAAGGGCCTGTACGTCAAGGCGCGGCGCGGCGAGATCCCGGAATTCACGGGTGTGAATGCGCCGTACGAGGCGCCGGACGGGCCGGCGATCGAGCTTCCCACGGGCACGTTGGGCGTCAGGGAGTGCCTCGATCGGCTGGTTGCCGCGGTGCTGCCGCGCGTCGCTTCCGCCTACTGATCGGCGTTGTCCGCTCAGCCGCGGCGTTGCGGCTGCCCGTAGGTCGAGAATTTCGCGAGCACGATCGCCATCTCGGCCGGCGGCAGTCGCGCCGGCTCGTCGATCTGCAGCGCGCGCCAGTACATCTCGGCGAGCGTTTCCACCTCGACCGCGAGCGCGAACGCCGCCGCGAGCGAGGTCCCGAGTGCGATCATGCCGTGGTGGGCGAGCAGGCAGGCATTGCGTCCGGTGAGCGCCGTCACCGCGTGATCGGAGAGCTCCTGTGTGCCAAACGTCGCGTACGGCGCGCAGCGGATGTCGTCGCCGCCGGCGACGGCAACCATGTAGTGGAACGCGGGGATGCCGCGATCGAGGCAGGCGAGCGTCGTGGCGAATGGTGCGTGGGTATGCACGATCGCCTGCGCGTCGGGGCGGTGGGCGTAGATGTCGCGATGGAAGCGCCATTCCGACGACGGCTCGCGTGTGCCCAGCACCTCGCCGCTGAGCGCGACGGGGACCACGTCATCGGGCGCGAGCTCGCCATACGGCATGCCGGTCGGGGTCACGAGGAAGCCGTCGAAATCCGGGCGGACGAGACGCGCGCTGACGTTGCCGGACTTGCCGCGGTTGATGCCGGCAGCATTCATCGCAAGCGCGGTCGCGATCACTTCGGTGCGCAGCGTGTGTTCGTTGGTCGATGTCATGGCGGAGTGTGGCGGTCGTTCAGCGTGCGCGGTCGGGGAACATCGCCGCCAGCGCGTCACCCGAGGCGCGTGCGATGCCGCGTTCGGTGAGGATGCCGGTGACGAGTCGCGCCGGCGTCACGTCGAAGGCGTAGTTGACGGCCGGCGTGGCAGGCGGTGCGATCGCCACGCGGACGCGGCGGCCGTCGTCGGCGCGGCCGGCGATGACCAGCACCTCGTCGGCGTCGCGCGCCTCGATCGGGATCGCGCCGCCGTCGTTCATGCGCCAGTCGATCGTCGGCGACGGCACCGCGGCGTAGAAGGGAACGCCGTTGTCGCGCGCGGCGAGCGCCTTGTCGTAGGTGCCGATCTTGTTGCACACGTCGCCGTTGCGGGCGACCCGGTCGGCGCCGACGAAGACGACGTCGACCTCGCCACGCGCCATCAGCAGGCCGGCGGCGCCGTCGACGACGAGCGTGTGCGGCACGCCGCGCTCGCCCAGTTCCCAGGCGGTGAGGCTCGCCCCCTGCAGGCGAGGTCGCGTCTCGCTCACCCACACGTGCAGCGGCAATCCCGCGGCGTGGGCGAGAAAGATCGGCGCCGTCGCGGTGCCCCAGCCGCACGTGGCGAGCGCGCCGGCGTTGCAATGGGTCATCACCCGCACCGGCCCGGAACGCTGCCGGGCGATGTCGCGCAGGACGGCGAGCCCGTGTTCGCCGATGGCATGGTTGATCGCCATGTCCTCGGCGACGATCGCATCGGCCTCGGCCCAGGCCCGATCGGCCCGTGCCGGGGGCGCGAGTGGCGCCACCCGGTCGCGCACGCGATCGAGCGCCCAGCGCAGGTTCACCGCGGTGGGGCGCGTGGCGTCGAGCATGGCGTGCGCGGATACCAGTGCCGCGTCAGAGGCGTCACGGTCGAGGGCGAGGGCGAGGCCGTACGCGCCCACCGCGCCGATGAGCGGCGCGCCGCGGATCGCCATCTCCCGAATGGCGCGCGCGGCCGCTTCGGCATCGGCGAGGCGGAGGTGCACGATCTCGTGCGGGAGTGTGCGCTGGTCGATGACGTCGAGATGCCGGGTCTCCGGCGCATGCACCAGCGCGCGATACGGCGCCGGATCGGCGTGGGGCATGGTCACTCGCGTCGTCATTTGAGCACCTGCAGCAAATTGTTGAAGTCGTCGGTCCACACCCGCCAGTCGCGCCGCGGCACGATCGGCGTTGCCGCCTCGGTCAGCCGGGGGTCGGCGAGCCGCTTGGGATCGCGCGCGAGGAGCACCCAACTCGACGAATTGGCGAGTTGCAGGCTGCCGTCGTCGTCGATCCACAGCGCCGTGAGCCCCAAGTCGTGGGCGATGCCCTCGACCACCGGCACCAGGTCGAGATACCGATTCGTCACGTGGAAGGCGATCACGCCGTCGGGCTTCATGTGCCGCAGGTAGACCTGTACCGCCTCCGTAGTGATGAGATGGACCGGGATCGCGTCGCTGCTGAAGGCGTCGATGGCGAGGACGTCGAAGTGCCGCGGCGATTCGCGCTCGAGACTCAGGCGCGCATCACCCAAGGGCAACTCGATCGTTGCGTCGCTGTCGGTGAGATAGGTGAAGTCGTGGCGGGCGATGGCGATCACGCCCGGATTGATGTCGTAGAAGCGGTAGACGTCGCCGGTGCTGCCGTAGGCGGCAATTGTGCCGGCGCCAAGGCCGATGACGCCCACCTTGATCGGCGTGGTGCTGGGGTGCAGCGCCTCGATCACGCGCCCGATGCCCGAGTGCGCGGAGTAGTAGCTCGTCGGCTCCCGCTTCAGGTCGTCGGCGAAGTACTGCTTGCCATGCATGATGTTGCCGTGGACGAGGCTGCGCCGCTTGCCGGTCGCCGAGTCGTCGGTCTCCTGCACCCGGAGCACGCCGTAGAAATTGCGGGTGGCGACGATCGTCGAGTCGTAGAACTCGCTGATTCCCCGCGCGCCGAAACCGACGGTGGCGATGAGCGCCGCCATCGCGAGGAGCGGAAACGGCAGCGCGAGCCGCCGCGTCTGCCAGAGGAGGAGGAGCGCGCACAGCGCGAGCGTCGCCGCCAATTCGAAGTCCGCCGGCAGCACCATCGGCGCCACGATGCCGATGAGTGCGGAGCCCACGGCGCCGCCGAGGGCCACCATGAGGTAGAAGCGCGTGAGGTACGCGGGCGCCGGTTTCAGCTCGACGAGTTCGCCGTGGCAGAACATGCAGGCGAGGAAGAGGCCGCCGCTGAAGACGCCGACCTGGAGTGCAAGGTTGTGGGTGACGTTCGACGACGGCACCACGACCCACGCCATCGCGCCCAGGACCAGCGCCACCGCCACGAGGAAGAACCGGCGGCGGTACCAGCCGCTGCTGTCGAAGCACAGGATGAAGGTGACGAGATAGATCGTGAGCGGGAGGATCCACAGCAGCGGCACCGCCGCGACGTTTTGCGTGATGTGATTGGTGACCGCGAGGAGCAGCAGCGAGCCGGTGGCCGCCAGGGTGCACCACAACGCCTGTCGCGCCGCGGTCGGCGGCGCCTCGCGGCGGGGAGCTGCCGGTACCGCGGCCGCGGCGATCGCGGCAGAGGACGGCTCGCCCGCCAGCACGGCACCGTCGATATGGACGGCGCGCTTCAGGCTCGCCAAGGCGGCCACGGCAGCCAGCACGACGAAGACGACGTACGCCGCCGACCACGACCACGCCTGCACGCGGGTGGCGATCCACGGCTCGAGCAGGAAGGGATAGCCCAGGAGGGCCACCAGCGAGGCGAGATTCGACAGCGCAAAGAGCCGATACGGATTGCGCCCGGGGAAGCGGCGCGCGAACCACGCCTGCACCAGCGGGCTCGTGGTCGACAGCAGGAAATACGGCAAGCCGATCGTCGCGGCGAGCAGGCCGAGGATCAGGAAGATCGGATTCTCGTCACCGATCGGCTTGAAGTGCGCGGCGGGAATGATCGGCAGCGTGACCACGCTCAGCACGAGGAGTGCAACGTGCAAGCGCACCGCCGTGCGCGGCGCCAGCCGGCGCACCGTGTAGTCGGCGTACGCGTAGCCCAGGAGCAGCGTGGTCTGGAAGAAGACGAGGCAGGTCGCCCACACCGCGGCGGAACCGCCGAACCACGGCAGGATCTCCTTGGCGACGATCGGCTGTACGAGGAAGAGCAGGAACGCGCTCGCGAAGATCGTCAGGGCGAAGGTCGGCATCGGTAGGGAGGGCGTCGATCACGCCGCCGCGGGCTGCGCATGGCGCGCATTCCAGTCTTCGGCAAAGGATTGCCACGCGAGGATCAGGAAGACGACCACCAGTGGCGCGAGGTGCAGCGTCGCGCGATTGACCGTCGTCTGATCGGTGATGTAGTAGCTCGCGGTGGTGAAGCCGAAGACGACGAAGAGGAACATGAGGCCGGCGACGACGATCGTGGTGAGCGGCGCGAGTCCGGGCTCGAGCAGGCGTCGCCACGCGAGGCACGCCACGCCGAGCGCCCCGTACCACAGGAGGTGCCAGTTGCCGAGGAGAAAATAGCTCTCGGCGAGATCACCCCAGGCCGGCGCGTAGGTGAGCTTGAGGTCGTAGTTGAAGAGGCGCAGCTGGAAGCGGGCCAGCGCCACGAGGAGGATCGCGCCGGCAGCGAAGCCCGCGAGGACGATGCGCAGGCCGTGCCGCGGCCAGGTGGCGACGATGAAGCCTGGGACGAGGGTCGCCGCCCAGAACCATCCCGGATTCTTGATCTGGGTGAGCGCTGCGGCGAGCACGAGGGCGCCGACCGCATCGCGCACGTTGCGCGCGGCGATCCAGCGCAGGAGCGCGAGCGCCGCGGCAACGTAGGTGGCGGCGAGCGGCAGGTCCGCGTAGCCCGCGAGCGCCACGTGCGTGTTGGCGAGCGGCAGCGATGACACCAGGAAGGCGCCAGCGAGCGCCGCGAGCGCGGAGGCGCGCAGCGAGCGCAGCCCGCCGTACATGACGAGCGCGAGCGCGAGCGCCGTCTGCCACCAGGAGCCGTTCATCAGCGTGTCGTCCCAGCGGCCGAGGAGGAGGCTCTGGTAGACCTGCAGGAGCGGCATCGTCGGCGGGTACTCGGGGGAGGCGTCGAAGTACACACCGCCGTTCGCGGCGAGCCACGCGGTGACCCGCGCGAACGGTGCGATGCCGCCGAGTTCGTACCAGACGCGCGCCTTGGTCGCCCACTGCGTCCACGCATCCCACGGATAGAGCGGGCGCGTCGCCACCTCGACGGCGAGGAGCGTGAAGCGAATCGCGAGCCAGGCGAGCGCGCCCCACCACGCCGCGCGGGCCGCGCCTTCGAGCCCGGGCGAGCGCAGCAGGGCATGCCACGCGGCGCGCAGCGCCGCGGCGGCGTCGCCCGGCGCGCGGCGCCACGCGAGCCAGAGCAGGACGCCGGTCAGCGCGGCGAGCGGCGCCACGATCGGCAGCACGGCGAATTTCCCGCCGACGAGCGAGAGCACGCGCATCCACACGGTGAGGAGGAAGGCGCCCACGAGGTATCCCGCGCCGGCGATCCACGCGACCTCGCCGGCGCCGCCCGCGGTCGATCGTCGCGGGAAGGCCAGGAGAAACGCGATGCCGAGGCACCACGGCAGCGCGTTACCGGCGATGAGGGTCGAGGCATCCACGGGGTGGCAACCCTACAGCACCTTGAGGAGTGCCGCGCCCGGCTCGACGAGCACCGCCTCGGCGGCGATCGGCTCGCTGTCCCCCAGGCGCAGCTTCTGCTCGCTCGCGTTGTACTGGACTCCGCGGCGATGCCAGACGAGGACGTAATCGCCGGGCTTCAGCCACGAAGGCTGCGGCAAGGTGTCGGCGAACGGATCGAAGAGCACGTTGTGCGGATAGAGGTGATACGCGGCGCGGCCACGGAAGTACGCGGCGTCGGCGACCACGAAGATACGCGCCGTTCCCGGCGGCAGCTTGGCGCGCGCCTTCTCGATGAAGGCGAAGAGCGGCGCGTCCTCGGCGGCGAGATGGCTCGCTCGCCAATCCTTGCCGCCGTACTGGGCGCGCGTCGCGACGACCTGACGCACCAGGTTGGCGGCCCACTGCGTATCGAGGACGATCCAGGCGGCGAGGAAGACGACGCCGATCGCGGCGGGCAGGCCCGCGATTTGGCGGCGCCGCCAGGCGAGCACGAACCAGGCGACGAGCGCGATCGCTCCGGCGACGACGAGCACGGTGGGCAGCGGCAGCGCCTGCACGTCGGCGCCGCCGGTGATCGTATTGATCGAGGTTCCCGACCACGGCTCGAACGCCGACCATTCGCCCAGGACGTCGCGCAGTTGCCCGGTGACGCCGCCGGGCGCGAGCGCGACGCCGGCGATGCGCACCGGTTCGGCGAGGGGCCCGCGCACCGCGAGCGCGACGCCGCGCACGCGGCCGATCCACTCGGGGTTGCCGGCCATCGTGAGCGGCGCGAGGCGCCCGGCGACGACCGGTACCGGCAGCGAATTGAGCTTGTTGGGCGCGTAGTCGGTGCGCCACAGGAAGCGCACGTCGGCGTTGGCCGGAAAACCAGAGCCCTGCCACGCGACGGCCGGGTAATCGAGTGAGCGGACGTCGACGTTGGCGGCGATGAGCGCCAGCCCCGTCGCATCGGTGGCGGTGATCGCGAGTGCAGCGCCGTCGGCGACGGCGCTCCCGCGGCTGACCGTGAAGGCGCGCGCGCCCACGAACTGGGTCGAGGCGCCGGGAAACCACGCGCCGGGGACGCTCACCAGCGCATAGATCGCGAGGCCCGATGCGACGGCGGCAGCGAAGAGCGCGAGCGCACCACGCGCAACGCTGCGATACGACGGCGCCGCCGCGACGGCCGTCGCTTGTCCTGCGCTCAGCGGGCGTTGTGGCTCGTCAGGATGTGCCAAACCGTCAGCACCAGGATGCGCAGGTCGAACCACAAGGACCAGTTGTCGATGTAATACAGGTCGTATTGTATCCGCTGCGCGAGATCGCTATCGCCGCGCAGGTCGTTCACCTGGGCCCAGCCGGTGATGCCTGCTTTCACGAGATGCTTTTGCATGTAACCGGGGATCTCCTGGCGAAAGCGCTCCACGAATTCCGGACGCTCGGGACGCGGGCCGACGAGCGACATCTCGCCGCGCAGCACGTTCACGAGTTGCGGCAGTTCGTCGAGGCTCGTGCGCCGCAGCAGTGCGCCGAACGGGGTGGCGCGGCGCTCGCCGTGACGCGACCACACGGGCCCGGTGCCGGCCTCGGCGTCGACCGGCATGGTGCGGAACTTGAGCATCGCGAAGCGCTCGCCGTTCCACGTCACGCGCTCCTGCCGATAGAGCACGGGACCGGGTGACGAGAGCTTCACGCCGATGGCGATGACGAGCAGGAGCGGTGTGGCGACGACGAGGAGGATGCCGGCCAGCGTGTAATCCTCGATCGCCTTCAGCACGCGATTGATGCCCGACATGGGCGTCTCGGTGAGCGAGATCACCGGCAACCCGCCGACGTCGGTCATCGAGTGATTGAGGAGGTGGAAGCCGTAGATGTCGGGTACGAAGCGGATCTCGATCGGGAAGTCGCGCAGCATGTCGAGGATCGTGCGGATGCGTGCCTCCGCGCGCAGCGGCAAGGCGATCCACACCTGGTCGATGTCGCCGGTCGCGACGTCGGCCCGGAGGCGATCGTCGATCGGATGCACGGCGCGGCCGCCGATCTCTCCTTGCACTTTCGCCGGATCGTCGTCATAGAACGCGCGCACCGCGAACCCCGCCCACGGCGTCCCCGCGAGGCGCGCGCCCACCGTGCGCCCGAGCGTGCCGGCGCCGACCACCGCGATGTGGCGTTGATTGAAACCGCGCCGGCGCAGCGCCCGCAGGCCGAGGCGGATCGCGATGCGCAGCGCCGCCGTCATCGCCAGGCCGCCCGCGAGCCATGCCGTCACCCACACGCGCGAATAGGTATCGCCCATCTTGGTCGCGAAAGTGGCGATGCCGGTGAGGCCGGCGAGCAGCAGCCAGGCGTACACGAGGCGGCGCAATTCCTCGGCGATGCCGGCGCCGCGCTGCGCCGCGTAGAGCTCGAACAGCGGAAAGACGGTGGCCACCGCCAACGCGCCGACGGCGAGAAAGAGGAGGTAGCGATCGGGCAGGTCCCAGGCGTCGAGGTAGAGCCGATACGCGACGACGCCGGTGGCGATCGTGAGGAGCGGGTCGCACAGGCGCAGGATCGCCGCGAACAGCGCGGCGTGCGGTTTGAGGACGCTGCGGGCCATGGCCGGCGATTATGGTCCCGCGCCGGCGGCGCGCCACGTGCGCTCGACGAAATCGGTGTAGGCCGCGGTGAAGCGTCCCGACGCGAAGCGCAGCGCCTGGATCCGGCAGTGAGCAGCGTCGATGCGCGAGCGCTCGTTCTCGAAGCGCATCACGGCGGCGGCGAGCGACGCCGCCGTCTGCTCCGCGAAGAACAGCCCCGTCGGTCGGATCTGGCCGAGCGGGCGCACCGTCTCCTTCACGCCGCCGCGTCCATACGCGATCACCGGCGTGCCGCAGGCCTGCGCTTCCACCGGCAGGATGCCGAAGTCCTCCTCGGCGGCAAAGACGAAGGCGCGCGCTCCACGCAGGAGGTCGCGCATGCGCTCGCGCGAGACGTGGCCCACGAACTCGACGTTGCTGCGGGCGGCGGCCCGAGCGCGCGCTTCCTCCGGGCCGGCGCCGGCGATGACGAGCCGCGCCTGCGGCAGCGTCGCGAAGGCGCCGGCGATGAGGTCGAGGCGCTTGTACGGGACGAGGCGCGACGCCGCGAAGTAATAGTCGCGCGCGGGTGGCGCCCCGGGCGCCTTCGCCGGCGCGAAGAAGTCGGTATCGACGGGCGGGGGAATCACCACCGCTTCGCGGTCGTAGCAGCGGGCGATGCGCTCGCGCACGAATGCCGAGTTGGCGATGAAGGCGGTGACCCGCGAACTCGTCGCGCGATCCCAGTCGCGCAGACGGTCGAGCGCGCGATTGACGAGCGCGCCGCGCAGCCCGTGCGCGAGGTTGGTCTGCCCGAGATACTGCGCGCGCAGGTCCCACGCGTAGCGCATCGGCGTGTGGCAGTAGCACACGTGCACCTGGTGTGTACTCGTGCGTACCCCCTTGGCCACCGCGTGCGAACTCGACAGGACGAGATCGTAGCCGGCGAGATCGAGGCTTTCGATGGCGCGCGGAAAGACGGGCAGCAGGCGGCGAAAATACTTGCGCGCGCCGGGAATGTGCTGCAGGAAGGTAGTGCGTGCGCGACGCCCGCCGAGGTCCGCGCGCGATCCCTCCGGCAGGAAGTCGACGAGCGCGTGGAGGTCGGCCTGCGGATACGCGTGCAGGATCTCGGCGAGCACGTTCTCGCCGCCGCCCCAGGTGTCGAGCCAGTCGTGGACGACGGCCACCCGCCGTGCGGGCGGCATGCGCTGCGTCGCGCCGGCGGCCTGCGCGCTCATCGATGCCCGTCCGCAAGCGCGGCGGAGAGTGCCTGCGTGGTGAGTCGGGCGCAGACATCCCACGAGAAAGTGCGCGCGCGCTCGCGGCCGGCTGCGGCGAGCCGGTGGCGCAATTCGCCGTCGGTGGCGAGGGCGAGGAGCGCGCGCTCGATGTCGGGCTCCGCTTGCGGATCGCAGTACACGGCGGCCTCGCCGCATACTTCGGGCAGGGCGCCGGCGCGACCGGCGAGCACCGGCACGCCGGCGGCCATCGCTTCGAGTGCCGGCAGTCCGAAGCCCTCGTGCAGCGATGGCAGTGCAACGAACTCGGCACGGGCGACGACGCGTACGAGATCGGCGAAGGGAAGCGAGTCGACGAGTTCGACGCGCTCGGGCATGGCGCACGCGAGCTCCAGCGCCTCGCGATCGAGATGGCGCACGCCCTGCCGTCGCGCGACGAGGACGAGACGATGCGGAACGCGCTCGCGCACCCGGGCGAAGGCCCGCAGCAGCCGCGCGTGGTTCTTGTGCGGTTTCATGAGCCCGACGCTGACGATCGTCGGCGTCGAGCCATTGGGTTGGGCGGCGCGCGTGACGGCAGCTTCGGTGGCAGCAGCGAACCAGGCATCGTCGGCGGCGAGGTGCGTGACCGTCGCGCGATCGGCGGCAATGCGCCCGAGGCGCAGCGCCTCGGCGCGCGTGAATTCCGACACGCAGAGCACGGCGCGCGCGCGGCGGCGGATCGCGGAGAGCCACGCGCGCAGCGGCCCGGCACGGGCGCGTCCGACGAGCGCCGGCGCGGTGAGCGGCAAGAGGTCGTGCAGCGTGACGACGAGCGGCCCGGGGTGCAGGAGCGGCACGTTGAAGTGCGGCGTCCACAGGACATCGTCGCGGGCGAGGGCGGGCGGCACGGCGACGAGATCGCGCGGCGACAGCGGCGCCACGTCCCACGCCTCCACCGCCGTGCCCGGCGGCAATGCGGCGGCGAGCGCCGCACGTCGCGTGCGAACGGTGAGCACCCGCGGTCGCCCCGCGTCGAGCCCGGGCAGCACGCGCGGCAGGATCTCGGCAAGGTAGGTCCCGATGCCGGAGTGCCCGGCCAGCCGGGCATCGATCACGAGACGGCTCAATGGTTACACCTGGGCCCAAACGGGCCGACGTCGGCAAGGCGCAGGATAGCACCCCGCCGATGCCGGAAATCTGCGATAAAATAACAAGATGCAGCGGTTCCTCGGCCGGATGGCGATCGTGCTGCTGGCCGTGCTGCTGACCGCTGGCGCGATCGAGCAAACGTATCGCGTCTATCTCTTCGGATGGTCCGCATTCAGCCCTGCGCGGATCGACAGCGTTCACGACCTGTGGGTGTCGGGCCTCATCGGCACCGCCACGGCGCCCGGCATCGTGTACGAGCTCAAACCCCATCTCGACGCCTATTTCAAGCTCGTCCCGTTTCGCACCGACAGCCGCGGGCTCCGCGATGTCGAGCGGCCGCTCGCGCCACCCGCGGGGGTCACCCGGCTCGCCGTCGTCGGCGCGTCGTTCTCGATGCCGGCTGGCGTCGCGATCGAGGATGCGTGGCACCAGGACCTCGCCCGCCGCCTGGACGCGAACGTACCGTCGCGTCGTCACGAGGCGATCAATTTCGCGGTGGGCGGCTACAGCGCGCGCCAGCTCCTCGCCGTGCTCGAGTCGAAGGTCTTCGCGTATCGGCCGAGGCTCGTCCTCGTCGAGTTCACCACGCACACCCCGCGCCTCGTCTATCCCGAGTCGTTCTACACCACGCCTTATGTCGTGGAACCCGCGACGCATCCTTTCTGGTCGAGCTTCGTGGTCGAGCGCCTCCGGGCGCGCTTCACGCAAGCGCCGCCGGACCGCCGCGCGTACACCGCGGACGAACTCGCGTCGATGGACGCGATCATGCAGCGGGCCGCCATGGTGACGGCGGCCAACGGTGCGCAATTGTGCTTCGTGATCCTCAACATGAACGCGGCGGATGCGGATAACGCGCGCACGCTGGCGGCCACGGCGGCACGGCATGCGCCGTGCGTCGTCGACACCACGCCGGCATTCGCCGGCATGGATCTGCGCGCGCTCGTCATCCTGCCGACCGATCCGCATCCGAATGCCGCCGCGCACGCCATCTTTGCCGGCGCCATCGCGCCAGTGGTGGCGCCGCTCCTCGCCGGACCCCCCTCGTGAACAAGCGCATCGTCCCCATCCTCGCCTTGCTCATCGCCTTCGGCATCTTCTTCGGCCTGGGCGAGGTCCTCATGCGCCTGTACACGGCCAGCGTGACGTACTACGACGTGGAGATGACGCGCTACGCGATGGACGTGAAGGAGCCGTCGGCGAACCCCAACATGGGGCACGTCCATCGCCCGGGCGCGCAGGCGACGCTGATGGGCGTGCCGGTGTCGATCAACCGGGACGGACTGCGCGACCGCGACTATCCCGTCGAACGCACGGGGGCGCGGCGCTACGTGTTCCTCGGCGACTCGCTCACCATGGGCTGGGGGGTGGCGCAGGAGCAGTCGTTCGCCAAGCTCCTCGAAGCGAAACTCGGCGCGCAGCAGCCCACCGAGGTCTTGAACTTCGGCGCCGGCAACTACAACACCGTGCAGGAAGTGAACCTCTTCCTCGAGAAGGGTCTCAAGTACCAGCCCGACGCCGTGGTGGTCTTCTACTTCATCAACGATGCCGAGCCCACGCCGACGATGTCGCGCTGGGAGTTCCTCGGCCACAGTCGCTTCGTCACCTTCTTCTGGTCGCGCATCAAGAGCCTCGTCGCACGCTTCGACCGCGACCTCACCTTCGACGGGTACTACAAGGGTCTGTACGCCGACGACCAGCCCGGATGGAAGGCAGCGCGGGATGCGCTCCTGCTCCTGCAACGGACCACGGCGGAGCGCGGCATCGCGCTCAAGGTCGTGCTGCTGCCCGAGCTGCACGATCCCGCGCACTATCCGTTCGCCGCGGAGCACGCGAAGGTGATGGACTTCCTCGCGCGCCACGGCATCGCCGCGCTCGACGTCACCCCCGCCTTCGCCGGCACCAGGGATCCGCACGCGCTGTGGGTGGCGCTCGACGACGCGCATCCCAATGCCGCCGCGCACGCGATCATCACCGACGCCACGCTCGACTTCATCGCAAAGGACGTCCATGGACGAGCCGACAAGCCCCGTTAGAAGGTTCTGGCGCCGCTACCGCCGCTGGATCGTGATCGGCCTCATCGTCTACGCGATGGGGACGCTGGTGCTCATCCTGATGACGCGTGGCCCGCAGTCCGAGCCGTTCATCTACCAGGTGTTCTGAGCGCGCGTTGGCGATGTCCGCGCAGGACCGTTCATGAGCCGCACGGCGCCGATGGTGGCGATCTTCACGGTCGCCTTCGCGCTGCTGGTGAACGAGGTGCTGGTGAGCGCGATCTTCAGCGTGCTCGTCGGCGACTACAACACGATCACCGCGATCGCGGTGGCGCTGCTCGGCATGTCGGCGTCGGGCATCGTCGTGTACGCCGTGCCGCGCTTTCGGCGGGAGGCGGCAGGGCAGGGCGACCCCTACGGCTACCTGGCGCTCTTCGTCGCCGCCACCGCGCTGAGCGTGGTGGCGATCATGGCGCTGCCGATCAACCACGGCGACTTCTCCTACGCGCCGTCGGCCGTCGCGGAGGCGTGGAAGATCGTCGCCTACGTCACCGCCGTCGTTCCCTTCTTCTGCGGAGGGCTCGCGATCACCGTGCTGCTCGCCGCGCACGCCGAGCGCGTGGGGCCGGTCTACGCCGCCGACCTCGCGGGCGCGGCGCTGGGCTGCCTCGCCGCGATCGCGATGCTGGGACCGCTCGGTGCGCCGGCGGCGATCATCGTCGCCACGCTCCCCGCGGCGGTCCTCGTCATCCTGCACGCGCTGCGCACCCGGCGGCGCGTCGTTCCCGCCGCGCTCGCCACGGCGGTCGCGCTGTCGGTGCTGGGCCTCGCCGCGATCGGCACGCCGATCCTCGACGTGAAGCGCCTCAATACGCTGGGTGAGGTGAACCATTCGCGGTACCGCGCCTTCGCCGCCACGGCGCGCGACCTCGACTTCGAGCGCTGGTCGCTCGATGCCTGGACGATCCTGCGCAAGCCCACGATTCCGCAGCAATGGGAGAAGTTCCGCGGCTGGGGCGTGTCCGCGCGCTACGACGGCCCGGTGCCCGATCTCGCGCTCATCAACTACAACCTTCGCTACACGACGTACGTCACCCGCTTCGACGGCGACTTCGGCAAGATCGGCGGCTGGCTCGATGCCGACCTCATCTCGTTCCAGTACCTCCTCGGCCGCCGCTACGCCGACGTCCTCAACATCGGCGCCGGCGGCGGGCGCGAGGTGCTCAACGCGCTCCATCACGGCGCGCGCGAGGTGACCGCGGTCGACGTGAGCGACGTCACCGTCGATGCGCTCATGAAGGGCCGGCTGCGCGACTTCAGCGGCAACCTCTACGGTCGTCCGGACGTGCGCGCGTACGCCGACGAGGGGCGCAGCTTCGTCATGCGCTCGGCGCACCGCTACGATCTCATCGACTTCACGATCGTCGGCGGCACCAACCTCGAGAAGCTCGACGTGATCAAGGTCGACGACCTCTTCACGCGCGAGGCGCTCGCGACGTACCTCACGCACCTCGCAGCGGACGGCGTGTTCTCGCACGTCATGTACAACACGCGCTCCGATCTCGTCGAGGCGTTGCGCGCTCGCCACGCGCTCGCGCTGCCGTACATCCCGTCGGTGAAGACGCTCGTCGGACTCCGCCAGACTCTCGAAGCGCTGCGCCCGGGCAGCCGCTTCGCCGACCACGTGCTGATCGCCGGCCTGCACGGGGTCGTGAAGGAGGATTACGACCTCGTGCACATCGTGGTCAGCATGAGCCCGTTCACCGCCGCCGAGCGCGCCCGCTTCACGAAGCTGGTGACCGACCTCGATTTCGTGCCGCTCTTCCCGCCCGGGCCGGCCCGGACGCTCTATGCCGACGTGGTCGAGGCGCCGACGGTCGCCGCCCTCGAGGCGACGCTGCCGTTCACGATCCGGCCGTCGACCGACGATCGCCCGTTCCACTACGCCTTCAATCCCGCGGTGCTGACCACGGCGGGTGACTGGACGCGGGCGATCCTCGCCAATCCGCTGGTCGCCAACGGGCTCGTCTTCGTGGCGATGGCGATCGTGTTCCTGTTCGGACCGCTCGCGCTCGGCGGCGGCGACGATGACGCCGCGGAGCGCATCGCGCCAGGATTGCCGGCCATGCTCGCCTACTTCGCCGCGATCGGCGCGGGCTACATGCTGATCGAGATCAGCATGCTGCTGAAGCTCCAGCTCTTCCTCGGCAAGCCCGTGTACACGCTCGGCATCGCGCTCTTCGCCTTCCTGCTGTCGAGCGGGCTGGGGAGCGCGGCCTCGCAGCGCCTCGACCTCGCGCGGCCGCTGCGTCCAGCGGCGCTCGCGGCGGCGGGCATCGTCGCCTACGGCATCGTTTTCAATACCTTCTGGCCCGCCGTGCAACACGCGACGATCGCCTTCGACGGCGCGGCACGCGCGGTGATCGCGGTGGCCGCGGTCTTTCCGCTCGCGTTCCTCATGGGGATGTTCTTCCCGATCGGCATCCGGCTCGCGACGCCGCGGCATCGCGCGATGATCCCGTGGTTCTGGGCGATCAACGGCTGCCTGTCGATCGTCGGCATCTTCGGCAGTCGCGTGCTGGGACTCTTCGTGGGCTTTTCGGCGGCGCTCGGCGTCGGCCTCGCGCTGTATGTGGTGACCGTGGCCTGTCTCGCCGCGTACGCCCGCGCCGGACGCACCCGCGTGCCGGCCGGAGCGCGCGTCGCGCGCGTGTAGAATCGGCCGATGCTCGAGCTCTTCCGCGACCTGTGGGACTACATGCGCACGCGCAAGAAGTTCTGGCTCGCGCCGCTCATCGTGCTGCTGGTGCTGATGGGCGCGCTCGTCGTCTTCGGCCATGGCTCGGCGCTCGCACCGTTCATCTACACGATTTTCTAGAACGGCTTCTCCATCGACTGCGGATCGTCGCTGGCCGCCGACGCGACGCGGTAGCTCGCCGCATTCGGATCGCGCCGTCGCGAAACCGGATCCTTGCCGGCGAGGCGCATGACGAGACCGAGCGGCACGACCACGACGACGAAGACGAGCGAGAGCACGAGCCGCGAGTTGAACCAGCCGAGCGCTTGACCGAGTTTCATCCACAGCCGCTGCACCGGCCCCAGCGCGCGCGGCGCGACGAGCCCGAAGGCGACGAAGACGGCGGCGAGGACGAACGGCCACGCCGGCCAGGGGCGCGCGAAGAGCCACGGCAGCGCGAGCCCGAAGACCACGGCGATCGCCGCGGCCATGACGAGGCCGAACTTGCGCAGTTCGCTCGTGGCCCGATCGGACGCCATCGCCGTGGCGCGCTCAGTCGAGCGCGAATTCCTGCCGCCAGCGCTCGTCGTGCTCGACCGCGGGCTGCGCCGGCTTGCGCAGCACGCAGTTGCCGATCACCAGGCGATCGATGCCGGTGCGCATGAAGCAGCGGTACGCGTCCTCCGGAGTGGCGACGATCGGCTCGCCGCGCACGTTGAACGACGTATTGATGAGCGCCGCGCAGCCGGTCTGCGCGCGAAAGGCGTCGATGAGCGCGTGAAAGCGCGGCTGCCGGTCGCGGGAGACGGTCTGGATGCGCGCCGAGTAGTCGACGTGGGTGATCGCCGGCAGCGACGAGCGCGGCTCGTTCAACTGGTCGATCCCGAAGCGCCCCGGCGTGGCCGGCAGGCGCAGCGCCTCGCGCACCGGCGCGACCAGCAGCATGTACGGGCTGTCGACGTCGAGGTCGAAGTAGTCGTGGACGTGCTCGCGCAGCACCGCCGGCGCGAACGGCCGGAACGACTCGCGGAACTTGATCTTGAGGTTCATCGTCCGCTGCATCGCGGGGTTGCGCGGATCGCCGAGGATCGAGCGGTTGCCGAGCGCGCGCGGGCCGAACTCCATGCGGCCCTGGAACCAGCCGACCACCTCGCCCGCGGCAAGCGCCGCCGCGGTGTCGTGCAGGAGCACCGCATCGGCGACGACGTCGTAGACGGCGCCCTGCGCATCGAGGCGGTGGCGGATCTCGGCGTCGTCGAAGGCGGGCCCCAGGAAGGCGCCGTGCATCGCATCGTGCGGATCGACCGCCCGCGGCTGGTCGAGGTATTCGTGCCAGGCGCACCAGGCGGCGCCGGCGGCGCTGCCGGCGTCGCCGGCAGCGGGCTGGATCCAGATCGCATCGAAGAGCCCCTCGCGCCAGAGCCGGCCGTTGGCGACGCAGTTGAGCGCGACGCCGCCGCCCAGGCACAGGTTGCGCTGCCCCGTCTCCCGGGCGACGCTGCGCGCGAGGCGCAGCACGACTTCCTCGGTCACCGCCTGGATCGAGCGCGCGAGGTCCATGTCGCGCTGGGTGAGCGCCGACTCGGGTGCGCGCGGCGGCCCGCCGAAGAGCGCGGCGAACCGCGCGTTGGTCATGGTGAGCCCCGTTGCGTAGTCGAAGTACCGCATGTCGAGACGGAACGTGCCGTCGGGCTTCAAGTCGACGAGATGGTCGAGGATCGTCTGCACGTAGCGCGGCTCGCCGTACGGCGCGAGCCCCATCAACTTGTATTCGCCCGAGTTGACCTTGAATCCGCAGTAGTACGTGAACGCCGAATAGAGCAGCCCCAGGCTGTGCGGAAAGTGGATCTCCCACAGCGGCGTGAGCCGCTGCCCGCTGCCTGTCCACACCGACGTCGTCGCCCATTCGCCGACGCCGTCGAGGCACAACACCGCCGCTTCGCGGAAGGGGCTGGGATAGAACGCGGCCGCGGCGTGCGCCCGGTGATGCTCGGCGAAGAGGAGCGGCGGCAGCGCCTGCTGCGCACCGGCGAGCGCGGTGAGTTCACCACGCAGCATCTTGCGGAAGTAGAGCTTCTCCTTCAGCCACACCGGCATCGCGCGCACGAACGACGTGAGGCCGCGCGGCGCGAAGCCGAGGTACGTCTCCAGCAGCCGCTCGAACTTGAGGAGCGGCTTGTCGTAGAAGACGACGTGCGTCACGTCGGCGAGCGTGAGCCCGGCGCTGGCCAGGCAGTAGGCGATCGACTGTCCCGGGAAGCCCTCGTCGTGGCGCTTGCGCGTGAAGCGCTCTTCCTGCGCCGCGGCGACGAGCCGGCCGTCGGAGACGAGCGCCGCCGCGCTGTCGTGGTAGAAGGCCGAGATGCCGAGGATGTGCGTCATGCTGCCGGGTCGCTGGTCAGGTCGCGGCATCGACTTGCGTCGCCGCCTCCCGGTCGGGAGGAGCGACGGTCGGGCGCGACTCGGCGAGCGCGGCCGGGGATAGCGCGAAGCTCGTGTCGAGGAGCGAATCGTCGCCCTCGACCACGTGCGGGAACGTCGCCCACGGCAGCACCTGGACCGCGAAGATCTCGTGCACGCCGCTGTCGAATTTCACCACGCCCTCGATCGTCCCCGTGGTGAGGTCGACCACCTGGACGCCGCAGAAGCGGTCGGCTTCGGCCACCCGCGAGGTGAGCGGCGTGCCGCCGAATACCTGATTCTCGCGCACCCGCGACAGGCCGACGAAGGCGAGCGTGCCGTGAAAGTCGAGGCCGCGGGTGAAGCCAGCCATCTGGCAGACGTCGCGGACTTCGCCGCTCGCCGCATCGACGAGCGCGAGCGTCCCGTGCCCGGAATTGAGCACCCACAGGCGTCCGCCGTAGACGCGCGGCGAGTGCGGCATCGACAGGCCCTGCGTGACGATGCGTCCCGAGGGCACCTCGACGACGAGCCCGCTCGTGGCCTTGGTCGGCCGCCAGCCCCGCGGCTCGTCGCTGGTCGCGAACGCGGTCGCGTAGGCGACGCGTCCGTTGGCGACGGCCAGCCCGTTGAGATGGCAGCGATCGTCGCCGCTCAGGCCCCGCACCCATGGTGGGCGCCAGCGCGGCTCGAAGCTGAAACCGCTGGAGAGCGTGGCGAGGCAGGAGAAGCGCGTATTGACGAACCACAGTTCGTCGCCGGCGAACGCCATCTCGTGGACCTGGATGTCGCCGGTGACGTGGTCGGTGCGCGGCAGGTAGCACGCGTCGTACGCCGCGTCGCGCAGGTTGGGCGCCGGCAGCCAGGGGATCGCCGCCGGCATGTTGTAGAACTCGTGCACGCGCTTGAGCGACCCGATGGCGAGCTTCGCCGGCGTCGCGGCGATGCCCATGGCGCGCGGGAAGGGAACGAAGTGGACGTTGACGCCGTGCTCGTTCGCGCGCAGCAGGAACACCTTGCCGGCGTCGTACGTGGACACGAGGAGCGAGAGCTTGCGCTCGTGGAGGAGCCGGCGCATTCCCGCCGACACGTGCACCTGCGGCGGCTCGTGCGGGGGCGTGCTCGCCGGCGCGTCGGCGAGCGTCGGGGAAGGGTCCGTGGGTTGCGTCATGAATGGGGGCTGGAAGTGGCGGCGCGTGGTCCGCGGGGCACGATTAGAGCACGTCGGCAAAGCCGCGACGGCTGCGCTGGAAGCCGTAGAAGCCGAGCCAGGCGACGGCCACCGCGAGCGCCCACAGCCCGGCGAGCGCGGCCGGCGGCGGCCAGCGGCCGTAGAGGAGCGCGCCGCGCGTCGCTTCGATGAGCACGGCGAGCGGATTCAAGTCGACGAGGAAGCGCCATTGCGCGGGTACCGCGGAGACCGGGTAGAACACCGGGCTCATGAAGAGCAGCGTGAGCGCGATGAAGCCCGCGAGTTGCGCGAGGTCGCGCAGGTAGACGCCGAGCGCCGCGAACCCGTAGGCGATGCCGAGCGCGAGGAGCGCCTGCGGCACCCACAACGCCGGCAGCGCGACCGCGGACAGCGGCAGCGTTCCGGTGCGCACCAGGACCGCCACGGTCACCAGCAGCACGCCGACCAGGTAGTGGAAGGCGCCGACCAGCACCACCGACCACGGCAGCATGTGCAGCGGGAAGACCACGCGCTTGACGAGATTGCGCTGCTCGACGA
This sequence comes from Burkholderiales bacterium, assembly GCA_020852555.1. Classification (GTDB taxonomy): domain Bacteria; phylum Pseudomonadota; class Gammaproteobacteria; order Burkholderiales; family Casimicrobiaceae; genus VBCG01. The sequence goes on from JADZAQ010000048.1 coordinate 22,275, forward strand.
TCAGCGTCGGCGCGCGCGTCAGGCACTCGGCGAAGAAGCTGTGCACGATCATGCCGGTGTAGATGACGAGCGCGAAGCCCGCGCGGTCCTGGATCGGGCCGTCCCAGCGCAGCGCGAACACCACCGAAAAGACGAACGTGTAGATCGCGAGCAGGAGGAGCGGATTGACGACCGCCCAGCCGAAGCCCAGAAGCGATCCGCGGTAGCGTCCGGCGAGCTCGCGCCGCGAGAACTGCCACAGCAGGCTCGCGTGCCCGGTCGCCGCGCCGAAGAGAGCGCGCAACGACACCGAAGGGCGGGCCGCGGAGTCGAGGGTCATGCCGGGCGGGAAACGGACGCGTGCATCAGGCGGGATCGGGAGTGATGCGGGTGCGCGGCGGCCACGCGAGGTCGTACGCGCGGCCGGACAGGGTGAGGTTGCGATTGTAGAGCGGATCATCGGCGGCGCCGGGCCAGCGCGCGGCGAAGCGCGCCTCCTCGTCGCGCGACAGCGCCGCATTGGCGGGATCGTCGGCGTAGCCGCGCGACGCCGATTCGTGGTGCACGAGGATCGCGTGCGGCGAGATGACGTGGCGCAGTCCGATCGCGGCGAGCCGCAAACACAAGTCGAGGTCGTTGCACGACACCGCGAGCGACTCGTCCATGCCGCCGGCCGCGAGGTAGCGCTCGCGCAGCACGACCGCGGTGGCGGTGATCATCGCGCTCACCTCGCGCAGCGCACGGGCGCGGCCGTACGGGCCCGCGTAGCCGTGCGGGGTGCCGATCCACGGCCGGTCGGCCACACCGTTCAGGCCGAGCACGACCCCGGCGTGCTGCAGCGTGCCGTCGGGGTAGTGCAGCGTCGCGCCGGCGAGCCCGATGCCGGGGCGCACGGCAAGGCTCACGAGTTCGCGCAGCCAGTCGCCGTCGCGCACCTCGATGTCGTTGTTGACGAGCGCGATTACCTCGCCTTGCGCGGCGCGCACGCCGACGTTGCACAGCGCGCTGTAGTTGAACGGCTGCGCGCAGCGGACGACGCGCGCGCGGCCGCTGCGCGCGAGGCTCGCGAGGTAGTCGCGCGCCGCCGGCTCGCGGGTGTCGTTGTCGACGAGGACGATCTCGAGATCGGGATACGCGGTGCGCGCGACGATCGACTCCACGCAGGCGCGCAGGAGCTCGACTCGGTCGCGCGTGGGAATGACGATCGACACCTTGGGTGCCGGCTCGGGCAGCGCGTAGCGCAGCCGCCAGCCGCCGGTGCCGTGCTCGATCGCCGCCGCTTCGCCGCGCCGCGCGAGCGTGTCGGCGAGCACGCGATGCTGTGCCGCGACGAGCGCGGGCTTCTCGTACGCCGCCGCCGCGGTCGAGCCGGCGATCATCCGCCAGTGGTAGAGCACGCGCGGCACGTGGACCAGGCGCGCGCGGCCGGCCGCCTCCTCGACGCGCAGCACGAGATCCCAATCCTGCGCGCCGTCGAGGCCGGTGCGCAGCCCGCCGAGTTCGCGCAGCAAGGCGCTGTGCACGACCATGAAGTGCAGCACGCAGTTCGTGGTGCGCAGCCACTCGCCGTCCCAGGCCGGCTTGAAGAAGGGCTGCGTGCGCACGCCGGCCTCGTCTTGCCGGTCCTCGTCGCTGAACAGGAGCGCCGCAGCGGGGTGCGCCGCGATCGCCTCGGCGATGGCGAGCAGCGCCTCGGGGGCGAGCGTGTCGTCGTGATCGAGGAAGGCGCAGAACTCGCCGGTCGCCAGGGCGAGCGCGTCGTTGGTCGCCGTCGCAATGCCGCCATTCGTCGCGCGGCGCTGCACGCGAAGGCGCGGGTCATCGCCGAGGTCCGCGAGGAGCGCCGCAACCGCCGGGTCGGTCGAGGCGTCGTCGACGATGCAAAGCTCCCATTCGGGGTACGCCTGGTCGCGCACCGAGGCGATCGCCGCCGCCAGGAAGCGCACCGGCGGGTCGTAGACCGGCAACAGGATCGACACCCGCGGCCGCGCCGGCAGCGCCGCGAGACGCGCGGCGGCGGCGGGCACCGCGCCGTCGGGCGCGTAGCGCGCGCACCATTGCGGATAGTCGGCGTACTGCAGCGTTTCGACGCGGTGCCGCTCGAGGACGCCGGCGAGCGCGCCCTCGCGAGCGAGCGCGAGGCTGCGGCGCGCGATCCACAGCAGCTTGCGCGGATTGGCGCCGGCGTAGCGCAGGTGCCGGCGCAGCACACGCAGCCCCGCGCGCCAGTGGGCGGAGGAGATCACGGGGCAGGATTCTACCGGCGCCTCGCCCGCGCGCCGCGCCGCCGCCGTGGCGTTGCCTATAATCGCCGACCGAGCGCACCACTCCTTTCGCCGCGCCCCCGATGCCTGCGCATCCCCTGACCGTCACCGCGCTGTCCAAGCGCTACGAGCTGTACGCGCGCCCCGTGGACCGTCTCTTGCAGACGCTCTGGCGCGGACGGCGCCAGTTCTTCCGCGAGTTCTGGGCGTTGCGCGACGTGAGCTTCACGCTCGATCCGGGTCAGGTGCTGGGTGTGGTCGGGCGCAACGGCTCGGGCAAGTCGACGCTGTTGCAACTGGTCGCCGGCACGCTTACGCCGACCGCCGGTGCGGTGACGACGCAGGGGCGGGTCGCCGCGCTCCTCGAGCTCGGCAGCGGTTTCAACCCCGAGTTCAGCGGCCGCGAGAACGTCTTCCTGAACGGCGCGATCATGGGACTCACGCCGGCCGAGATGCGCGAGCGGCTGCCCGAGATCCTCGCCTTCGCCGACATCGGCGACTTCGTCGACCGCCCGGTGAAGACGTACTCCTCCGGGATGGCATTGCGGCTCGCCTTCGCGGTAGCCACCGCGGTCGCGCCGCGCGTGCTCATCGTCGACGAGGCGCTCGCCGTCGGCGACGAGGCATTCCAGCGCAAGTGCTTCGCGCGCATCGAGGCGATGCGCGACGACGGCGCGGTGGTGCTCTTCGTGTCGCATTCGCCACAGCAGGTCATCGAGCTGTGCGATGCGGCGCTCCTCCTCGATCACGGGCGCGTGCTGATGCACGACGAGCCGCGCCGCGTCGTCCCCGAATACCAGCGCCTGCTCTACGGGCCGGCGCGTAGCGGGGCGGGCGCGCCCGCGGCCACGTCCGAGCCGGCCGGCGCGGCGCCAGCCGCCGAAGCCGATGCCGCCTTCGATCCCGGCCTGCGCAGCGCATCGCTGGTCGAGTACGCGCGACACGGCGCGCGCATCCACGACCTGCGTCTGGAAACCGCCGACGGCCGCGCGATCAACGTGCTCACCCGCGGCGCGGTGTACGTCGTGTCGTACGCGGTCGAATTCGAGGCGGCCGCCGCCCGGGTGCGCTTCGGGATGATGGTGAAGACGACGACCGGCGTCGAATTGGGCGGGGCGACGTTCCCCGCCGGCAACGACGCCGCCGGACCATTCGCCCCCGGTGCGCGCGTGCGCCTCGCCTTCACCTTCCACTGTCGACTCTTCGCCGGCACCTACTTCGTCAATGCCGGATTGATGGGCGAGGTCGGCGACCGCTACACGTATCTGCACCGCCTGGTCGACGCGCTCGCCTTCCGCGTCCTAGCCGAACCGGAGCTGCGCGCCTCCGGTTACGCCGATTTCGGCGTCAGCGCGCGCCTCGACGGGTCGGTGTCATGAGCGCGAACGCAGCACCGGCCGCGGCGCCGGCGCTCGCCATCGTCGCCGGCATGCACCGCGCCGGGACGAGCGCGATCGCGCGCGCGCTGGCGGTGCTCGGTTTCGACCTGGGGCCGCGGCTCATGTCGGCCGATGCCCGGATGAACGCCCGCGGCTTCTTCGAAGACCTCGACATCGTCGCCCTCGACGACGCGCTCCTCGCGCACTGCGGCGCCGACTGGAAGAGCGTGGCGCTGCTCGCCGACGCCGATTTCGCCGACGCCGCGCTCACCGCGCACGCCGCCGCCGCGCGGGCGCTCCTCGCCGCGCGGCTCGCTCCCACCGGGCGCTTCGCCTGCAAGGACCCGCGCATGCCGCGCGTGCTTCCCTTCTGGCAGCGTGCGCTGCGCGACCTCGGGCTTGGCGAGGGTTACGTGATCGCGGTGCGCCATCCCGCGGCGGTGATCGCCTCGCTCGCCGCCCGCGACGGCCTCGATGCGCGGCGCAGCGCCTGGCTGTGGCTCACCCACGTCGCTTGCGCGCTCGCCTACACGCACGACCGGCCGCGCGTGGTCGTCGATTACGACCGCCTGCTGGCCGACCCGGCGCGCGAGCTCGCGCGCATCGCCGCCGCGTTCGGGCTCCCGGCGCCGGCCGCCGACGATCCGGCGGTGGTCGAGTTTCGCGACCGTTTCCTCTCCGCCGAGCTGCGTCACGCGCACGTGGAAAGCGACGTCGTCGATCCCGCCTGGCCGCCGCTCGTCGCCGACGCGCACGCGCTCACCGTGGCGCTCGCCGCCGCGCCCGGGGCGGTGGACGCCGCTGCCGACGCGCCGATCGCGCAGCTGTGGGCGCGGCTTCGCGCCTGCGCGCCGCTCCTCGGCTACGCGGGCGAGGTCGAGCGCGTGGCCGACGACGTGCCGCGCCTTGCCGGCGAATTGGCCTGGGCCCGCGACAGCCTCGCGCAAGCACAGGGCTTTGCCGCCGATCTGCAGGCGAGCCTCGCCGCCAAGGACGCCGACCTCGTCGCGCTGCGCACGCATGCGACCGCGAGCGCGGAGGCGGCGGCGACGTATGCGGCGAGCCTGCGCGCCGCGCTCGCCCACGCCGAAGGCGAGCTCGCGGTGGCGCGCCGGACGCTGGGCGCGCTCGGCGCCACGCGCGCCGGGCGCGGCCTCCTGCGCTGGCTCGCCCGGCGTGATCGCGGCGCGCGGTGACGGCGGCCGGGCGCTCGGTGCCGCGAGCCACCCCGGTACTCGGACCTGGTCCGCGGCGGATCACGCCGGGCAGGCTGTGACCGAACTTCCACGGCACGCCCCGGTCGTAGCTGCGCCCGATGCTAGAATGCGCGCCGCCCGTGCCCCGCCTGCCGTCGTTTCGTCCTCCGCCATGCGCATCGCGCACGGCGGACCGGCAGGAAGCCCGCCGCGCTGACGGCGCGAGCACCCGACCGGTGGCGTTCCCGCGCCCCCCTCGATCCTGATTCTTCCCGCGCCGTCCACGCCGCGCTCCGGGCGCGGCTTGGGGCGTGCCGGGTCACTTCGCGACAAGGAAGTTCCGATGGCCGTTGATGCACCTCCTCCCCCGGCGCCGGCGCCCACCGCGGCCACCGTGGCGCCCGCCGCCGTCGGCTCCCCGCTCTACGTCGACGGCGACGGCTATCGCTACGCCGTCAGCGGCAACACCCTCCTGCCAGCGGCGACCATCGAGGCGATCCTCAAGGCGGCGGCGACTCCCAAGGCGGCGATCGACGCCCTCAACAACGCCTACGTCGACGCCGGTTACCTGTTCGTCGTCATCGGCGGCGAGGTCGACAAGAAGCTCGTCGCGCTGCGGGTGATCGAGGGGCGGATCACCGAGATCGACGCGCCCGCCGACATGCTGCCGTTCGTGCGCAACCTGCGCGAGCGTTCCGATCTCACCCGCAACCAGCTCGTGCGCGAGACGGCGATGCTCGATATCTACGGCCAGCGCCAGGGCGTGCGGCCGGCCGCGGCGTTCGCCAAGGCGGCGGAGGTCGGCGGCACGCGGCTCACCGTTACCGAGGAGCCGATCCCCGGCGCCAAGCCGTGGTCGGCGGGATTGTCGTTCTCCAACCTTTCGGGGCGCTTCTCGAGCCGCTACACCGTCGGTGGCAATGCGTCGGTGCGGCCCGGCAACGGCCTCGAGCTCACCGCCGCGTACAACCAGGGTCTGCCGGGCCTCGCCAGCGAGAGCGCGGGGGCGACGTACAAGTCGGGATCGCTCGGCGGCTCGATCGTCACCCCCTGGGGCCTTTATGGGTGGAGCTACCTGAAGACCGACTATCAGATCGGCGAGTCGGGAGCGCCGTTCTATCCGGCGGGCGAGAACGAGCAGGGTGGGGTGAGCGGCACCCAGATCGTCTTCGCCACCCCCACGGCGCGGATCGTGACCACGCAGGGGCTCACCCGCTACTCGAGCCTGCAAACGGTCGACTTGAGCTCACCGGGCATGCCCGGGTATCTCTACGCGCTCGTCGACCAGAACTACACCGTGGGCAGCGCCGGCGCGACGCTCAGCACCAGCGGGTCGCTGTGGGGACAAAATGCGGGATTTAATGCCGGTGTCACGCTCGCCAAGGGATTGACCGGGCGTTCGGGTAGTTTTCTCAATGCCGGCCCAGGTTTTCCGACGCCCCGTTTCCTGCTCGCCCAGGGCAATGCGGCGCTGCAGGCGAGCCTCCCCTACGACCTCACCGCGGCGCTCACCGTGACCGCGCAGCACGCCGATGCGACCTTGCCGCAGGCGCAGCAATGGGTCCTGGGCGGCTACGGTAACCTGTCCGCCTGGCTCCCGGCGGTGCTGGTCGGCGACAGCGGGATACTGACCCGGGCCACGCTCTCCACCGCGAGCGTCCAATGGAGCGGCTACACGCTGTCCGCCGGCGCCTACGCCGAGGCGGGAGTGGCGCGGCTCGATCATCGCGGCAGCGGCGAGCCGTACACGCGCGGCCTCGGCGACGCCGGCGTGAGCCTCACCGGCAACACGCCGTTCGGGACCACGCTGAGCCTCGCCTACGCCTTTCCCGTGTGGTATCGCAACGTCGACGGTGCGGTGCGCCATGCGGTCGACAGCAATCGCGCAAACCTCTATTTCACGCTCACCCAGAGCTTCTGAGCCAGCGGTGGAGTTGCGCGAAGTGTGCGGCAATCCGTGCGTTTCGGCGAAACCGCCCGGTTCGAGGCAATCATCTGTCGCTGGCCGGCGACGCGGCGGCGCAGGCAGCATCCGCTTTTCATGTTGTAAGGAAGCCACAAGCGCGCAGGGCAACGGCATAATTGTTCGCGAAGCCTTGCCACGGCGCGTGCGCCATTGCTAAATCGCGTTTGTGGGCATTGACCGATAGAACTCGTTTCCCGGCGGGCGCTGGCACTGCCTGCGTTTGCCTTCGCGTGAAGACCGAAGTAGCATACGTCGTGGCTTGTGTCGGGCGCCCGGTAGAACGAAAGAATCGTAGGTTTCATCAACAAGGAATGGGAGAAACACCATCATGACTTCCGTGGTAAATACCAAATTTGCGGTGAAGCCGGTGGCGGCGGCGCTCGCGCTG
>JADZAQ010000049.1 GCA_020852555.1 Burkholderiales bacterium
CCCAGGCCCGACGAGACGTTGAGAACACGGCAGCGGCCGGCAATCCGCGCCGGCCAGCGCGCGGTCGCCCGCAGGAAGGCTGCGGTGAGGACGAGCGGCGCCTCCAGCCCGATACGCAGCGTGCGCACGAGATCGATCGGGTCCACTGCGTCGAGCGGAGCGATCGGTGCGAGCGTCGCGGCGTTGTTGACGAGCGTGACGCTGTCGACGCGGTCGGCGTCCCGGGCGGCGAGCCAGCGCTCCAGCCGGTCCGCGACCGGCAGCGGATCGGCGAGGTCGGCGCGCCACTGCTCGCAACGGCCGCCGTGCGCCGCCGCGGCCGCGTCGAGGTCGACGTTCGTGCCGCGCGCGATGCCGACCACGTGATACCCGCGCTCGAGCAGGAGCAGCGCGACGGCGGCCCCCATTCCACGCGAACTGCCGGTGACGATCGCCAGATCCGCCATCGCTACAGCGGCGTCAGCGCCGACGACCGGAAGCGAAAGCCCCAACCCGGGCCCGCACGCGGCCAGGCGAAGCCGTTCTCGATGCGCAGCGGCGTGTCGACCAGTGCGTCGATCCAGTCGAAGGATTCCGCGCCGTACGCACCGTTGATCGTGCACAGCAACGGCACGTCGTAGTCCCGGTAGTAGTGCGGAAGGACAGGGATCGCGTGCGCCGCGGCGTACGCAGCGGACTCGCGCCACGCCTCCACGCTGCCCAGGCGCAGGAGGTCGGGCTGCCACAGATCGAGCGCATTGCGGGCGACGAGTTCGCGCAGCGGCACGAGGTCGTATTCGCGCTCGCCCATGGCGAGCGCAACACCCGCGCGAGACCGCAGCGACGCGTAACCGTCGTAGTCGCGATGATCGATCGGTTCCTCGAACCAGCCGATCCCGATCTCGCGTGCCGCCAGCGCGAGATCGAGCGCCTCCGATACGCGCAGACCCTGGTTGGCGTCGATCATGATGCGCACGTGCGGCCCCACCGCCTCGCGCACGAGGCGCATCCGCGCGAGGTCGCGACCGGGCTCGGGCGCGCCCACCTTCAACTTGACCGCGGAGAATCCTCGCCGCGCGTAGCCGCGGACCTCGTCCAGCAATTCGGCGTCGGAATACGACAGCCAGCCGCCGCTGCCGTAGACGGGAATCGGGCGAGCGTCGCCGCCGAGGAGTTGCCAGACCGGCACATCGAGCGTGCGCGCGTGCGCATCCCACATGGCGACATTCGCGAGCCCCAGCGCCCAGCGCTGCAATCCCTCCTGACCGAAGTACTCGGTCTCGCGGTTCCAGTCGCAAATGAACGCCTGCGTGGCGGTGGCGTCGCGCCCTCGGGCGAAGGCGGCAAGGTCGCGCAGCACGCCGCGCAGCGCCTCGCGCGAGTAGTGGAAAGCGAGAAGATAGGATTGGCCGACGACGCCGTTGGCGAGTTCGACCTCGCCGATCACGAACTCGATGGCGGGGATGACGTGGGTGGCGTCGGCGATCGGTTGCGACAGCGCGGAACGCGCCGCGAAGCAGCGCAGCTCACGGATGGCGGTGCGATGCGACAACGCGATCTCCGCTGCGGCCGGTCACACCGGCACGACGCGCGCGGCCTTGGGCATGCGCGCGTACCAGACAACGACACTCGCGGCGAGCGCGAGGAACGGCAGCGCGATCCAGTTCATGATCGCCCAGCCGGTCGACGATACGAGTGCGCCCGAGGCGAACGAGGTGATCGCCATCGTCGAGAACATGATGAAATCGTTGATGCCCTGCGTGCGCGCTTTCTCTGCCGGCGTGTACGACTCGGTGAGAAGCGCAGTCCCGCCGGTGTACATGAAATTCCAGCCGATGCCGACGAGCGTGAGCGCGCCGAGGAAGTGCCCGATCTCGTTGCCGGTGAGCGCGATCATCGCGCCGGTCGCCATCACCGCCACGCCGGCGAGGATCACCTTGAGCACGCCAAAGCGGGTGATGAGCGACCCGGTCACGAATCCCGGCGCGTACATGCCGACCACGTGCCACGAGATGACCGTCGCCGCCGCCGCGTACGGCAGGCCGCAGAAATCCATGGCGAGCGGCGTGCCCTGCATGAGAAGATTCATGAGGCCATAGCCCAGCGTACCGGACACCGCCGCGACGATGAAGATCGGCTGGCGCATGACGTCGCGCAGCGGCCGGCCGCCACCCATCCTCTCCGCGGCGGTAGGCTTCGGCACGTCGACCCGCGACTGCACCGCGAGCGCCACGATCGCCACCGCGGCGAGCAGCACGAACGATCCCAGGAACGGTGTCGCGAAGAGGTCCTTGCCGAAGCGCGTGATCGGCGGACCGAGGAAGCCGCCGCCGATGCCGCCGGCCAGCACCAGCGAGATGGCGCGCGCCTTGCGCGCCGGCGAGGAGACCTCCGCCGCCGCGAACCGGTACTGGAGGCCGATCGCGTTGTAGACGCCGATCACCGCCGTCGCGAGGCAGAAGAGCGTGAAGCTGCGTGCGAGGAGCGCCGCGACGGCGATGCCGCAGCCGACGACGTTGACGAGCGCACCAACCATGAAGCCACGACGACGCCCGACCTTCGCCATCCACAGCGACATCGGCATGGTGGCGACGGCCGAACCCAGCACGTAGGTGGTCGCCCCGAGAGTGGCCAGCGTCTTGTTGCTCGCCAGCGCGTAGCCGACGAGCCCGTTCATCGAGATCAGGCCCGAGGCGTTGGTGAGGAGGAGCGCCTGGCAGCAGGCGAGGAGGAAGACGTTACGCTGGGGTGCGGTCATCGTGCAGTGGCGCCGCACCCGAAGGGAAGGATGGCACCAGGGCCCGCGGCAGTGCGTATGATAGCCGGATGGACCTTCACGCCCGAGCCGTCCTCGATTTCTGGTTCGGTGCTCCCGGCACCCCGGAGCACGGGACGGCGCGCGCGGTGTGGTTCGCGAAGGATGCCGCCTTCGACGACGACATCCACCGCCGCTTCGGCGACACGGTGGCGCAGGCGCTCGCCGGCGGCTTGCGCGAGTGGTGCGCCACGGCGCACGGAACGCTCGCCTACGTGATCGTCCTCGACCAGTTCACGCGCAACATCTTTCGCGATACGCCGCGCGCGTTCGCGGGCGACCCGCAAGCGCTCGCCGCTGCCGAAGAGGCGATCGCCCGTGGCCTCGACCGTCAGCTGGACGGGCGTGGCCGCTCGTTCCTGTACCTGCCGTTCGAGCACGCCGAGAGCGAGGCGATGCAGCACCGCTCGCTCGAGCTCTTCACGGCGCTCGCCCGTGATACCGGCGACGCGGAGCCGCTCGAATGGGCGCGCAAGCATGCCGAGATCATCTTTCGCTTCGGCCGCTACCCGCATCGCAACGAGATCCTCGGCCGTGTCTCGACGCCGGAAGAGCTCGCCTTCCTGACGCAAGCGGGTTCGCGCTTCTGACGCGCCGCCGACACCGCGCGGCGCATCCGACTTGACCGCCCCCCTGGCGCTCCTCGGCGGAACGTTCGATCCCGTCCACTACGGGCATCTGCACCTCGCGCAGGACGTTCGTGCCGGGCTCGCGCTGCCCGAGGTGCGGCTCGTCCCCGCCGGCGATCCACCGCATCGCGACGGGCCGGCGGCCTCGGCGGCGGATCGGCTTGCGATGCTGCGGCTCGCGGTGGACGGGTGGCCGGCCGGGCTCGTCGTCGACCCCCGCGAGATCATCCGTGGCGGCAAGAGCTACACGGTGGTGACCCTGGAGGAACTGCGTGGCGAAGATGCCACGCGCCCGCTCCTCCTCGTCGTCGGCGCCGATGCCTTCCACGGCCTGCCCACCTGGCACCGCTGGCGTGACGTCTTCGCCCTCGCGCACCTGGTGGTGGCGGCACGCCCGGGCGTCGATCTCGAGCGCGACCTCCCGGCCGCGCTCGCCGGCGAGTGGCGCACTCGCCACGTCACCGACGCCACGCTCTTGCGTTCCAGCCCCGCCGGCGCCATCTACGAACAGGCGATCAGCGCACACCCGATTTCGGCGACCTGGATACGCACGCAACTCGCCCGCGGCCAATCCGGCCGCAGCGCCGTCGGCGAATTGCTGCCGCCCGCGGTTTTGGCCTATATTGAACGACACCACCTCTACCTTCCCACGAGCCCACCACGCCAGGATGCGCCTTAACAAGCTCACGCAGACCGCCGTCACCGCCCTCGAGGACATCAAGGCCCGCGACATCAAGGTCCTCGACGTTCGCAAGCTTTCCACGTTCTACGATTTCCTGGTCATCGCCACCGCCGAGTCCAATCGGCAGGTCAAGGCGCTCGCCCACCACGTGCGCGACCGCATGAAGGAGGCCGGCGCCCGGGTGCTCGGCCTCGAAGGTGAAGAGGCGGGCGAATGGGCGCTCGTCGACTGCGGGGACATCGTGATCCACGTGATGCAACCGGCGGTGCGCGCCTACTACAATCTCGAAGAGTTGTGGGACGCAGGCGCCACCCGCCGGCGGGTCAAGGCGGCGTAGCACGAAGGCGGCTCCGTCGCGGCGGGCGACGACGTTGAAGCTGCGCATCGTGACGCTCGGCCAGCGCACGCCCGCGTGGGTCGACGCCGGGATCGCGACCTACGTTAAGCGGTTGCCGCGCGAATACGCCCTGACCATCCTCCCGATCCGACCCGAGCCGCGCAACGGTGGCAAGACGATCGAGCAGGTGCTCGCTGCCGAAGCCGCGCGCTTGCGAACCGCCTGCGCCGGCTGTCGCGTCATCGCCCTCGACGAACGAGGGGCGGCGTGGACCACCCGCGACCTCGCTGACCGGATCGGGCGCTGGCGCGATGCGGCGATCGAACCGGCCTTCGTCATCGGCAGCGCGGATGGCCTCGACGCCGCGTTCAAGCGCGACGCCCACGACCGTGTCGCGCTGTCCGCCATGACGTTGCCGCACGGGCTCGTGCGCATCATCGTCGCCGAGCAGATCTATCGCGCCGTGGCGATCGCCACCGGACACCCGTACCATCGCGAATGAGCGTGGCGCGCCGCACCGGCCTGCCGGTCGGCGACGCGCCCAGCACCGCCATGACCAAACCCAAGCCCACCGACCGTCCAGCCGCCCCCTTGGCGTCCGACCGCTCGATCTATCTCGCCTCGCGCAGCCCCCGCCGGCAGGAACTGCTGCGGCAATTGGGTATCGAATTCGAGGAGTTGCGCCTGCGCAGTGCGCCGGGTCGCCATCGCGACGTCGTGGAAGAAGCGCTCGACGGCGAGCCCGCGCTGCATTACGTCGAGCGCATCGCCCGGGCCAAGGCGTCCACCGGATGGAAGCGCATGCAGGAGCGCAATCTCCCGCCGCGCCCGGTGCTCGGCGCCGATACCGAGGTGGTCCTCGACGGGATCGCCTTCGGCAAGCCCGCCGACCTCGATGCCGCGCGCACCATGCTCGCCCGGCTCGCCGGGCGCACGCACGACGTGGTGACCGCAGTGGCGCTGCGCTACCAGGACGATACCGAGGTCGCGGTGAGCGTCTCGCAGGTCACCCTGCGCAAGCTCACGGCCGGCGAGATCGAGCGCTACATCGAATCGGGCGAGCCGCTCGACAAGGCGGGCGGTTACGCCATCCAGGGACGCGCCGCCGCCTTCATCGCGCGCCTCGAGGGGAGCTATTCGGGCGTGATGGGCCTGCCGCTCGCGGAGACCGCCGACCTCCTCGCGCGGATCGGCCGGCCCGTGCTATAACGCGGCAACCAGCCGCCGCGTGCCCGCGCACGACCCCGATGCCGGCGCGGCGGGGTCGCGCCCATGACGCACGAGATCCTGATCAACGTCACGCCGCAGGAAACGCGCGTCGCCATGCTCGAGCAGGGCGTGGTGCAGGAACTGCACATGGAGCGGGCGAGCGCGCGCGGACTCGTCGGTAACGTCTACCTGGGGCGCGTCGCCCGCGTGCTACCCGGCATGCAGAGCGCGTTCATCGAGATCGGCCTCGAGCGCGCGGCGTTCCTCCACATCGCCGACATCTGGGAGCACCGGCAGAACGGACACGGCGGCGAGCGGCCGATCGAGCGCATCCTGCACGAGGGCCAAGCGCTCCTCGTCCAGGTGATCAAGGACCCGATCGGCACCAAGGGCGCGCGGTTGTCCACGCAGATCAGCCTCGCCGGAAGGCTCCTCGTCTACCTGCCGCAGGACTCGCACATCGGTATCTCGCAGCGGATCGACGACGAGGCCGAGCGCGAGACGCTGCGCGAGCGCCTGCAGCACCTGCTCCCCGAGGGCATGACCGGCGGCTTCATCATCCGCACGATGGCCGAGACGGCCTCCGAGCGGGAGATGCAGGCGGACATCGAGTACCTGACCAAGCTGTGGAGCGACCTCTCCGGCCGCTCGCAGGAAGCCGCCGCCGCCTCGCTCCTCTACCAGGACCTCAACCTCGCCCAGCGCGTACTACGCGACATGTCGACCGACGAGACCGCGCGCATCCTCGTCGATTCGCGCGAGACCTGCGTGCGCATGATCGATTTCGCGCGCCAGTACACGCCGGCACTCGTCGACCGCATCCACCATTACGCCGGCGAGCGTCCGCTCTACGACCTGCACGGCGTCGAGGACGAGATCGAGAAGGCGCTCGCCCGCCGCGTGGACCTGAAATCGGGCGGCTACCTCATTTTCGACCAGACCGAGGCGATGACCACCGTCGACGTCAACACCGGCGGCTTCGTCGGTGGACGCAGCTTCGACGACACGATCTTCAAGACCAACCTCGAGGCGGCACAGGTGATCGCCCGCCAGTTGCGCATGCGCAACCTGGGCGGGATCATCATCATCGACTTCATCGACATGGAGATGGCCGACCACCGGCACGCGGTCCTCGCCGAATTGAATCGCGCGCTCGAGAAGGATCGCACGCGGCTCACCGTCAACGGCTTCACCCAACTGGGCCTCGTCGAGATGACGCGCAAGCGCACCCGCGAGTCGCTCGCGCACGTGCTGTGCGAGCCCTGTCCCACCTGCCAGGGCCGCGGCGCGCTGAAGACGCCGCAGACGATCTGCTACGAGATCCTGCGCGAGATCGTCCGCGAGGCGAAGCAGTTCCACGCACGCGAGTTCCGGATCCTTGCCGCGCAGTCGGTGATCGACATGTTCCTCGACGAGGAATCGCAGAGCCTCGCCCAGCTAGGCGACTTCATCGCCAAGCCGATCTCGCTGCAGGTGGAGACGCTCTACACGCAGGAGCAGTACGACATCGTGCTGATCTGACGGCGCGTGGCGGGGGCGCGAGCGCCGGCACCGCGGTCTCGAGTGTCATCGCGGCGCGCCCGCAGCGCGGGCAACGCTGCGCGATGCGCGGATCAGAAACGATCCGGCGAATAAGCAGAGCAATCGATGAAGGGTTTGCGTCCCGCGACCAGGTCGGCGACGAGGCGCCCGGTGACTGGACCGCTCGTCATGCCGTTGTGGCCGTGGCCAAAGGCGAGCAGCACGCGCGGATGACCGTGCCGGGCGCCGATCACCGGCAGCGAATCGGGCAGACAGGGGCGGTGGCCCATCCATTGCGTATGGCGCTCCGTACGTATCCCCGGGTACAGCTCGCGTACCTGCTCCAGAAGTCGGCGCGCGCGCCGGTACTCGGGCGGCGCCTCCAGGCCGGCGAACTCGACCGTGCCTGCGACGCGCAGCCCGCCCTCCATGGGTGTCGCGTAGAACTTGCCCTCCGACACGACCACCGGCAGTCGCGGCGCGACGCCGGCATCCGCGATCGTCACCTGGTAGCCGCGCTGCGTCTCGAGCGGCAGGCGGATGCCGAGCGAGGCCAGGACCCGGCCCGACCAGGCGCCCGCGGCGACGACGACGCGGTCGGCGTCGATCGCGCGCCCGTCTTCCATCCGCACGGCGATCGATTCACCGGCTCCCTCGAGCGCACGCACCGCGCCGATTTCCAGTCTACCGCCGTCGGCGACGAAGCGGCCTGCCAGCGCCTGCACCATGCGCTGCGGATTGGCCGTGTAGCCGTGGTCAGGGATGAACATGCCGTGAGTGTAGGCAGGCGCCAGCGCCGGCTCGATCTCGCGCAACTCCGCCCCGCTCACTGCACGCAACTCGCCACCACGCTCGCGCCGGATGCTCCAGTCCGACTCGCTGCTGGCAAGCGCCTTCTCGCTGCGATACACGGCGAGTGTCCCCGTGCGCCGGATGAGATCGGCACAACCCGCCGCGGTCACCAGCGGCTCGTAGCAATCGAAAACGGGCCGATGCAGCGCACGCAGGGCGTCGGCGATCTTCGCCACGCGTGCAGGCCGCGCCGAAAGAGTGAAACGCAGCAGCCAGGGGAGCGCACGCGGGAAGTAGCGCGGCCTGATCGTGAGCGGCCCTTCCGCATCCATCAGCCAGCCGGGGATCTTGCCGAAGACGCCGGGCATCGCCAGTGGCACGCAACTGCCGGGGCTCAGCGCCCCCGCGTTGCCTTGCGACGTGCCCGCCGCCGGCCCCTCGCGGTCGAGAAGCAGGACGTCGTGGCCGTCGCGGCGCAGGTAAGCGGCGCAGCACACGCCGACGATGCCGGCGCCGATGACCACGATGGGCCGCGCGCTGCGTACTCCATCCGCATTCACTGGACGACCCTCCGCGCTGGCGCGCTGCGCGGCCATTCGCCCTCGGGGCGGGCCTTCACGCTCATGGCGCGCGCCACGCCTGCGTGCGGCGGTGGATGCCGCGCGTCAGGAAGTGATGCACCACACGCGCACCGATGCACGTGATCGAGATCACCGTGGCCATGGCGATGGCGTGCGCGAACTCGCCGGCGTCGTCCATGTTGAGCACGGCGATCGAGGAAAGGCTGGTTTGCGTCGAATAGAGGAAGATGACCGCGGAAACGGTGGTCATGGCGCTCAGGAAGAAATAGATCGAGACATCGAGGATCGCCGGCATGGACAGCGGGACGGTCACCCGCCACAGCGTGCGAAAGCGCGAAGCCTTGAGCGAGTCGGACACCGACTCGATCTCCGGATCGATCTGCTTCAGCGCGGTCAGCATCGTGAAGTGCGTGACGGAATAATAGTGGACGACGGTGACCAGCACGAGGATGCCCATGCTGCCGTAAAGGAAGCCCAGCGGATTGCCCGGCTTGTTGAAGAAGAAGATGTACGCGAGCCCCAGCACGAGTCCGGGCACCGCCATCGGCATGACCGCAAGCGCCTGGATCAGTTGCCGCACGAAGTGCATCTCGCGCGTCTTCTCGACGACGTAGGCGCCGAGGAAGACGATCGTCGTGCCCACTACCGCGGTCCACGCGGCGAGCGTGAGGCTGTTCCGATACGCCTGCCAGCCCCCGCCGGCGGCGAGATCGAAGTTGTAGTGCTTGAGCGTGAGGCTCAGGTTGTACGGCCAGAAGCGGATGAACGAGCTCACCGCGGCGACGAGGAGGATGCCGATGATCGCGAGCGCCACCACGGTGCAGAAGGCGAACATCGCCACGTCGAACCACCGGCGCGGCACCGGTTCGTAGGGGACGGCGCGCGTGCTCATCATCGCCACCTGGCGGCGCTGCACGCCGCGCGCCAGCGCGAAAGTCGCGGCCGCGGCGACCAGCAGCAGCACGCTCACCACCGAGCCCATCTCGAAATTCTGCTGCCCGATCACCTGCTTGTAGATGTCGGTGGCGATCACATCGAACTGGCCGCCGATCACCTTGGGAATACCGAAGTCGGTGATCGAGAGCATGAACGAGATGATCGAGGCGCTGATCAGGCCGTAGCTCGCGGCCGGCAGCGTGAGCGTATGGAAGACGCGCCACCGGCTCGTGCCGAGCGACTCGGCGACCTCGAAATGGCGACGGTCGGCGAGCGAGAGCGCGGTGCTGATGACGATGAAGGTGTGCGGGAAGTGAGCGAAGGTCATGCCGATCACGATCCCGATCGGTCCGTAGATCGAGTGTCCGAGCAGCAGCGCCTTGAGGATGCCCTGGTTCCCGAAGAGCTGCACCAGGGCGAGCGCGAAGAGGAGCGAGGGCGTGAGCAGCGGGATGAGGGCGATGCCGCGAAACACCGCCTTGCCGGGCATGCACGAGCGATGGATGCCGTAGGCGTAGGCGAAGGCGAGCGGGATCGTGATGAGCGTGCTCACGAGCCCCACCACCAGCGTATTGACGATCGACTGCTGCGGCGCCGGCGAGGAGAAGTACGCCGCGTAGTTGGCGAGGCCGACAAAGACTCCCTTGGCGTCCTGGAAGCTCTTGGCGAGCATGAGCGCGAGCGGTACCGCCAGCCCGAGCAGCAGGAAGGCCACGACGCCGACGGCAAGCGAGCGCATCGCCAGCGCCCCAGTATCGCGGGGTGCGGCGCCTGCCCCGCGAGGACCTGCGACGATCGCGGTCATCGGCGGTGCGTGATGCAGCCGTCAACCCGCACCGGCGCCGCCTCACACCGGTGCGATGTGTGAACGCGGCGGCGCACTATTTCTTCGGATCGGCCTTGGAGCCGTAGCGCTTCTCCCACTCCGCCAGGATGCGGGTCCGATTCTTGGCCGCCCACGCGAAATCCTGCTTCATGATCAGCTCTTCCATGTCCTTGGGCAGGAACGCCAGCGGCTTCGCGTAGCCGGGGATGGCTGCCACGGCACGCGTCGAGCCGTAGAGGCGGACCGCGTTCTCCGAGATGCCCCACTCCATGAGCTTGCGCGCCGCATCGGTCTTCTTGGCGCCCTTGACGATTCCCATCGCGTTCATCTCCCAGCACAACCCGTCCCTGGGCATGATCACGTCGATCGGCGCTCCCTCCTCCTTCAGGCGCGAACCGCGGACGTCGAAGCCCAGACCGATCGCGTACTCGCCCTTGGCGGCGACCGATGCGGGTGCGGAACCCGAGTGCATGTAGCGCGCGACGTTCTGGTGCAAGGCGTCCATGAACTTCCACCCCTCGTCCTCGCCATAGAGCTGCAGCCAGGCCGAGACGTACATGAATCCCGTCCCCGACGAGGCGGGATGCGACATCACGATCTGACCCTTGTAGGCCGGATTCGCGAGATCCTTCCAGGTCACCGGCTTGGGCATGCTCTTCTTCTTCGCCTCGGCCTCGTTGAAGATGATCGCGCAGACCCAGCCCGAGTTGCCGAGCCAGCGCGGCGGGTTGGCCGGATCGCGGAACTTGGCTGAGATCTTCTCCAGCCCCTTGGGCGCGTAGGCCAGCAACAGGTCGTAGTCCTCGAGGACCAGCAGGCTCGTCACGGCGAGCCCCCAGACCGCATCCGCGCGTGGATTCTCCTTCTCGGCGATCAGCTTCGCGGTGATCACGCCGGTCGAGTCGCGCACCCAGTTGATGGTGATATCCGGGTTGTCCTTCTCGAACGCCGCCTTGTACGCCTTGAGATCGTCGTTCTCGTATGCCGTGTAGACCGTGAGTTCCGTGGCCGCCGAGGCCGGCAACGGGGCGAGCATGACGAGCCACGACAAACACGCGACGAACCCGTGGAACCAACGACCCGAACTCTCCGCTTTGCGCATGATCTCTCCCTGATCAGTGATGTGTTGCCGCGGTGCTGTGCCACCCCGCCTCGGGTCGCAACTCGCCCGCGGACTTTTTTCCGATGATAGCGCAGCATTCGCGAATGCCGCTAGCGGCGAGACGCAGCGAATCGGCCCGAGCGTCGGCGCGTGGCCGATGCGCTTTCGTTCTTTACAAGGACCCGAGCGTGTCTTATCCTCCGCCCGCCTGCCAGGTGCCTGCGGCAAGCGCGCGCGTCGCCCGGCGCGCTGCTCACCACCGACCTGCCCGCCGAAGATCTTCGATGAGTATCGCCGCACGGCCGGAGCCGTATCTCGTCCTGAAGGCGATCCACAAGGTCTTCGGCACGTTCGTCGCGCTGCGTGCGATCGATCTCGAGATCGCCAGGGGCGAATTCGTCTGCTTCCTTGGACCGTCCGGCTGCGGGAAGACGACGCTGCTGCGCATCATCGCGGGACTCGAACGACAGACGTCGGGGACCATCCACCAGGATGGCCGCGACATCTCGACGCTCGCGCCCACGCAGCGCGACTACGGCATCGTCTTCCAGTCGTATGCACTGTTCCCGAACCTCACCGTCTTCGACAACGTCGCCTACGGCCTGGTGAATCGACGCCTCGGCCGCGCGGCGATCGCTTCGCGTGTCGAGGAGCTGCTCGCCCTGATCGGGCTGCCGCACTCCGCCGCGAAATATCCGAACCAGCTCTCGGGCGGCGAGCAGCAGCGGATCGCGCTCGCCCGCGCGCTCGCGACCTCCCCTGGCCTGCTCCTGCTGGACGAACCCCTCTCGGCGCTCGACGCCATCGTGCGCATCCACCTGCGCCACGAGATCCGCGCCCTGCAGCAACGTCTGGGTGTCACGACCATCATGGTCACGCACGACCAGGAGGAGGCGCTCACCATGGCCGATCGCATCGTGGTGATGAACCACGGCGTGATCAACCAGGTCGGCACCCCACTCGAGGTCTACCGCGAGCCGGCGACGCCGTTTGCCGCGAATTTCGTCGGCAAGGTCAACATCCTCGACGCCGCGATCGAGATGCCGGGGCGTCTGCGCATCGGCGGCCGCGTCGTCGACTGTCCGCTGGCCGGTGGCGATCCGGGCCGCATGGTGCGCGCGTACCTGCGACCCGAGGACATCGTCCCGCTCGAGCCGGCTGCGTCCGCCGGAGACGCCATCGCGGCGACCATCGAGCGCATCGATTTCCACGGCTCGCACTGCCTCGCGCGCGTCATCGCCGACGACCTCGGTCAGCCGCTCACCGTCTTCCTGTCGCTCAACGCCATTGCCGAGCAGGGTCTCGCCGTGGGCAGCCCGCTGCGGGTGCGCATCCGCGGCGAGCGCGTCCGCCTCTTCGACGCGTGAGCGCCCTCGGCCCGTCGGCGGTGGCAACCGTCGTCATCGGCGGCGGCATCCTCGGCTGTAGCATCGCCTGGCACCTCGCGCGCCGCGGGCACACCGACGTGCTGGTCCTCGAACGCAACGACATCGGCTCCGGCGCCACCGCGCGGTCCGCCGGCCTCGTCACTCGCGGACGCTTGCACCGGCCGACGATGCAACTCGTGCGCCGGACGTGCGAGGTGATCGACGAGCTGGGTGCGGTGCTCGGGGAGCCCGTGGGATTCCACCGCGTCGGCAGCGTGCGCGTGGCGGTGAGCGAAGCGAGGGCCGCGGAACTGGCGGCGATGGACCGTGTGCTGGAAGAAGCCGGGGTGAGCGTGCGCCATCCCGATCCCGCGGACGTCCGGGCGCTGGCGCCGTGGGTCGACGCGACGATGGCACGACGCATCTCGCACGTCGAGGACGACGGTTACCTCGACGCGTACCAGTTCACGCGCGCCTATGCTGCCGCCGCCCGCCAGCGCGGCGTGCGCTTCCGGTCGCGCACGGCAGTCCGCGCGATTGTGCATGACGGCACCCGTGTCACCGGAGTGCGCACCGATGAAGGGACCATCACCGCCGACGCCGTCGTCGATGCCGCGGGGGCGTGGGCGATCGGTCTCGCGGCAAGCATCGGCTTCGCTCTCGGCACCGCTCCCGTGCGCAGTCACTACTGGATCACCGCGCCGCGGGACGGCTGGCCCCGCGAGCACCCTCTCGTCTACCTGCCCGACGCCCGCACCTACACGCGACCGGAAGTGGGCGGACTTCTCCTCGGCGTGCAGGAGCCGCGGTCGCGAACGTACGAC
Organism: Burkholderiales bacterium; assembly: GCA_020852555.1. Classification (GTDB taxonomy): domain Bacteria; phylum Pseudomonadota; class Gammaproteobacteria; order Burkholderiales; family Casimicrobiaceae; genus VBCG01. Next base: position 13,601 of record JADZAQ010000049.1, read on the forward strand.
GCGCGCACGCTGCCCGACGACATCGGCGAACTCGCTCTCTCGGACGAGGGTGAGGACTGGGCGGAGCTCGTGGACAACGCATCCGCGCTGCGGACGTTCATTCCCGCCCTCGACGACCTGCCGTTCGCGCATCACATCACGGGACTGTCCACCTACACGCCCGACGGCCATTTCATCCTCGGCCGGGCCGGTGATGTTGCCGGTTTCCTCGTCGCCGGTGGCTGCTGCGGCGCCGGCGTCTCCGCTTCCGGCGGCATCGGCGCCGCGCTCGCGAGCCTCGTCCTGGGCGAGGAGCCCGCCGTGGATCTCACCGACTTTCGGCCCGATCGCTTCGGTACCATCGATCCATACGATCTGGCGTTTCGCAAGTCCTGTGCTGCTGCCCGAGCGAGCAAGCTACGCAATACCTGAGCGCGCCCGGGCAGGCGGACCGGAACATCTAACGATCCGGGGTCCCGCCCCACG